>JAGXKI010000003.1 GCA_018335295.1 bacterium | reverse complement strand
GGGGGAGATATCCCGGGCTTCCCTTCGGGCTTTGATGACTTTCTTTCCCGCTTCCAAACCCACTTTGCCGATCACTCCCAGGATGTTTCTTTCTCCTGCGTTGGCTTGGGGACCTACCACAAAATCGGGTCCTCCCAGGAAAAAGAAATGAAGAGTATGATCTTCAAACTGGAAGGCGTTGTAGATGAGTTCCCGGATCATCTTGGCTGTGGGAGTGGGCTCTACGTTGAAAAGGTCGTCCACTGTTTTGGTTGAAGCCATGTGGTGAGCTGTGGGACAAACTCCGCAGATTCGGGGAGTGATCCGGGGCATTTCTTCGGCAGGCCTTCCCACCGCAAACTGTTCGAACCCTCTCAGTTCGGGGATTTGGAGAATGGCTCGGTCCACATCGCCTTTATCGTCGAGAAAAACCTCGATTTTTCCGTGTCCTTCTAAACGAGTGATTGGGTCAACGGTTATTCGCTTGCTCATTTGATCGCCTCCATTTTTTTCCTTCTTAGAGTGGAAGCAGGGAGACTGAATCGATAGAAAGTTCCTGCAGGATCCACAATGGTGTTGACAATTTTTTCTATTTCCTTTTCATCGTCGGTGTCCAGGATGGATGCTATGGAAGAAAGGAATTTAGCTCCCTGATCGTAGACCTGATCGGTGGGACCAAAACAGCCCCGGCAGGGCATGTTCGCCTCAATGCATCTCTCACCGCACCCGGTCCGGGTCGCGGGTCCCATGCATAGCACTCCCTGGGCTAAAAAGCATTTTTCTGGGTCGAGCTCCACTTCCCAAGGTCTTTTGATTTCAGAAATAGCGAGTTTTTCAGGTTTGGAATCATTGCGGTCGCAGTCGTCACAAAGCGATTTGTTGGGAGAGAGAACCGACCCTTTGGGAGGAAGTTCTCCTTTCAGGATAGCTTGGACTGCATTCATGATGATGTCTCGAGGGGGAGCGCATCCCGGAAGGTAATAATCCACGTCAATCACTTGATCCAAAGAGCGGACCGTATCAAAAAAGCGGGGAAGAGAAAGTTCCTTTCCGTCCACTTTGGTTTTTTCCAGAGGCACTGTCCCATCCGGATTATCTGTGGAAGGAGTGGTATGATAAGCGCGGTGGAAAATGGTTTCCTTGTTCCAGAAATTACCCAAACCCGGGATTCCTCCCATATGGGCGCAGCTTCCATGAGCCACCACCATTTTGGACTTTTTCCTCAGCAGTTCCACCATTTCTTGTTGTTCGGAGAGCCGGACTGCTCCATTGATGAAGCTTACATCGATGGAGTTGTCTTCCATGGCTTCCACATCTTTCCGTTTGAAATCTAAAGCCACCGGCCAAAATACGATATCCACAGCGTCTGTGACCTTGAGAATATCTTCGGCCAAATCCACGATGGATTCTTCACATCCTCCACAAGATGAACACCAATAAAATGCGACTTTAGGCTTCTGTTTGCTCATTTTTTCCTCCGTTCATGTTCAGGGGCCCTAATTTTCTTATTTGTTCGGTAAATTCATTACAAACTTTTTGAAATTTTGCCCCTTCAGCAGCTGAAACCCATTCCAGTCTGAATCTTTCTTTCTCGATCCCCATCTGTTCCAGCATGTTGGATAGAAGTCTGTGTCTTCTTAATGCCTTATAGTTGCCTTCTTGGTAATGGCAATCTCCAGGATGACATCCTGAGACAAGGACACCATCAGCTCCCTCTTTGAATGCTTTAAGAATGAATTGAGGGTCGACCCGACCGCTGCACATGACCCGGATGATCCGTAAATTGGGAGCATAGGTCATGCGCGAAGTTCCAGCCAGGTCTGCACCAGTATAAGAGCACCAGTTACACAAGAAACCAACTAATCGAGGATCGAAAGATTGATTTCCCATAGTTGGCCTCCTCAATAATTAATAAATCCATAGAAAAACTTAGTATTATACTCAAATTGAACTCGTTATTCTAGCATAATTTTCTATTCGATAAAAATCCCTTCGATTTCAGCCATGATTTGTTGGTCGCGAAAGTGTTTCTGTTGGGAAGCTCCACTGGGACAGGCTGAGACACAGGTCCCGCATCCCTTACACAAAGCTTCTTCCACAACCGAAACTCCTTTTTCTTTATCATAAGAGATGGCTGTGTAGGGACAGAGTCCTATGCACAGTTGGCATCCCGCGCACACCTCTTCGTCGATTTCGGCGGTGATGGGTTCAAGTTCAAAGGTGCCTTTATCCGCTAAGGCCAGAGCTTCTGAGGCAGCGGCTCCTGCCTGACCCACGGTGTCAGGTATGTCTTTGGGCCCCTGACAGGCTCCGGCTAAAAACACTCCATCCGAAGCTGTGGATACAGGAGCCAATTTGGGGTGCCTTTCCAGGAAGAAGCCATCTTGACTGGTGGTAATATTGAACATGCGGGCGAGCTCGGTTTGGTCCTCATTTGGCTCAAGACCGGTCGCCAGAACGACCATATCCACGGGAACTCTCCGGACCGTGTCCATCAAAGTATCTTCGACTCGGATGATTAATTTCCCTTCTTCTTTTTCCGATAAAGGAATGTCTGTGATTTCTGAAACCCGTCCTCTGATGAATTTGGTCCCTTCCTCCAACAGCCGGTGGTAGAATTCTTCGTAGCCCTTTCCAAAACAGCGCATGTCGATGTAGAAGTCATAGATATCTGCATCGGTGTTTTCGGCGATAAGGTGAGCGAATTTCAATGAGTACATGCAGCAGACCCTGGAGCAGTATTGGTTGTAATTTTCATCCCGAGAACCCACACAGTGGACCAATCCCACCGATTGGGGTTTTTCCCCATTGGTCATGCGGATCTCTCCACCCGTGGGGCCGGAAGCATTGACCATCCTTTCGAACTCCAGGCCAGAGATGATGTTGTCGAGTCGGCCGTAATTGTAGGGGGGGATTCTTTTGGAATCAAATGTTTTGAATCCCGAAGCCAGAATCACAGTTCCCACGTCCAGTTCAATTTCCTTCTCTTCGGCCTCATGGTTGACCGCTTCTTTCTCACACACTTTTTCACAGAGCTGGCAGCCGCCCGTCTTGAAGTGAATGCAGGATTCTTCATCCACAAACGGCACCATGGGGACAGCTTGACGAAGGGGGACCCGGATGGCTTTGGAAGGACCTAAATCCATTTCTTCATGAATAATTTTTCGTTCATGAAGGTCTTCGTAAGTGATGGCTTCGGTGGGGCAGAAAAAGGCACAGGCGGTGCAGCCGATGCAGTCTTCCGAAGGTTCTCCGAATGGAGGAGAAACTTCTCTTTCCAGTCCCCGGTCTACAAAACCAATGGCGTTGGCTTGCACAACCTCTTCACAACAGCGGACACAAAGACCGCACAGGATGCACTTTTCTGTGGGGTCTTTGATTTCAAAAGGAGTTTTTTCAATTCCCATTTTCTGGGCTATTTCCTGCACCGGTTCGGCAGCAGGGGCTCGGGCCATCAGCAGTTCAATGTTCATTTTTCGGGCGTTCACCGCTTTTTCCGAATCGGTGAAGACTTCCATTCCTTCCTTCACTTCAGTGTTGCAGGAAGTAGCCAGGTCTACCTTCTCTCCCATTTTTCTCTCCACCACACAAACCCGGCAGGCCGCATAGGGTTCCAGAAGAGAGTGGTAACATAAGGTGGGAATCTCTATGTCCATTTTTTGAGCGGCTTGAAGGATGGTGGTGCCTTCTTCTACTTCGATGGGTTTATTGTTGATGAATAATTTGATTTTTTTATTTTCATTCATTATTTTCCTCCTTTGCTTTCCAAATCACACCTTAAGCACCGTTTGGCTTCGTTCATAGCCATTTCTTTGGTATAACCTTTTTCGACTTCTTTAAAGTTTCCCTTTCTTTCCTCTACAGGGAGGGTGGGCATTTCCGGCCTGGTGAGTTCATCGAGTTCTTCAGGAGAAACTTCCACAGTGGCGACCTCTAATTCCGGCTGGGTGGGGTGGTATTCTCTATCCAAATTCTCTCCTCTCAAATATCTATGGATAGATTCAGAGGCAGTTTTCCCGGCTTCCATGGCTTCCAATACGGTGGCCGGGCCTGTGACCACATCACCTCCAGCGAAAATGCCTTCCACGTTGGTTTCCATGGTTTCAGGGTTGACTTCTAAGCTGTTCCATTTATCGATGTTGAGCTGGGTGTTTCCTTGGAGAAAACTCAAATCAGGTGTTTGGCCGATAGCAGGGATAAGAGTGTCCACTTCCATCTCAAATTCACTTCCTTGGATAGGAGAAGGTCTTCGTCGGGCTGATTTATCAAATTCTCCTAAAGACATTTGGGCGCATTTGATTTTGGTCAATTTCCCATTTTCGGAGTGAGCTTCGATGGGCTGGGTTAAGAACTTGATTTTTATTCCTTCATTTATGGCTTCCTCTATTTCTTCAGCGTTGGCCGGCATCTCCAATTTGGTTCTTCTGTAAAGGATGGTTACATCCGCACCTAACCGCCAGGCTGCCCGGGCGGCGTCGATGGCGGTGTTTCCTCCTCCCACCACGGCTACTTTTTTCCCCACATCAACCTTCTTTTCCAGGTTGTATTTCTTCAACATTTGAATGGGATCGATCACTCCTTCGGCATCTTCTCCAGGGATCCCTAATTGGGAATTCACAGGAGAGCCGGTGGCAATGAAGACAGATTTGAATCCCTGGTTGAAGAGATCGTCTATGGTTAAGTCTTTTCCAATGGGAGTGTTGGTTTTGATCTCCACTCCCATATCTTTTATGGCCTCGATTTCCGTGTTGAGGATATCCTTGGGAAGTCGGTATTCCGGAATACCCCAGGATAAGACACCTCCGGGGACCGATTCTGCCTCAAAAATGGTGGGTTTATATCCTTTTTTGGCCAGTTCCCATCCCGTCATCAATCCAGCGGGTCCGGAACCGACGATGGCTACTTTTTCGTATTTTTTGGGAGTGGGTTTGACAGAAGGCTTGTTTCCGGTGGATTTTTCGTAATCGGTAAGGAATCTCTTGAGGTTTCTTATCGCAATGGGTTCATCAACTTCTCCGGCCCGGCATCTCGTCTCACAGGGGTGATGACACACCCGCCCGCATACACTGGGAAGGGGATTCACCCATCGGTTCACTTCCAATGCTTGTTTGAATTTGCCTTGAGCGATCAACCCTATGTAGGAGCAGGCTTCTGTGCCGATGGGACAGGTGTGATGGCAAGGGGAAGAAACCAGGTCTATGCACACCCCTGCCGGACATTTCTTGTATTTTATGTGGGATTCGTATTCATTTTTGAAGTAACGAAGGGTGGTGAGGACTGGGTTGGGAGCGGTGTTTCCTAATCCGCACAGAGCTGTGGCTTTGATATTGTTGGCCAAATCTTCAAGCAAATCCAAATCCTTCATTTCTCCCCGTCCTTCTTTTATTTTGGTCAGGATTTCCAGCATTCGGGGAATTCCTTCACGGCAGGGAGTGCATTTTCCACAGGATTCTCCCTTGATGAAAGTCAAAAAGTAATATGCCAGATCCACCATGCAGGTGTTTTCGTCGGTGACCACCATTCCCCCGGACCCCATCATGGAACCCGCTTGGGTCAGGCGTTCATAATCCACCGGTAAATTGAGTTGCTTAGCGGGGACACATCCTCCGGAGGGGCCTCCGATTTGAACGGCTTTAAACTTGCGGTCTTTCACTATCCCTCCGCATATATCGAAGATGATTTCGCCCAGGCTAAGCCCCATGGGAACTTCCACCAAACCGGTATCTTTAACTTTTCCTACGACGGAGAAAACTTTAGTTCCCTTGCTCATTCCGGTGCCGATGGAGGAGTACCATTCAGCTCCTCGGTTAATGATGGAGGCTACGTTGGACCAGGTTTCCACATTATTGATGTTAGTGGGTTTCCCCCACAACCCCTTTTGGGCCGGATAAGGAGGCCTGGGTCGGGGTTCACCTAAACGGCCCTCCACCGAAGCCAATAGAGCGGTTTCCTCTCCGCACACAAAAGCTCCAGCTCCTCTGACTACCTGGACATTGAAATTGAACCCTGTGCCCAGTATATCTGGACCTAAAAGTCCATACTCTCGGGCCTGATCGATCGCTATGTTGATTCTTTTCAAGGCTAGGGGGTATTCATTCCGGATATAAATATATCCTTGGCTGGCTCCCATGGCCTTGGCTCCGATGACCATTCCTTCGAGGATTGAATGAGGGTCCGATTCCACAATACTGCGGTCCATGTAAGCTCCGGGATCTCCTTCGTCGCCGTTGCAAATGATGTATTTCACTCCATCGGAACTTGAGGCATTGCGTACGAATTCCCATTTCACTCCCGTGGGAAATCCGGCACCTCCTCTTCCTCTGAGCCCTGAATTTTTGATTTGGGTTATAATTTCTTCCGGTTTCATCTCGGTGAGAACCTTGGCCATGGCCTGATACCCATCCCTGGCGATGTAATCCTCGATACTCTCTGGATCGATAAGGCCTCGGTTCCGCAGGGCAATCAGGACTTGCTTTTTGAAAAAATCAATGTCCTCCAGGACAGGGACAGGAGTTTTTTCTTCAGGGGGTGTGTACATATATTTTTCCACGGGTCGCCCCTTGAGAAAATGTTCTTCCACCAGATGAGGAATGTCTTCTTCGGTTAACTGCTGGTAGAAGATATTTCCGGGCTGCACCACCAACAGAGGTCCTCTTTCACAGAACCCGTTGCATCCGGTGGTTACCACCAGGACTTCATTTTCCAGTCCCTGTTTTTTGATTTCCTCTTGCAAAGCATCCTTGATCTCGAAAGAATGGTTGGAAACACAGGCGGTTCCTGCACAAACCATCACATGCAGTCTATAAGCATTTTCTTTCGCCATTGTCTCACTCCTTTCCATAATCTGTTTTTTCGCTGCCCTTTCCTAAAGCATATTTTTGGACTATGTTTCCTCCCAGTACGTGTTTTTCAAAAACTTCCTTGGTTTTTTCTTTGGTCAAATCCACGTATTTTACGGGAGCCTGGCCTGTCACCTCCACAGTCATCATGGGTTCACGGCTGCACAGGCCCGCACAACCCGAGTTTGTCACCAGTACATCTTTAATATCTTTTTCTTCTATTTGATTAATCAGAGTGTTCATGATATCTCGGGCTCCTGCAGAAATACCGCAGGTTCCCATGTGAACGGTGACCTTGGCTCGGTAATCTCCGCCTTCCCGGATCATGGTGGTTCTTTTTCTTTTTTCTCTGATCTTTTCCAAATCTTGGATTTTCAATTTAGGCATTGATTCCCTCCTTTATTGTTTGTAATTTTCGAGGATGGACGGCACTTTCGATTCTTTGAGTTTGCCTTGGACATCATCCCCCACCATCATCACTGGGGCTAAACCGCAGCATCCTAAACATCGGACCGCATCCAGGCTGAAATTGAGGTCTTCGGTGGTTTCGCCTCGTGGAATTCCCAGCTCTTTTTCTACCTTATTCATGATTCTTTCCCCTCCCCTTACGTGACAGGCGGTTCCCAGACATACGTTGACCTGGTATTTTCCTCGAGGAGTCAGACTGAACGCGTTGTAGAAAGTAGCCACACTGAGAAGCCGAGTGAGAGGGACGTTGAATTCCTTGGATACTTTGATTAAGGCTGGTTTGGGAAGATAATTGTACTCATCTTGAATATCCTGAAGGATAGCCACGGTAGCATGAGGGTTTTCTCTGTATCTTTCAATGATTTCAACTAATTTGTTTTCATCAATGGCTTCATTCATTTTTGCCTCCTTAAATTATCTAATTCTTCTTTGATGTTTTTTTTTATTTTATTTAAAACCTTTGGAGAATTCAGAGGGATTTCCTTTAATTGAGATTTAATATTTTGAGTATCCAGAGAGTATTTTGAATGATTGATTTTATGTTCGTATTGGAAATCCACTTCCGGGTGACCCATCATTAGGGTGGTCAATGTTTCCGGAATATTCCCCAGAGGTTTGGTATCCAAGTGGCTGATTTGAAAGGTGGCTCTCAGTTTTGTTCCCTTTCCGGGTTGGGATTGGATGGAAAAATGGCCGTTGGCCATTTGGGCAGCCTGGGACAGAAGGGATAATCCCAGCCCGAAACGTCGGGATTTTTGAGTGGAAAAGAACGGGTCTACAGCCTTTTGGAGAGTTTTTTGATCCATCCCTTCTCCATTATCACAGATGTCTAAAGATAAAAGGTCTTTACTTCTGTTTTCTTGGATTTTGATGGTGATTTTTTTTGCCTGAGCTCGAATCGAATTTTCAGCGACATCCAGAATGTGCAGGGATAAATCTTCCATTTTAATGGATTACTCTCCTTCCGTTTTTTTGGAGAAATGCCATTTTTATTTCTTCTATGTTGACTTCTTGAAGATAGAAAGAAGTGAAACCCTTCCCGATATCTTCCAAATAATGGGCATCGGAAGAACAGATGAGGGGGTGTGGGGTGGGGAACTGTTCTAAGACTTGAGCGTAGGATAGAAGAGGAGAAAATTCCAATGCGTCCAGGGGAAGATGGTCGGGAATAAACCCTAATTGACCCACCAAACTGAACCCCTCCCTGTCAATATGAGCGGCAATGGTCAAACCCTGAAGCGAATGGATGGTTTCGGTTACTTCTTCTACGCTCAGAGTGGAGGCTCCGATGAGAAGCTTGGGGTTGAACCGAAGGACTTCTCCCTTTTCGTTGACCACCACCTGCATACCAAAGGCCTCTTCATCGTTGACTCCAGGAAGGTTTTGATAGACGATTTCCTGAAGTCGGAAAGCGGAATCGGGTTCGTTGAACAGAGCCACGGTGTGCACTTCTTCTTGGGAGGTAACTTCGATTCCGGAAAGGACCGAGATTTTATATTTTTCAGCTGCCTGGATGAGAGCGGGGAGGTTTTCAGCCGAATTGTGGTCACAGATGCCCAGAATATCGATATTTTTCTTATTGGCCTGTTCTGCGATGGCTCGAGGCGACATTTTTAAATCTCCACAGGGAGACAGGCAGGTGTGAACATGGAGGTCAGCTTTCATTCGTTTCATGGTCACTTTTCAATACCTAACAACCGGTATAGTTTTCCGGATATATGGAATGCGTTTTCGGAAGTGGTCAAAAGAGGTACGTTTTCCTCTTCGGCTTTATTCCGGGTTTCTTCTTCCGGTTCCCGGTTGTTGACGAGGATGACTCCAGCCAACTCTTTGAGCTTGGCCACAGCGATCACGTTTTGATGAGTCTGGAGAGTGATCCATAGAGTTCCTCCTTGGGCGTGGGCCATCACATCGCTGAGAAGGTCACTGGTGTAGGCGCTGTGAACCTCGGTTTCCATATGGTCCTGAGCCGTGAGCACATTCAAGTTAAGTTTTTTCTGGATTTCTCTTAATTTCATCTTAGTCCTTATTTGGTTTATTTTTCTTTAAAGGGTTGGAATTCAGGGGGACGGGGTTGTCTACCAGTTGAGAAATTTCTTGGGAGAGGTTTTCATCATTGGAAGCAAAGTCAAAAATGCAGTCTGAGGGAATGGCTTTCCCTCTGACGAGATCTTCGGCAAACGTGAAACAGTTGGGCGAACCGCAGGCCCCGCAGTCAATTTGAGGCAGGGCTTTGTAGACTTTTTGTTTCAGCTTTCTCTTTTTTATCGCTTGATTTAAATTCTTATCCAGGGGATTGAGAGGTCGGGGGTTTAACTTGCCTTCTATGAAAAAGTAATTTTTCCGGTAAAGGTCCCGAACCTCCCGGATATCTGGGCAGGCTTTAATCTTTTCATACTCCAAGGTTTCAATCAACTTGAGGATTTTATTGTAGGAAATATACAGGTTTTCAACGGTCAGAGAACCTCCCACACAGCCTTGGGGACAGGAATAGGCTTCGATGAAATCTATATCTTTGAGCTTCCCCCGTTCGATATCGTTGAACACTTGGAGGATTTCAGACAGTCCCGATACGGCCAGTGAATTTTTCAACTTTAAGGTCCGGCAGATCCCTCCTGTCAGGGCCCATCCTATGCCCAGGATACAAATGCTTTCCAGAGACTGTCGGTAGTCTCCTTTATCCACACTTTCCATGGCTGAGAGAAGAGGACCGTACATATCCGAAATGGATATGGCCCCATCCAAATGAGAGCGTCCCTTTTCCGCAGGTTGTTTAATGGAAATCATTTTGACCGGGCAGGGAGTGATGTAAAAAGTCCCGATTTCCTTTTCTTCCAATCCGTATTGTTTGGATTTTTTCTTTTTGATTTCTCGTCCGGCAATTTCCCGGGGAATGTCGATGGGAAGAACCTGGTCGATGAGGTTGGGGTATTTCACTTGAATCAACCGCACCACCGTCGGACACGTGTTGATTATAAGAGGCTTGGGTCCCTCGTACTGTCGGATATACTCTTGGATGGCAAAGCTGACTTTGCCACAGGTGTAAGCCAGGTCTACTGCATCATCAAAGCCCAGCCTTTTCAACCCAGATATGATTTTACTCGGCAAAATTTCTCTTCCGAATTGGGCATAAAGAGCCGGGGAGGGAATGGCGACGGTATGCCGGAATTTGGTGAGCTCACCAAAAGGATCTGTGAGGGGAATGATGGCTCCATTGGGGCAGGTCGCAATGCATTCTCCACAGTCGATGCATCTTTCCTCAAGCATTTGGGCTTTATTATTACGGACCCGAATGGCCTGGGTAGGACAGACCCGCATGCATTTTCGTCGGCCGAGGCATTTTTCTGAATCGAAATAGATTGAATGGTAATATTGATCCATTATTTCTCTCTTTGATTCAGGTAAAAGAAGATATCCAAAAAGGTCCCTTTTCCTGGAGTAGAGGATATTTGGAACTGGTCTGAGTTTCTTTTGATGTTGGGAAGACCCATTCCGGCTCCAAATCCCATCTCCCTCAGTTCTTCAGTGGCCGTAGAATAGCCCTCCTGCATGGCCAGCTCAATGTCCTCAATCCCTATTCCTAAGTCTTTCACTGTAAAATGAATCGTTGAAGGGGTGAGGCTGAATTGGAATTGTCCCTGGTGAGCATACATAACCACGTTCATTTCTGCTTCATAAGCCGCGATGGCGGCACGCCGGATGAGAGATGAACGAATTCCCAGTTCTTTAAGAGTTTCTTTGATTTGAGTGGAGATATTTCCCGCATTGCTGAAATCTCCACCATTGATCTCATAATGCTGGGATAGAACATTCTCTTTATTTTTCATCTTCCTTTTCCCTGAGGAGGCTTACCCCAGGAAGACCATTTTTAAAAAGAAATCCACAAGATGTGTACATCATATAATGAGTGGAGAGAACAGGAATTCCTATTTTTTTGGCCAATTCAATCCCTTCTTTATCTGGTTTTTTTCCCCGAACATAGACGAGAGCTTTGGCCTCGATGATTTCAGCCGTCCTCACAGATTGACGGTTGGTCAAACCGGTGAGGAGGAGGATTCCGGGCTTCCCAAAGGCCAGGACATCGCTCATCAGGTCAGATCCTCCGGCAAAGGTGACCTCTTCATCCAGTTGGGATTCTCCACAGACCACTTCCGCTTGGAGGAGTTCCTTAACCTTTTTGAGAGTCATTTTAGTGTTCTTTTTCCACCGTTTTGATCACCGTTTCCCCCTTTTTGATGACTTTTTCAATGGGAGTGATGGTGGTGGGGCAGTTTTCCCAGCAGGCTCCGCATCCATTGCAGGCATCGACGTCCACATATCGGGGCTTTTGACGGACTCGAGCTTTAAAATTGCCCACATAACCTGAAATTTCTTCAACTTCACTCCAGGTGAGCAGTTCGATGTTGGGGTGTTTCCCCACTTCTGACATTTTGGGGGTAAGGATGCAAGCGGAACAGTCCAGAGTAGGGAAAGTTTTGTCCAATGTGGACATATGGCCTCCGATGGAAGCTTCTTTTTCCACCAGGTAAACTTTTTTTCCCGAATTGGCGTAGGTTAATGCCGAATGGATTCCGGCAATGCCTCCCCCCACGATCAAAACTTCAGGCCTCACAGGCACCTCTTTTTTGGTTAAAGGATCATGGAGAGCCACCCGACGGACTGCCGCCGATATCAAAGCTTTGGCTTTTTTGGTAGCCTTATTGGGATCTTTGGTGACCCAGGAGACATGTTCCCGGATATTGGTCATCTGAAAGTAGAAGGGATTCAGGCCCCCTTCAGAGGTCACTCCCCGGAAAGTCGGTTCGTGCATAAGGGGGGAACAGGAAGCCACCACCACCCGGTTGAGGTTGTGTTCTTGGATGCTTTGTCTGATTAATTCCTGACCTGGGTCTGAACACATAAACCTGTATTCCTTGGCTACAGCCACATTGTCCAGTTTAGAGGCGAAATCCGCCACTTCATAAACATTCACTTTTCCGCCAATATTTGTTCCACAATGACAGATAAAAACTCCGATTCTCGGTTTTCCGTTATTATTCATTGGTTCCTCCATTTTCCAGTTTCTCCCACATGGCTTTCAAGGGGATCAATGAACGGGAGAACCCTAGCTTTTTCTTGGGAATTCCCAGAGCAAGCCCCATAAGCTGGCTGAAAAAGAGGATGGGAATATTGAAATCCTGATTGTATTTTTTAGCAATCTTTTTTTGTGTGGTTTCCAAATTGAAATGACAGAGAGGACAGAGAGTCACAATGACATCAGCCTCTTTTCTCTGGGCTTCTTTGAGAAGGATATAATTGAGCCGGGCCCCGGGTTCCTCCAGATTGGCCGTGAGTGATCCCCCGCAGCAGCGGGTTTTGGCACCGTAATCGACAGGGGTAGCCCCGAGGGCTGACATGAGGTCATCCATGGAATGAGGATAGTCGGGGTCGTCAAACTCTAGATAAGGACGAACCACCTGGCACCCATAATAGCTGGCCACATTAAGTCCGGTGAGTTTCCTCTGGACCTTATCTTTCAGAGCATCCAGGCCGATTTCTTGAGAAAGGACTTCTAAAGGATGTTTGATTCGAACTTTTCCCGTGTATTCAATCCCATTTTTTTTCAACTCCTCCACAAGGGCCGTGGATTTTTCGCTTTCTTCCTTTAGAAATTGGTTGGCTTTTTTTAAGGAGAGATAACAGGCGGCACAGGGTGCCAGTATGTCTTTGCCTGATTTCTCAGCTATGGAAAGATTGCGGGCATTGATGGTGGCTGAAGCTGTTTCGTCCACAGAGAGAGAGGCGGTGGCTCCGCAGCAGTTCCAGTCTTCCATTTCTTCCAGTTCCACTCCCATTTCTTTTAATACCGGAAGAAGGGATTCTTCGTAATGTTTGGAACTGGTTTGGATCGAACATCCCGGGTAATAAGTATAATTTTTCATTTGGTTCCCTCCTTCACGGATTTGAGCAGAGAGCGGAGTTGTTTTTTATTCTTTATGGATTCTTTTTTTAGACCCATCCGTCCGGTTTTCATAAGGCTTAGCCCCAGTGGAGCCATTTTAATCATTCCGCCCAGATTCCGAGTTTTAAGGTATAGTTTCAACATCAGCCACAACTCGGAACTTCTTCCATTTTCAGTGAGGATTTTGTGCATTTCTTTGTCCATAATGGGAATCGAAAAGCGGGAGGGGTAAGCCTTCTCTTCAATAGCCATCCTCTTGAGGGCATACATGACATCGGTTATTTTGATTTGGACCGGACATCGAACCTGACAGCTGTAGCATGAGGCACAGAGCCAAGGGGTGAAACTGTGGAGGGTTTCCTCTTTAAACCCGTTTTTGATCATATACATTATTTTTCTAGGGGTATAATCCATGTACACAGACATGGGACAGGAGCTGCTGCAGGTGCCGCATTGAATACATCGGTCAATCTCTTCGCATCCGGATCTATCCTTGATTTCTTCGAGAAAGTCTTTATCCAGATCTTCTTCAAATTTGACATTCTCCTGAAATTTCATGAATCCTCCTTTTTTAGAGAGATATATTTACGTATATAATTAAGATTTATAAACCTAAAAGATATAAGATGGGATGAATCCTTAATCATTTTCTATCCGTTGAAGAAACCAGCGGCATCTACAAGATAGACTACAACTTCTGGTGATGGAACTGTTAAGGAATGGGACTCTTTTGTCCTTTTGAAATTTTTACCTGCATCAACTAGATATTTTAGTAATAATATAGGATTAATATTATTTTTCCTATAATTACACTAGATAATAGGATTAAATTTGGGGCTTGTCAATAAAAAAATAAATTTTAGGAATTCTCCCCTCTTATAAAAACAGAGTTCAGGAGAGGAAGTGAGGAATTCTAAAATTGATTTTTTGAACAGGATTCCCTATAATCGAAACAGGATGGAGAAAAAAATAGATATGGATCATATTTGTGCCCTGGCCTCTTTAAAGTTAACCCAAGAAGATAAGGCTCAGTTGGTTCCTCAAATGAACCAGATTGTGGAGTGGGTGGATAAACTGGGTGAACTCCGATTGGAATCATCCAAAAATGAAGAATACACTCCGGTCTCTTTTTCCCTATCTTTTCGAGACGACAAAATCAAGCCCTCCTTTTCGGGGAAAGAAGCCCTAGACAATTCTCCTGAAAATGACGGCGAATTCATGAAAGTCCCCAAAGTCATCGAAGAAAAATGAACCTTACTTCGTTGAGTCTCACCGGATTGAAAAACCTTCTCCAAAAAAAAGAAGTCAAAGCCCAGGAAGTGGTCCAAGCTTATCTAGAGAGGATCGAGGAGATGGAGCCTCAGATCAATTCTTTCATCACGGTGTTGGGAGACCGGTCTTTAGAAGAAGCCGGAAGGATTGACAGGAAAAAAAGTCCCGGAAACTTAGCCGGAATTCCTTTGGCTATTAAAGATAATATGGTGATTCAAGGCCTCAGGTCCACGTGTGGGTCTAAAATATTAGAGAATTACAAGGGCTCATACACTGCCAGCGCGGTTGAAAAATTGATGAAGCAAGATGCGGCCATCATTGGAAAAACCAATCTTGATGAGTTTGCTATGGGATCCTCCACAGAAAATTCCGCTTTCTACATCACCCGAAATCCTTGGGACAGGAAAAGAGTTCCCGGCGGTTCCAGTGGAGGTTCCGCGGCCGCAGTGGCTTCGGGAGAAGCTCCCGCGGCTCTTGGTTCAGACACAGGAGGTTCCATCAGGCAGCCCGCTGCTTTTTGCGGCCTAGTGGGATTCAAACCCACTTATGGACGGGTTTCTCGTTATGGCCTTATTGCTTTTGCTTCCTCCTTGGATCAGATTGGCCCTATCACCAAAACCGTTGAAGACAGCGCTTTTCTGACTCAGTTGATAGCAGGAAGGGATCCTCAAGATTCCACTTCATCTTCTCATCCGGTTCCCCAATACCCTGAAGAGATGAAGAAAGACCTTAAATCCATGAGAGTGGGTTATCTCAAACAGGAGATGCTGGAAGGAATTGATCCTGAAGTAAAAGAGATTTACTCTCACTCTTTGGGTTATTTAGAAGACCTGGGAGCCGAATTACAAGAACTGTCCTTTCCGGTGTGGAAATATGGCTTGTTCTGTTATTACATCATCGCTCCTTGTGAAGCGAGTTCCAATCTGGCTCGCTATGACGGAGTCCGGTATGGATTTCGGCACAATAAGGCTCCTGATCTTTCCCAGATGTATGAGAATACCCGGACAGAAGGTTTTGGTTCGGAAGTGAAAAGGCGGATTCTTTTAGGGACCTTTGCTTTGAGTGCGGGTTATTATGAAGCTTATTATGTCAAGGCAGCCAAGACCCGAGATCTCATTCGTAAGGAGTTCGAAGATGCTTTTCAGAAGGTCGATTTCATCGTCACCCCCACCACTCCGGATCTTCCTTTTCTGATAGGAGCTAAGAAAGATCCCATATCGATGTATTTATCCGATTGGTTCACAGCCCCCGTCAGTTTAGCCGGCATTCCAGCTCTTTCTCTTCCCGTAGGTTTCAGCCAGAAAAAGTTACCCGTGGGCCTTCAAATCATCGGAAATTTTTTTCAAGAATCCAACTTATTTAAACTTGCATTTAGGTTGGAAAAAAAAGTAAAATTGAGTGGACCAAATTTACACCGTAAGGAGGAAGAATGAAAAAAAGAATCCTCTCTATGTTAGGAATTTTTCTTGTCCTAGCCTTGATTCAAAGTTGTGGCTCCAGCCCAGAAAAAGACCTTTTGAGTCGGTATTTTCATGCGCTGTCCATGAATGATGTTTCCACTTTATCCACTATGGCTATAAATCCGGTCACAATCGATGTTAAGAATTGGAAGATAACGGAGGTCACCGAAGAAGAAGTGATTCCCGCAAAGCTTCCGGAATTGGATAAGAAAGAAAAGGAACTGAAAAAGAAAGTGGAAGACTCTGTCTCCAAAACTCTCGATTCCCGAGATAAATTGGATGAAGCCAAATTTGAGCTCGATAATGCCCGAACAAGAGCGGCCAAAAGAGAGGCCCAGAAAAAGGTGGATGAACTCCAGAAAAAATATGATAAGATTTACGAAAACCATAAAGAGCTGCAGAAAAAATACAATGAAGCCAAAGCCAAAGCTTCTCGAGAAGAAGAAATCAGTTCTTTTTCTATCGGAGCGGGAGAAATTCCTACTATAAGAGACCTCACCGGCGACATCCATAAAAAGCAGGTCACTATCCAGGTGACCAATAAAGAGGGAGAGGTTCAAAACTATAAGTTCTTTTTGAGAAGATACATCCTTCAGAATGAAGCTACTAACAAAGATTATCGAGGAAGATGGATCATTGTTAAAATAAAGAAAGTTGAGTGATATTGATTCTCTTTTTTATTCCCGTTATACTCTGATTTAGAAAAAAAGAGCCGTTAGCTCAGGTGGCAGAGCACCGGCCTTTTAAGCCGGGTGTCGCTGGTTCGAATCCAGCACGGCTCACACCCCTAAAGTGCCCCTGTCGTCTAGCTCGGCCTAGGACATCGCCCTTTCAAGGCGGCAACACGGGTTCAAATCCCGTCGGGGGCGCTCCCTCCTCATTCCCAATGGAATAATCCAGAATGCAAAAGTCAAAAATATTTAAATTATCGCCTTTCTCGCCTTTCTCGCTTCTTCAACCAAACAAACCAAATAAACTAAATAGACGAAAGAGACAAAATCGACTAAATGAACTAAACAGCCTAAATCACCCAGAATGAGATAACTGGCTTATTATCAGTATTTTATACTCGGTCCGACCCCAAATTGAGTTTTCTAAAAGATTACTGGAAGATGATTTCGAAAGATTTGATCTCTGAGTTTTTGAAATTCACGTACAGGTTTTTTCCCTTGAAAGGAACGGATTGGATCCGGTTTTCCATCAAATCCAGTTCAAAGATTCGTCGGGGTTTACGGAAAAGTTGAATGGTGGCTTGTGTCTCGTTTCCTTCGGATTCATAAAATCTGAAGATAAGATTGTCTCGGTCTTCGGTTTTTTTGATCGTGGCCAAAAGGATGTTGGAAGGGGAGGATTGAACGAAGGAGAAGGAAGGGGGGAGTTCTCCCGGATGGGACTCCACAAACAGGGGGAGTAGAGGATAGTTGAATTCATAACCTCTCTGTACGGTATTTCCCTTTTTCCAGTCGCCTTGATGAGGATAGAGGGCATAGGCGAACTGGTGTTTTCCCCTGTCGGCTATGGGGTCCGGGCTTGTGGGGGAACGGAGGAGAGTTAACCTCATCACATTGTTTTTAATGTCATAACCGTATTTGCAGTTATTCAGAAGGGCCACTCCATAATTTTCCTCAGAGAGGTCAGCCCATTTGATGGCGGGGACTTCGAAGCGGGCCTTTTCCCATGGAGTTTTCCGGGTGGTGGGACGGTGGACATATCCGAAAGGAATTTCATAGGTGGCCTGGTCATTGGTGACATCCACAGGAAATGCCACTTTCATCAACACATGGTCTTCCCACCAGTCTGCTTTCATGTGGATATCTATGCGGGGAATGTCCTTATACAGGATGATTTCCTGTGAAAAAAAGGAAGAGGGAAAATTCTCTGTAGGAGGTCTTTTGGCTTTGGAGAGACCCAGGAAATTTTTCTTGACCACTACCGATGAGACCACCGGGCCTTTTTTTCCTACATGAACACTCTTGGCTTCATTCAGTTTCCAGCTCCTTCCGGTGTAGTGAATATTCCAGGCATCCCACCTTTCAGGAATATCTTCAAAAAGTTGGAGCTGGTTCCCTTGAGCTGAAGGGCTCAATACTTCCTTGTTTTCCAGTTTGTCGAAGATACTGATGATGTTTCCGGATTGAGGATGAATGGCGACCCGGAAATACCGGTTTTCCAGAGTATTTTTGTTCACTTTCATAGAGGGAAAAGACCTCTGTCCTTTCTGGACTTTGTAAATTTTGTAACCTACCGAAGGTATATTCTTGGCTGTAAAGTAAAGGAAAGTTCCCTTTTCTAGAGGAACCCTCTGCGAGGGGATTTCTTCTCCGTCGTGGGTGAGGATTTTTACTGGAGGGTTCAATTCAGGGGGAAGTTTGACCTTGACCACGCCGTTTCTTTTCCAGGAGAGAGGATTGAAAACGAGAAGGGGGTGCCCTTTGGTTTGGGTGGATGTTTGGATTTTTTGGGAGAGCTGGAGAAGCTTTTGGCTTAATTCATTTTGGGCTAATTTTTGGGCCTGGAGATAGGATTCTTTAGCGTCTTTGTAAACCGAATGAATGCTGGAACCGGGCAGGATATCGTGAAACTGGTTCATCAGGACCTTTTTCCATGCTTTTTCCAGGTTCTTTTGAGGATAGTCCTCCCCATAAAGAGAAGTCAGGGAAGAGAGCTTTTCGGCGTTGGAGAGAAGGACTTCCAATTTCCGGTTGAATTTTTTGGTTTCAGCTTGGGTGGTATAGGTTCCCCGGTGGTATTCGAGATACAGTTCGTTATCCCAGACAGGGAGGTCTTTCAGATTGTGCTTTTTTACTTGTTTGAGATAGTGAGAAAATTGATTGTGTTGGATGGGAGGGAAAAGAGTTTGTTTTTGATAACCCTGGGCCCGGTTGAGCATCTCCCTGTTGGGTCCGCCTCCATGATCCCCTAATCCGTAGAGCACAAACATATTCTTGAACCCGGTGTTTCTTTCAAACCTTTTCAGGCCTTCCGTCATCGGTAAAGCCTTCAACCGACCCACATACCCTGTGGGAGGAAAATAGGATAGGATCCGGGATCCATCCAGCCCTTCCCACCAGAAAAGGTAATAGGGAAAAACCGTGGTATCGTTCCAGCTTATTTTTTGGGTAACAAAGCTGTGAATCCCGCTTTTTTTATAAAATTGAGGGATATTCCAGTTGTACCCAAAAGAGTCGGGATTCCATCCGATCTTCACATCCACTCCAAATTTTTTCTGGAAGTATCTTTTTCCATAAAGAATCTGGCGGATGAAAGATTCTCCATCAGGGAGGTTGCAGTCGGGTTCAGCCCACATGCCTCCCACGATTTCCCACCGGCCCTGTTTAACCTTTTTTTGGATGCGCTGGAACACTTGGGGATAATATTTTTCCATCCACTTATAAACTTGAGCCTGGCTCTGAATGTAGACAATATGGGGGTATTCCTCCATATGGTCCATGACCGTAGAAAATGTTTTTTGGGAGACTTCCACTGTTTCTCTCCACCTCCACAACCAGGCCAGGTCGATGTGAGAATTTCCACCGGCATACAAGGTATAGTTTTGAAGGAAACGGGAAATCGGTTTGGTTTGTTTGTGAAACTTCTTTACAGAATGCTTCACTCCAGGAGTATCCCCCTCTTCTACCGAGTCCAGGTCAAAATTCAGGATGGCCTCTCTTAGGGTTTTCTGGAGAATCTGGAATCGGCGGGAGGAGGAACGCTGGGAGTATTCTTCAGAAACAGGACGATCCGTTTTTTGGGGGGTCAATTCCAGAAGCACAGCTCCTGTTTTCATATCCAGAAGAAGGCGAGAGAGCCGTTGATGAATTTTTTGGGTTTCCGGGATTTGAAATTGAGATTGAAAGTGAAAATAGGTTCCCGGTTCCACTTCTTTTTTCTGGATTAGAGGGAGTCTTCCTCTGTTTTTAAACCGGAAAGTCAAGAGAATGTTTTCTCCGGGCTTTGCCCGGTGGGCGAGAAGGAATTCTTTTTTTATCTCTGAAGAATGATTTCCAAATTTGAGCTGGAATGATTGGTGAGGTTTTTTGTTTATGAGGAATTCTCCTTCATACACCCCGATTCCCCGAAAATGGCATTGAAGAATGACTTTGCTTCCTTTGACGGGCACTCCTGAAAAGGCTTGAGGGACCTGAAATTCTTTCTGGAGGGAGAAGACTTTAGCCTGAATGGATTTCCCTGAAGGCAGAGGCTTCCATTCCAGGCCGTGAAGGGGAGCCTTTTCTTTTTTGAGAGCCTCTGTTTCTTTATATTTCCAGGAATTTATGTGATTGTCGATGAGATTTTCCAAATGACGGATGTGGATTTGGACATCGTTTGGTTTTTGAGAAAAAAGAAGGACCGAGAAAATGAAGATAAAGAAAGGCCAAAAGTTTTTCATTTTATTCATTTCTATCCCCTATTATTAGAATAAAATCATAAAAACAAAGAAATGGTATCAACCTCCCTTCCTTCAGTCAATCAAAGGATTTATTTTTTATGAGAAGGAGCCGGAAATGGCGTTAAAAATCCTCTTGGAGCGACTCACTCTCCCCGATTCAGAGTTTATTTTTTCTCAGCCAGTAAAGAAACACAGCAGGAATTTGGTACAAAGCAAAAATGATGGGAGAAAGGATCCACCAGTACACGTTCCAATCCAGAACGAAGAGGTAGATAAATGCGGCCACCCCTCCTAAAGACGCCAGAATGGAAGAAAAGAGAAGGAGAAAGGATAAAATTTTTCTCCCCTTTCCCTGTTTTAAACGTTCCCAGAGAGAATTATGTTTAGGCTCTAGCGGCATGGGATGTTAACTCAAGCGGCCTCGAATTGGAATCCTTTTTCAAACACTCTCAGACAGGCATCCACCACTTCAGGAGCGTACAGACTTCCCTTATGGTAAGAAACTTCCTGGAGAGCTTTATGGATACTTTTGGCAGGACGGTAAGGCCTGTGGCTGGCCATGGCCTCGATGACATCGGCTACAGCGAGGATTTTGGCTTCCAGGAGGATTTGATTTCTCTTGATTCCCAGAGGATAACCGCTTCCATCCAATCGCTCATGATGTTGGAGCACGATCTGAGCCACCGGCCAGGGAAACTCGATGTTTTTAATGATATCATAGCCTACCCGAGGATGAGTTTTGATGATGTTGTATTCTTCTTCGGATATTTTCCCCGGCTTGCTGAGGATTTCAGCCGGGACTGTGATTTTCCCGATGTCATGGAGATTTCCCGCCATGCGCAGACCATCAATCCGGTCCGAAGAAAGGTTCATTTCTTTGGCGATGGCACAGGCCAGGTTGGTGGCGCGGTGTTGATGGCCGGCTGTATAAGGGTCTCGGGTTTCAATGATGGAAGCGATAGCTCTCACGGTTTCATGGAGTGAGTTTTTTAATTTTTGCATGCTTTTTTTAAGGTCATATTCAGCTTTTTTGCGGCGGGATATATCGGCGAAGGCTACCACCACTCCAGATATGTTTTTCTCTTCATCTTGTATGGGAGCGATGTTCAGGCTGATGGGGATTTTTTTCTGATTTTGGGAGATGAGGTAGACCTCATCGGGAATTTCCAGTTTATTCCCTTGCCGGAGATCTTGGACATCGATTTGGTATTTCCTTTTGTGGTTGAGGCTTTGGATTCGGAAAATTTGGTTTAAGGGTTTTTTTAAAGCTTTTTTCTGTTCGAATCCAGTGAGCTTTTCAGCCAAAGGGTTCATGAAAGTGATGTGGCCTTGTTGGTCTGTGGCCATCACAGCATCCCCGATACTCCTCAAAATAGTGAAAAATCTTTGTTCTCTTTCTCGAAGCTGCATCTGCATTTTAAATTTGTAAAGAGCGATTTCGATGGTGGTTTGGAGTTCTCTTTCTTCAAATGGTTTGAGTATGTATCCAAAAGGTTCCGTAATTTTAGCCTTCTGTAAGGTGTTTGGGTCGGCGTAAGCGGTCAGGTAAACCACAGGAATGTTGAGTTGATTGTAAATCTGGTCGGCTGCTTTGACTCCCGTGGTTTCTCCGTGAAGCATCACATCCATGAGGACCAAATCGGGGCGGGTTTGATCAGCTTGTTGGACAGCTTCTTCAGATGTTGTGACCAGGGAGGTCACTTCATAGCCAAGCGCAAGGAGCATGTTTCGGATGTCCTGACCCACAATGCTTTCATCTTCCACCACCAGGATTCGTTTTTTTTCCATAATTGTGTTTCTCTCTCTTTTTTATAGTTAACAAATTGGAATACTTTATGTTACATATATACAATTTGTCTGTAAATTTGTCAAAGGAGAGGGTAAGCGCCGGAAGTCTCTTCTTTTCAAAGGAAACGGCCATTTCCACAAAATAATAAATGCTTCCAAAGGAACGGGTGAAGGTTTTATGGTGGGCGGTACTGGATTCGAACCAGTGACACCCGGTTTGTAAGACCGGTACTCTACCACTGAGCTAACCGCCCACCAGAAGTGGAAGCATTATCAAACTAGAGAAAAGTGGCTATTTTGTCAAGAAAGGTCGAGATATTGACATGAAGCGAACCGTATGTTAGTTTTTAGGTGCTTTCTTTTCCCTTCAGAGAAGGAAACGTGTATAAATCTCAATAAAAAGGATAAGAAAATGTTCGCTATTATCCAAACGGGAGGTAAGCAGTATAAGGTTCAAGAAGGAGACATCCTGAATGTGGAAAAGCTTCCTCAAGAACAAGGAAAAAAAGTCTCTTTTGATCAGGTTCTACTGGTAGAAAATGACAAAGACACTTTGATCGGAACTCCTCTTGTTAAAGATGCCCAGGTCAAAGGAGTAGTGGTTGATCACCATAAAGACAAAAAGATCATTGTTTTCAAGAAGAAACGAAGAAAAAAGTACCGGAGGAAACAAGGACATCGACAAGAGTTAACCAGTGTGAAAGTGGAACAGATAATCCCGGATAAGAAAGCTGCGTCCAAAGAAAAACCCCCGGAAAAAAAGGAAGTTGAAAAAAAGGAAACTCCGAAAGCCGCTCCGCAGCCTCAAAAGAAAACCCAGGCCCGGACGAAGAAAGGCCCAGCCGGGTCTCAAAAAAAGACCCGGAAGAAGACAGCCAGTTCCCAGACCCGGAAAAAGAAAGGAACTTCTCAATCTTCTTCAAAGAAGCAATCCTCATCAACAAAATCAAGCCGGTCAAGCTCATCCCCGAAGGGAAAGAAATCCAATCAATAAAAAAGGAGACTCAAAATGGCTCACAAAAAATCAGGTGGAACCGCAAGGAACGGGAAAGACAGTCATTCCAAGCGTTTGGGTGTGAAGCGACAAACCGGCCAGTATGTTCAAGGAGGATCCATTTTAGTGAGGCAGAGAGGCACTCCTTTCAAACCAGGTCGGAATGTGGGACGGGGAAAAGACGATACCCTTTATGCCCGAACCGGAGGATTTGTGCAGTTTGAAAAAAGAGGAAAGAAAAAGAAATATGTCTCTGTGCTTACTTCTTAGGAGGTTTGATCTTCGCCCAACATGTTTGTTGACCAAACGAAGGTGACCCTCCAGGCAGGAGCCGGAGGTGATGGTTGTGTTAGTTTTCGGCGGGAAAAGGGAGTTCCCCGCGGAGGCCCGGATGGAGGCCGAGGGGGAGACGGTGGAAGCATATATTTAGTGGCCGATAAAAATATCCATTCACTCACCTATTTTCGATTCCATTCCATAATCAAAGCCTCCCGAGGTGTCCACGGGGAGGGAGGCAACCGCCAGGGGAAAAAGGGAAAGGACCTCTTCCTGAAAGTCCCTGTGGGCACCGTGGTTAAAACTCTGAGAGGGGCAGAAATCATATGTGATCTCAATTCTGAAGGAGAAAATTTTTTAGCCGCAAAAGGAGGAAAAGGGGGAAAGGGGAATTCTTCCTATGTGAGCTCCACTTGGCAGTCTCCCAGGAGACGGGAAGAAGGTCAGCCCGGGGAAGAAAAAGATTATGTTTTGGAGTTGAAACTCATCGCTGATGTGGGATTGGTGGGCTTTCCCAATACAGGAAAATCCACTCTGATATCCCGAATTTCCTCCGCGAAACCCCGAATTGCCATGTATCCATTCACCACTTTAAATCCCCATTTAGGAGTGGTGGATACCGGTGATTACCGGAGTTTCGTGGTGGCCGATATTCCTGGATTGATAAAAGGAGCTCATTCAGGCCACGGTTTGGGTATCCAATTTTTAAGACATGTGGAAAGGACCCGGATGCTTATCCATCTCATTGATGTTTCTCCCTATAACCAGAGAGATCCTGTAGAGGATTATAAGGCGGTGAGAGAAGAACTCGGGGAGTACAATCCTCAGCTGCTTCAAAGAAAACAAGTGATTGCGGCCAATAAAATCGATCTGATCCATAAGGAAAAAGAGAGGCTGAAAAGGATGAAGGACCTGGCTGGGGAAAAGGGAATCCCCTTTTTTGCTATATCAGCTCTTAAAAATCAAGGTGTGAAGGATTTAGTTACATGGATCTTTGAAAATTTATCGAGATGATGAAAATCATTTGGAATCATATTCATGGATAAAAATAAAATAGGTCTTTTTGGAGGCACTTTCAACCCCATTCATTCAGGCCATCTCAAAGCAGCCTGGATTGTCCAGAAGAGATTTCATATGAGCCAAATTCTTTTTATTCCTTCCCACATTCCCCCTCATAAGGAATCCACTATGGTGGTTTCTCCGGCTCATCGTCTCCAGATGGTCGCCCAGGCCGTGTCTTCTTATTCCCGATTTATCCCTTCAGCTATCGAAATAGAGGCTGGGGGAAAATCTTATTCCATAAGAACACTGGAAAAAATCAAAACAATTTATCCTGAGAGATGGATATTTTTCATTATGGGATCCGATGCTTTCATGGAAATCGAAACTTGGAAAGATTATCAAAAGCTCCTCCAGCAGTGTTATTTTATTGTGATGACCCGTCCGGGATATGATTTGGATGAAGCCAAGAAAGTTTTAGGGAAGGAATACTTTTCCACTCTGCATTGGTTATCGGAAGCGGAAGAAGTCGATGAATCCATGCTCACATCCTATAATATTTTTTTTCTCTCGATTAAAACTATCGATGTGTCCTCGACTGAAATACGCCAGAGGATCAAAAACGGAAAACCCATCAAAGGATTGGTTCCACCCTCAGTGGAAAATTACATAATGGAAAATGGACTCTATAAAAATCAAAATGAAGGATAAAATGGAAAAAAAATTAACCCCGCAAAGTCTTCCCCAGAGTGTTCAGGTGGCCATTGATAACATTCAGGCCAAAAAAGGCCAAAACATCGTCATCCTGGATTTAAGGGGAAAATCTTCGTTCACAGATTATTTTGTGATTGTTCACGGTAATACAAGTAGACAGAATATGGCTATTTGCGAGAGTACAGAAAAGAGATTGAAAGAAGAAAATCTCCGGGCCATAGGAATAGAGGGAACTGAGAGTGCCGAATGGATCTTGATGGACTATGGGAGTTTTGTCATCCATATTTTTTCAGAAAGAGCCTACGAGTATTATTCTCTGGACAAATTGTGGGGAGATAGTCCCAAACTGTACTGCTAAAAATTCCCAGGAAGCCTCTTTTTTTCCGTGGTGAATCATATTTTTAAGGATGGATCCTGTCACGGGATGTCTTCCGTCCGTCCTCGCTCCACCCATCCCCCAGTGGGACCCTTCCTTTGTGGGCGGGCGGAAGAACATCCTGTGCCCCCATCCTCTCTGAAAAGGAAACGGCCTTTACCACAGAAAAAAAGATGCTTACAAATTCCCAAAAATAGTTGACAATTGATTCTTTAATGATTATTTTTTATTGACTACTCTGATAAAGGTGGTATTTTGAAGAGAAAATCAGGGATGAATTCTTTATAGAGACCATTGGAAAGGGGGCTTTCATTGAATAAGAAAGAAAGAGATCGGTACAAAAAAAAGTTATTGAAAAGGAAAAAAGAAATCATTGACCAAATGAGCGAATTCCGGAGTGATAGTATTGAACTGGAACCGGAGATCGCCGAAGATGTGGGGGATCGAGCTGAGAAATCTTACACCAAAGAATTTCTGCTGAGCCTTTCCAATAACGACCGCGACCAACTGTTTATGATCGATGAGGCTTTGAAAAGAATTGAAAAGGATGAGTTTGGTATTTGTCAAAGGTGTCATCAAAAAATTGAAAAGAAAAGACTGGATGCCCTCCCTTGGACTCCTTACTGCATCAAATGCCAGGAAAAGGCTGAAAAAGAATCCAGTTGAGACCTTTCTTTGAAAGATATATATATTCTTTCACCCACCTCGCTGAACTCATTTTTTTCCCCTCTTATTGTCTCCTGTGTTCTTCGTTCCTTGAACAACCCAAGGAGAGGGTGGTTTGTCGTTCTTGTTGGGAAAGTCTAAACTTCCGCCTTCCTAGCAGTTGTTTGTGTTGCGGACGGTTTTTTGCCCCCGAGGTGGAACCTCATTTTTGCAGCCAATGTCTTCAAAATCCCCCTCCCTTTTCCCTCCATCTCTCTTGTGGAGAATACAAAGGAAAACTGAAGGAGATCATTCTTCTGTTTAAGTACCGCGGATACAAGCTGTTGGGCCGGAATTTAGCCTATTTTGCTGACCAGGTGTTAGGGAACGAGAAGAGGTTGTGGTGGGGGACCCAGGTTATCACACCGGTTCCCATTCACCCCCGGAGAAAAAAAGAGCGGGGGTTCAATCAAGCTCAAGTCCTTGCCAAAGAATTGAGCCGTTATGAAAGGATTGAATTCATCAAAGGTTTGATTAAAGAAACCCATTCTTTCCCTCAGGCTGGTCTGTCTATGGAGGAAAGATCAAAAAATGTGAAAGGCACGTTCTCGGTTAAGGAAGGTGCTCTGATCAAAGGGAAGGTGGTGGTTCTTGTGGATGATGTCTTTACCACAGGTGCCACTGTGAAAGAGTGCAGTTCTGTTTTGAGAAAGGCGGGGGCTCAAGAAGTTCGAGTTATTACTCTGGCTCAAACTCTCTCCTTTTTATAAAAAAAAGCGCCCTCACTGAGGGCGCTTTTGAGTTTCGATAGGATAGGATTTTATTACTTGGATTCTTTTTCTTTGGACTCTTTGCCCTTTTTGCCTTTCAGGACTTTCACCTTGCGGGGTTTCGACTCCGCCTTCTTGGGCATGGTTATTTTCAGAACTCCGTTTTCGTGTTGGGCTTCAATCTTATCTACATCTACATAATTGGGGATGCTGAAGGACCGGTAAAACGAACCGTAGGCTCTTTCGATGCGGTGGTAATTTTCCTTCTTGTCCTCTTTTTCGATATTCCGTTCTCCTTTAACGGTGAGGGCATTATCTTCGATATTGACGTCGATGTTCTTTTCTTCGATTCCTGGCAGTTCGATGCTCAAAACCACGTTGCTTTCATCCTCAAAGATATCCACAGAAGGGCTCCATGTGCTGGGCATTAACTCTTTTTCTTCTCCTTGAGTCCTGAAAGTGTCCTCAAAAATGCGATCCATCCTATCCTTGAGAGTCATTAGGTCACGAAACGGATCCCATCTTTTGATAGCCATTTTTGACCTCCTTTCTTTATTTGAGTCTATAAAAAATATAATATATTAGTATAAGTATGTCAAGTAATATAAATAAAATTTTTTAATTTTTTCTTTTATAAATAGAGAAAGTTTAGGAAGCTCCTCTAATGAGAAGGGTGGATTCCCCTTTTTGCCTTTTTGGGGAGATTTGGGTGAGGATTTCCTGAGGAGTCCCTCTCAAGAATTCTTCGTGAATTTTGGTCAATTCTCTTGCCACCACCACCTCTCTTTCTCCCAGAGTCTGCTGGATGTTTTGAAGAAAAGTGGGAAGCTTTCGGGGAGGAAGATAGAAAATGAGAGTCCCCGGTTCTTCTTTAACCGAAGCCAAAAGTTTTTTTACAGCTGTTTTTTTCCGGGGAGGAAACCCCAAAAAAAGGAATCTGTGAGTGGGCAGTCCGGCTGCAGAAAGAGCTGTGGTTACAGCGGCGGGGCCGGGAATAGGGATGATTTTGACCGACGAGCTCAAAGCTTCCCGGATAAGAGGATAGCCGGGATCAGAAATGAGCGGAGTCCCTGCGTTGGAAACCAGAGCTCCGTCTTTTCCTTCCTCAAGAAGACGAATAATAAGAGGGATTTTTTGTTTTTCCCGAGGGTGATAATAGCTGATGAGTTTTTTTTGGATCCCGTATTTGTTGAGAAGCTTTAAGGTCTGACGGGTGTCTTCGCAGGCGATGAAAGAAACATTTTTTAAAATTTTCAAGGCTCGGAAGGTCAAATCCTCCAGGTTGCCCACGGGAGTGGCTACCACATACAGAATGCCCAGCTTTTTTGAGGAGGAAGAATCCTCATTCATAGCCTACTTGTCCCAATCATAAGGATAGAGGAAATCATGTCCCACGGTTCGATTGGATAGTTTAGGTATGGGAGGAAGCTTTCTTTTGAATTCTGATTTTTTGATCATCCGGATGATCTTTTCTACATGATCCTTATTAAATCCCATCCACACTACATCCTTGGCGGGCCTGCGTTTGTCCACCAAGTGGAAAAGGATTTCGTCCATTTCATCATAGGATAGGCCCAGTTCTTTTTCATCTGTTTGGCCGGACCACAATCCAGCGGTGGGGTTCTTTTTTCGAATTTTTTCAGGAACACCCAGGTGAGAAGCCAGTTCTCGTATTTGAGATTTGTATAAATCGCCCAGAGGGTTGATAGAGCAGGCCATGTCTCCGTAAAGAGTCCCGTAACCCACCAGAAGTTCTGATTTATTGCTTGTTCCCAGAACCAGGGCATTTTCCCTGGCAGAGAAATCATAGAGAATGGACATGCGCTCTCGGGCCATTTTGTTTCCTTTGAGGAGCTTGTCCTGGGTGGGGTGCTGGGAGAAGTAAGCATCCACCATGGGAGATATATCTATGACTTTAAGCTGAATTCCCAGGTGGTGTCCCACTGTTTGAGCATCCTTCACATCTTTCTTGAAGAGTTGTCCGTAAGGCATGATCAAACCCCAAACATTTTCCGGTTTGAGAGCTTTGGCGGCCAGAAAAGCACAAACCGAAGAATCCAGTCCTCCAGAGAGGCCCAATATTCCTTTACGGAAATGAAACTTAGAGAGCTCTTCCTTGATGAATGAAGTGAGAACCTTTTCCACAAAAGAGGGATTAAACTTCTTTGGCATTGGTTATTCTCTGAAGTTGTTGAAGGATGAGGGAAGGTTTGTCTTCCCTTTTGAAAGGATTTTTTTTCCGGTATCTGCGGATTTCTTGAAGGTTGACTTCCCGAAGGAGAAAGTTTTCTTGGGCGTAAGGGGCTTTAACAAGGAGTTCTCCCCCGGGATTATAAATAAAAGAGCCTCCGGCAAAGGATTTCCCGTCTTCAAAGCCCACCCTGTTGCAGTAAAAAAGGAAAGAGGTGGAAAATCGGGAAATGGTTTGACCCATGAGTTCCCACATCTCACTGGATGCAAACCCTTCTCTGCTATCAAAGCCTCTTCCCGGGGCGGCACTGAGCACAATGATGATTTCGGCTCCTCCGGCGAAGAGAAGGTAGCTGGCACCGTAATGAAGAAAGTCCCGGCAGATCATCATCCCGGCTTTTCCTAAAGGAGTGGGGAAAGAATGAAAATTTTTGCCTTCTCCAAAAAACTTTTTCTCTTCGAACATTCCAAATGTGGGAGGAAAAACCTTTCGGTGGATATGAAGGATTTTCCCGTTTTCCAAGAAGGCTGCGGAATTGTAGAAAATGCCTTTTTCCTTTTCTTCGACAAAACCGAAGACCAAGGAGAGGCCCTGGCTCTCCGTTTTCAGACGATCAAACAGGGAACTTTGATGGGGATTGAGCGCTGTTTCTTCCACGAGATCTTGGAGGGTGTAACCGGTAAGGCTGAGCTCCGGGAATACCAGTAGATCCGCCTTATTTTTTTTGGCTTTGCGGATAAAATAGATATGACGATCCACATTATTCTCAAGATCCCCCAGAGAAGGAGAAATTTGGGCCAAGGCCACTTTCATGAAGGAAAAATTATCATAATTTCTTAACCTTTGCAATTCTTATGTAAAGAGTTATAATAAAATACCTTAGTTTTCCGGGTATTTTAGGAAAAAAAGTCTGAATTCGGACTGAAAAAGAAAAAAGCATAATGGAACATATCGGTTGTTATCTTAAATATATCTATTTTCAAAAAAAGAAAGGACATTTGATCGTTCATCACAATAACTTTGAAAAACACCTTTTTTTCAGGGAAGGAAATTTGATTTCAGCCAAAACGAACCGTCCCCAGGAATTAATCGGAGAGGTTCTTTGCAAGATTGGGAAAATATCGGAAGAAGAACATTCCCAAATTGAAAGGTACATTCAACCTCAAAAGAATATTGGAGAAACCCTGATTCAGAAAGGTCTGATTTCTTCAAGAGACCTTCAGGATGGTCTTCTCTACCAAATGAGGGAGATAGCCTTAAACCTTTTTTCCGTTTTTGAAGGAAAGTTTAAATATATGGAAAAAGAAAATTTGGCCTCGGGTGAGGAACAAATAAAAATGAATATTCCTATTTTGATCGAAGAAGGTGTGAGGCGGATGAAATTTCATCCAGAGTTAAAAAATTTCTTGAAGGATGAAGTGTCCTCTCTCAAAGATAGAGAGTTTTTTTACCGTTTGACTGAAGAAGAAAAAGAACTGTTGGGGACTATTGATGGGAAGTCCACTTCTGAGAAAATTTTGGCTTCTTCTGATTTTGATTCCTCTTTTTTCTGGAAAAGTTTGTACCTGTTTTATTGTCTGAATCTGGTGGGATTTGAAACAAAGGGAGAGGAACCTGTGGAAGAGGAGAAAGCCAAGACCGAGATTTCAGAGGAGACCCAAAAAAACCTCAACGAAGCTTTAGAGTTGAGCGAAAAACTCTCCGATATGGATCATTACCAGATTCTGGGAATTCCTCGGAATTCCGATGCCGAAGAAATCAAGAAGGCTTATTTTCGTTTAGCCCGGCGATTTCATCCTGACCTTTTTGCTCGGAGGATTTCCCGTGATGAAAAAGAAAAGGTCGAAAGTGTGTTCGGCCGGATTTCCAAGGCTTACCATGAGCTTGTGGATAAGGAAAAAAGAGAAGAATATGATCGACAGATAGGTGTTCAGTCAACAACAGGAAAAAAAGATGTGACCGAAATGGCGGAAGTACGGTTCCGGAAGGGAAAGACCCTTTACGATCAGGGAAGATTTGAGGAAGCTATGGTTATTTTGGAAGATGCCGTCCGATTGATATCCAATAAGGGAAAATACTATCTGTTGCTGGCTATGACTGAATCCAAAATTCCCTCTTCTCATAAGAAAGCGGAAGAGGATTTCAAAAAAGCCATAAAGCTGGATCCTTGGAATCCGGAAGCCTTTGTAGGATTGGGGATGCTTTATAAAAGTGAAGGGCTTCCGGTGAAAGCAGAGAAGAATTTTAGGAGGGCTTTGGCTATCGACCGCAATCATAAGGTGGCCCTCAGAGAGCTTCAAGGAGAAAAGAAGGATAAAAAAGGGCTTAAGGGGTTACTCTCTTTAGATATAACGGATTTAAAAAACCTTCTTTCTTCAGATATCTTCAGTAAGAAGAAGAAATAACGGAACCATCCTTTTTCAGCTGATACCCAGACTTTGTTTGGTCTCTTTGATGACTTCTTTCCACTTTTCCAGCGCTTCTTTCTGTTTCTCTTTCAGCTTTTCAATAGCCTTTTCTTGGGCTGTGATTTGCTCCCGGAGTGACTGCATTTTCTTTTTCTCAGATTCACTCAGGTCTTCTTCATTTTTATCCCCGTAAGTTTCGTTGAACTTTTTGGTGAGTTCTTCCAGTTTTTTGCTTCTCCGGTTGAGTTCTTTCACAGTCTGATTGTACTGAAGCTCTTTATGGGTGTTAAAAAAGAGCCTTTCAGCCAAGGACATGGCCTTTTCTGAGTGAGTTTTAGAAAGGAAGCTGGCTTCCAGAAGATATTTGACCGCTTTATCGGCAGAAGAGGGGTCGGCTTCAGTTTTTTTAGCCAATATGATTCCGATGTTATAGGCCAGTTCTCCACTTTTCTTTTTGGAATAGGCTTTTTTGAAATATTTTAAAGCCTGGTCGAGCTTTTTATTCCTGTACAAGGTTTTGGCATAAAAGGCACAACTGGCGAAATCGTCCAGATTCTGGCAGGTAATCTGGAAAGCCTTTTCAGCGAGGGAGAAGGATTTGGCATCATATAGAGTTTTCCCTAAGCTCTTTATCTTATTTAATATCTTTTTGCTTTTTAAGATATTGAAGGAATTTATGTAAGAATCCAGGGCTTCACTGTAATTTTCAGCCTTTTTTTGAGCCTGGGCTTTGGTGAAATAGCCGGCTCCCTCCAGTTGCTTCAGTTTCTTGGGGGGAACAGAAGATTCTTCCTTGTTTTGGTTGGCTTTGGAAATTTCGATGACCTGCTGGGCATAATTTACAGCTTTGTCCAAGTTCTGTTTTTTCTTGATGAAGACATCGGCTAAGGTAATATAGACCTGGCATTTGGTCAGGCTGTCTAATCCACCTATGGAAAGAGCTTTTTCTCCGTACTCGATGGTTTTTTGGGGAGTTTTGCTTTCATAGGGAAGGAGACAAAGATTAGCGTAAGCGAATTTTTCATATTTACTGCCTTGTCCTCCATACTTATCAATGAATTGTTTGAGGAGTTCAGCCCTTTTGGCGACATCTTGCGTAGTCATTGCTTCCAGATAGAGTTTTTCAGCTTCGGATTGTTGAGCAAAAACAGAGGTAAAAAGAAAAAAAGTTAAGGTCAGAACAATCAAGGCCAATTTTTTCATTTTCGAGTTCTCCTTAAATTTTGTAGCATAATACCTATATAAAAAATAAATGTCAAATGAAATCGAACATTCATCCTTTCCTTATAGCTATTTAAACTATAGCAATTTACATGCCAAATTTGAAGGGGGTTGTAATTTTTTATTTCTCTGATATAGAATAAGATCCATGGATACATCGGTCTCCTCTTTCAGACGCCATTTTTTAGAAAGAGTGGGGAAGCCTTTAAAGACATCTGTGTCCCTCAAAAACTATTCTCATTTTCGAATTGGAGGGAAGGCGGAGGGTTTTTTTGAAGCCCATTCGGTCAAAGATTTGACCCAAGGGGTGGAGGTGGCTCGGAAACATTCTTTTCCCTATTTCATCATCGGAGGAGGCTTTAATATTTTATTCGACGATAAAGGATTTAGAGGTTTAATTATAAAAAATGCGGTTTCCGGGATAAAAGCGAAGGACAAAGTGGTGGAGTGTTGGTCTGGAACTTTCCTTGAAGAGTTGATTCATTTTTGTAAGGAGAGGGGGTTAGCCGGACTGGAATTTTTTGCTGGAATTCCGGGAACAGTGGGCGGGGCTGTGTGTAGCAATGCAGGAGCTTTCGGCAAGGAAGTGGGAAATTATGTCCAAAAAGCGAGCCTTCTGGATAGAGAGGGAAAAAAATTTGAAGTTGGAAGAGAATATTTTTCTTTTGGGTATCGTCAGAGTGGGATCCAGAAAACTCTGGATATTGTGTTGAATGTTTCCTTTGGACTGGATAAAGGAAGTTCAGTGGATATAAAAAAGAGGATGGATGAAATTCTCCAAGAAAGAGAAAAAAAACATCCTCCTAAACACATAGCCTGCGCAGGAAGTTATTTTAAGAATCCTGTCTTATCCTCAGGTGAAAAAGTCCCAGCCGCGGAACTTTTGGAAAAAGTTGGAGCCAAAAAGCTTGAAGTGGGAGGAGCCTCTGTCCACCCTTCTCATGCCAATTTTATCTTCAATCGGAGGAATGCTTCATCCGGGGATGTTCTTCAGCTGGCTTCTGAACTCAAACGACGAGTCAGAGAAAAATTTGGGGTCGAATTGGAAGAAGAAGTTACTTATCTTCCAGAAAAGATTTCAGGCTCTTCACCTGGGAGGGAGTGAGTTTATTTTCCTTCTGGGCCACTTCCAGAGCCTGAACCGCGAGCTCTTTGTAAATTCGGCGGTGAGAAGGAAATTTTTTTAATGAGTGAAGGTGTTTTTGGACTGTGTTGTGGTCTCCTCTTACCACGGGTCCTGTTAAAGCCGAGGGAATAGATAAATCTTTGACATTGTGTAAAGTTTCTTGAACCAGGGGAAAGAGTATCTTCAAGGCTTTCTCTTCACTGATTCCTCTCTGCTGGAGGAGAAAGGAACTCATGTGAAGGAGAACCACCAGGAAATTGGAAGCAATGCTGCAGGCCAAATGGTAGAAAGGTTTGTCCTCGGCTTTCAGTATCAGAGGATGGCCTCCCAGGCCTTGGATTAATTTTTCTCCCCAACTCAAACCCTCCTTGGATCCTTCCAGGGCAAAATAAACCCCTTTCAATTTCTGGGGATCGGTTTTTTTCTGAGAAAAAGTTTGAGCAGGATGGAGAGAGAGGGTCTTTGCCCCTCTCTGTTTCAGAGGATCCAAAACGGAAGCCGGAATCAGCCCGCTGCAGTGGAAAACCAGCTTATCTTTCCAGGAGAGGTGGGAGCGGGCGAGTTCGCCGGCCACTTTTTCGATCCGGTCATCAGGAACGGAAAGAACGATGATTTTTCCTGACCGTCCTGCCTGAAGGTTATCGGTGGTAGGGGTTCCTTGTTGGATAATTTGGCGGCTTTCTTTAGCTGAGGAAAGGCTCCGACATGAGAGGGTCCGGATTTTGTATTCTTGTTTGGAAAAAGCTGTACCTAGGGAAGTCCCCAGTTTCCCTGCACCGATGATCGCTATATCCTTCATTTTTTTTGTTTAAAAATCTCTATCCAGTGATTCACTTCCAGAGGAGAAAGAGGAGATTCCCTTTTTTGTTTATCCTGAGTTTGAGAGTTCTTTTTAAGAGTCTTGTGGAGTTTCCGACTGAACTCCAGACAGCTTAAAACTTTGGCTCCTTGCCCTCCTGCAAAGCCTTTGATTTCTCTGTCGGAACTAACCACATAAAATTTTTTTAGGTCTTTCTGCTGAGAAATGATTTCCTTGATGAGGGTATCGGCATTTTCTCCTATCGGGGGATTGAGAATCCGGAAGGAGTGAACCGCAGCGGTTTTTTCCTTCATCGAAGGGTCAGGCGGACCGTCGAACACGAGGATGATTTTGGTTTTTTTGAATTGTTTAAAGATTAAAAGCTGGGAAACAAGGATGTGTTTGCTCCGGGAGTCATCCAGTTTCAAATACCGGCTGTGACCGATAAAGTTGTTTCCGTCAATAAGGTAAGGCACTCTATTTTTTTGAGGAATTTATGGAATTACAGATTGTAAGTCTCCCCGGTGTTGAGAAGAATGACCTCGGCCATGTCTCCCACCTTTTTTTGGAATTCTCTGCCGTCCTGATTGAGGAAGGGAAAGGTCCCGTAGTGAATGGGGATGACTTTTTGGGTTTGAACAAATTCCACAGCTTTGGCTGCTGAGGCGTTCCCCATGGTGAACCGGTCTCCAATCGGAATAAAGCTCAGGTCTGGATGAAAGAATTCCCCGATCAGTTTCATATCTAAAGTCAATCCTGTGTCCCCGGCGTGGTATAAAGTTTTTCCGTCCATTTCAACCACCACTCCTGTGGGATCTCCTTTTTCGCAGGAATGAAGAGCTTGAACCATGTGCACCTTGATTCCGTTGGTTTCTACGGTTCCTCCGATGTTCATCCCTTCAGCTGTGATCCCTTCGGATTCAGCCTCCAGGGCAATTTCGTGGACACTGACAAGAGTGGCCCCTGTTTTCTTGCAGATAGGGAAAGCGTCCCCTAGATGATCTCCATGGTCATGGGTGACAATCACCACATCCGCTTTGGTGATTTTATCCGGAGATGTGGAAGCTTGAGGATTTCCGTTAAGGAAAGGGTCTATAAACACAGTTTTTGATCCTTGGAGTTTGATGGCTGAATGTCCTAACCAGCTAATTTCCATTGATGGCCTCCTTTTTTTGTTCATTTCTTTTTATTCTTGATAAACGCCAATAAAGTCCAAGAAAGATTCTCTTTGGCGCTTTGGATATCTCTTCTTCCATATTAAGAAATCTTCGGAATTTTATTTTTTATGAATAGTGATGGCTTGGAGAGCTCACCACCAAAATGGTTTTTTTGTTTATCCAGGAGGCCAGGTCATTTTCCTTCCTCCAAGAACGTGAAAGTGAATATGAAAAACATCCTGCCCTGAATTTTTTCCTGTGTTCAGCACAATCCGGTAGCCCTTTTGACCGATTCCTTGCTGCTCTGCAATCTGGCGGCATTTCAGAAGAATATGACTCAAGATGTCTTTTTTACTCTGGGGAATTTCATTGAGAGAGGAATAATGCTCTTTAGGAATAGCCAGAATATGCACTGGAGCCTGGGGATTTATATCCTGGAAGGCGAGGATATTCTCATCTTCGTACACCACCTTGGAGGGCATTTTTTTACTGGCTATTTGACAAAAAATACAATCTTCCATGATTCCTCCTGGATATTTCTGAATTTCATTCTTTTTATTTCATGTTGTTCGATAACTCCGAAGGCCTGGTTAAGTTTTAGGTTGATACTCTTTCTATCTGAGCTCCCAGAGTTTTGAGCTTTGCTTCAAGTTTTTCATACCCCCGGTCCAAATGCTCCACATCATTGATAATGGTTTCACCCTGGGCAATCAATCCTGCTAAAACCAGTGAAGCCGAAGCCCTTAAGTCAGTTGCCCGAGTTTCGGCTCCAGAGAGTAAAGTTTTTCCTTTGACGATGGCTTTATCTCCACTAACTTCGATGTTGGCCCCCAGCCTTAAAAGTTCGTTGATATGGGAGAACCTTCGGTTAAAAATGGTTTCGGTTATGATAGAGGTCCCCTCGGCTTGGGTCATTAAAACCGTGAACTGAGCTTGCATATCTGTGGGGAAACCTGGATAGGGAGATGTGGTGATATCTTGGGATTTGATTTTAGGGGCCCCCTGGACTCTCAAGGAGCGATTGTTTAATTTTTCTATTTTCACCCCCGAATATTTGAGTTTCTCAATGATAGTCAGCAAATGTTGAGGCTGTATGTGAGTCAAAGTGAGATTCCCGTAAGTCAAGGCTCCAGCCACTAAAAAGGTCCCCGCTTCGATTCGGTCTGGAATAATCTCATGAGTGGCTCCGTGCAATGGGTCCGATCCTTTAACCCGGATGGTTTCCTCGCCTATGCCTTCAATCTGAGCGCCCATTTTTACAAGGAATTCACATAAGTTAGAGATTTCGGGTTCCAGTGAACAGTTTTTCAGAACCGTTTCTCCTTTGGCCAAGCAGGCAGCCATGAGAAGATTTTCCGTACCCCCCACGGTTTTCCTCTCGAACTCAATTTCTGTGCCTTGAAGTTTGGAGGCTTCAGCACGAATATAGCCGTGTTCAAGCTGGATGCTGGCTCCCAGCTTTTCCAGCCCCTGGATATGAAGGTCGATGGGACGAGAACCGATGGCACATCCTCCAGGCAGGGCCACGATTGCTTTTCCTTTGCGGGCCAGGAGAGGGCCCAGGACTAATATGGAAGCTCTCATTGCCTGAACCAGTTCGTAAGAGGCTTCCTGGGAAAGGATACGTTTCACCTGAATGGATAGGGAATTTTTATCAAGGGTGTATTCGGCCCCCAACCCTTTCATCAAGGTTAAAATAGTGTAAACATCCTTCACTAAAGGAATGTTTTCCAACCGGATTTTTTCCGAAGTGAGAAGAGAAGCCGTGATTGCGGGAAGCACGGCGTTTTTAGCTCCACTAATCTGAACTTTTCCATCAAGCAAAGGATGGCCATCTCCGGTGATTTTTATCTTTCCCATTTAAGTTAATTCTAACCCAATAACCCCTAAAATTCAATAAGGATCATCGGGGAAACCGGCTTCCACATATTGGATTTTGGAATGATTTATGATGTAATAAAAAAAAAGTATTGAATGGGAAATAGATTGAGACTTGGAAATAAAAAGGAGGGATAATCATGCGAGTTCTGTTGATTGGGTTTGGAACAGTGGGCCAGGGAGTGGCTGAGATTTTGCTGGAAAAAAGGGATTATTTAGCCAAAGAAAAAGGAATGGAATTCAATGTGGTGGGAATTTTTGATAAAGAACTGGGAGGAGTGTACCGACCTCAGGGAATCAACCTGGAGGAAGCCTTGGAAACAATCCATTCAGGGGGAAATTTAACCCAGGTCCACGGAGAGAGCCTGGATGAGGATCCCAGTGGATTCATCCAGAAAGCCGAAGCTGAGGTGATGGTGGAGATGACTTACACCGATCTCAAAACAGCCCAACCCGCGACTTCCTACATACGTGCAGCCTTGGATGGAAACATGCATGTGGTGACCACAAATAAAGGACCTGTAGCCTTGAATTATAAAGATTTGAGTATCCATGCGGCGGAAAATGGATTAGAGTTTCTTTTTGAAGGGACGGTTATGAGTGGGACTCCTCTTATCAGTGTGATCCAGGAGAATCTGATTTCCAGTCATATTCGGGAAGTGAAAGGGATTTTAAACGGGACCACCAACTATATCCTCTCTCGAATGGAAGAAGGATTGTCTTATCAGAAGGCTTTGGAGAAATCACAAGAGCTGGGTTATGCAGAGGCCCAGCCGGAGGCCGATGTCCGGGGTTGGGATGCTTTGGCTAAGGTCTCTATTCTGGCAAATGTGATATTTGGTGCGAACAGAAAACCTTTTGATTATCCTTGTGAAGGGATCACTGAGGTCTCTGCTAATGATCTGATCCGAGTGAAAGATCAGGGAAAACGAATCAAACTTATCGGAAAGACCTGGATGGAAGGAAATTTTGTGAAGGCTTCAGTCGGGCCTGAAGAGATTGATTTCACTCATCCTTTAGCGGGAGTGAAGGGAGCGTTCAACGCTCTTACCATCACTACTGAGGATGTCGGGGAGGTCACCATCGTCGGTCCGGGGGCCGGACAAAGAGAAAGTGCCTATGGGGTGCTGAGGGATTTGATGGCCATTGGAGGCAAACAATGAAAATGCTGTTGGAAGGAAAATGGGTGGATAAAAACGAAAAGATTGAAGTGAAGGACCCTTATGATGATTCTGTGATCGATACCGTGCCTAAAGGAAATAAGGAGGATGTGGGAAAAGCCATGAAATCAGCCGCAGGAGGATTTGAGGAAATTAAGAATGTGCCGGTTCACCAGAGAGCTCAGATTCTTTACAAGACCGCTTCCAATGTTTCGGATAACCTAGATGATTTTGCCCAGTTGATTGCCAGAGAGGGATCCAAGACTATCCGGGAAGCAGAGAAAGAGGCCGCTCGATGTGTCAACACCCTGACTGTGTCGGCTGAAGAATCCAAACGTATTTTGGGAGAAACCATTCCCTTTGATTCTTTTCCTGGAGGAGAAAACCGCAGGGGTTATTATTACAGGTTTCCTATCGGGATTATCCTGGCTATTACGCCCTTTAATGATCCTTTGAATCTGGTGGCTCATAAATTAGGCCCTGCTCTGGCCTCCGGAAATTCAGTGGTTCTCAAACCGGCCACCGTGACTCCCCTTTCGGCCCTTAAGCTGGCCGGGGCTTTTTTGGAGGCCGGATTGCCCCCCAGGGCCTTGCAGGTTCTGACAGGAAAGGGATCAGAAATAGGAGATTTACTGGTCCAGGATGAGAGAAGTCGGATGATTTCTTTCACTGGAGGAGTGGAAGCCGGGAAAAAGATTGCTCGTCTCGCCGGGATAAAAAAAACAGGAATGGAACTAGGCTCTGATTCGCCCGTTATCGTCTGGGAGGATGCGGAGTTGGAAACGGCTGTGGACTCCTGTGTTTCGGGAGCTTTTTGGGGCGCAGGACAGAATTGCATCGGAGTTCAGCGTCTTTATATCCATTATTCCGTCTATGAAGCATTTAAAAAGGATTTTGTCGATCGTACCTCTCAGTACCGAATCGGAGATAAGCTTGATGAAAACACGGATATGGGACCGATGATCACAGAAAAGGAAGCCGTTCGTGTGGAAGAGTGGATTTCTGAAGCGGTAGAAGGAGACGCTCAAATTTTAACAGGAGGTAAACGGAAGGGAACCCTGCATGAACCCACTGTGCTGGAAGGAGTTCCGGAAACAGCCGCCCTCCATTGTGAAGAAGTGTTTGGTCCCACGGTCAACCTGTATCCCATAAAAGGATTGGATGAAGCCATTTCCAAGGCCAATCAACTTCCCTACGGTCTCCATACCGCCATCTTTACCAAAGATGTGGACGTGGCGTTTAAAGCAGCCTATAATTTGGATTGCGGGGGAGTTATGGTCAATGATTCCACCGATTACCGGTTGGATTCGATGCCGTTCGGGGGAGTCAAATATTCAGGTCTGGGCCGAGAAGGGGTCAAGTTTGCCCTGCAGGAGATGACCGAACCTAAGGTGATCTGCTTCAATCTCTCCGATGTGAAATAAAAAAAGAGCAGTGGAACTGGGTCCACTGCTCTTTGTATTCTCTTCGGGAAGAACTATTTGACTTGTTCTTCGATCCAGTCTGTGGTCACACTCTTGGGTCTCTCGATAGGCAGACCTAGGGCTCTGTCCCATATCAGAGAGGAAAGAACACCGATAGCTCTGGAAACACCAAAGAAGACCGTGTAGAAGGATATTTCTTTCACTCCATAATGGTAGAGTAAAGTTCCAGAATGAGCGTCTACATTTGGCCATGGATTCTTGGCTTTGCCGTGTTCTTTCAGAATGTCGGGGACGATTTCGTAAAGAGAATTCACCACCTGGAATATTTCATCGTCGGGTAAATGTTTCAGGGCAAATTCCCTTTGAGCCGTGTACCGGGGGTCAGTTTGGCGGAGGACCGCATGGCCGAATCCGGGGATGACTTGTCCCGCGTTCAGAGTGTCCCATATGTATTTTTTCAGCTGATCTTTGGTAGGGACGCCGCCCAGTTCATCCATTAATTTCAGTATCCATCTAAGAGCCTCTTGGTTGGCCAATCCATGGAGAGGTCCGGCTAAGCCGTTCATCCCTGCCGAGAGGGCATAATAAGCATCGGAAAGGGCTGAGCCTACTAGGTGAGTGGTATGGGCCGATACATTTCCACCTTCGTGGTCACTGTGGAGAACGAGATAAAGGCGCATCAGTTCCTTGAATTCTTCCTTATCAATTCCGATCATATGAGCAAAATTAGCCCCCCAATCCAGGGAGTTATCCGGAGGAATCGGCTCGTCATTCTTGTAAATCTTCCGGTAAATGAAGGCCGCAATCGCCGGGAGCTTTGCCAAAAGATTCATCACATCTTCGTACATAGGGTCCCAGAGTTCCATTTTGCTGATGCCTTTGGCGTATTTTTTAGCGAAAACCGAATCTTTTTGGAGAGAAAGGATTCCAGTAGAGAATTGAGTCATGGGGTGAGTGTCTTTAGGGATAGAATTGAGGATTTCGATGAGATAATCAGGGAGTTCTCCTCTTTTCTGCCATTCTTGAGTGATTTCCTTAACATCGTCTTTTGTAGGAATATCCCCTGTCAGAATGAGATAAAAGATTCCTTCAGGAAGAGGTTCGCCGCCGCCTTCAGCCTTGGGTAATTTTTCGCGGAGTTGGGGAAGGTTATAGCCCCGGAACCGGATTCCTTCATAGGGATCGAGGGCAGAAGTTTCCGTTACCAGAGCTTTGACCCCCCGAATTCCACCATAAGCTTGCTTGATGGAAACTTCCGAAATGGATTTGGCCCCATGTTCTTTAATGAGACTTTGGACCCGTTCACGCATCGGATCAATCTTTGTCCTGAGTTTGTCTTTTAATGAAGACATTCATTAACCTCCTTTGGTGGGGTTTAAGAGTATATATTAAGAAAAATTAAATATATCATTGTCTTTTGAAGCTGTCAATTTAAAAAAGGGGGATGGCTTCCTTTTTCTGGAGGTTGTTTCTTTAAAGGTGTTGAAAAAGATGGAGAGTTCATTTACCATTGTAATGAATTTAAAGAGCGGGGTCGTAGTTCAGATGGCAAGAACGCCGGCCTGTCACGCCGGAGGTCGCGAGTTCAAATCTCGTCGGCCCCGCCACCTTTGGAGATTCATTTCGTTGACAAATTTTGGAATTGTCCTCTATAATTGATACTTGAACTGGGGGCGATCTGGTCTCGACGGAGGTCATGAGACAGAGGCTGCATGTCGGGGTTCCACCCACCCCGGAAAAAGGTGGATATAACTAAGTGCAGAAGCACAACCAGTCGCTGCCTAAAGAATAGGCATGCCGTTTCTCTTGCACTTTCCTGCGGTGCTTGAGAAGCGTCGACCAGCAGGATAGCGATCCGGATGGATCCTGGATCCGGTGAGCGAACCATTCACAGGATTAGTTCCTCGGTTTCTTTCCTCTTCAGAAATCGGGGAACGAAAATAGAGAAGAGGATAAGCATGTAGAAGCCTCGTGTCGAAGGTCTTCGGACGCGGGTTCGATTCCCGCCGCCTCCACCAACGCAACAGAGAGATGAAATTGGTAAACAGTCAAAAAAAGATCATTTTCTTCTGTCTTTTTTTTGTGTTTTTTTTTGTTCCCTTCCTTCATTCCCAAGAAAAACCGATTATAAAATTATATGGTAAGTCCTACCCTCAGTTCACCCGGATATTTATCCAGTCCCCTTCCCCTTTGAATTCAAATATAGAGAAGCAATCTTCGCTCCTGATGGTGAACATAAAAGCAGACCAATCCTACCGGATCTATAAGGCTTCTGTGGAGAGTGAGTTGATCAAATCGGTGGGGTGGTCTAAAGGAGCCGCCTCCTATATCATCTCCATTCAGACGAATGATCCTGATTTCAGTTGCGATGTTTTCCTTTTATCTGACCCCCATCGGTTGGTTTTGGATGTTCAGAAAGGGGAGAATGGAGATGGAAAAAATGATCTTTCACCTAAAAGAGAGACACCTCCAGAGAATAGAGATTCTAACGGAAAATCTTCCTCATTTTCTTCTTCTCAGCCCCAGTCCACACAAAAGACCATCGTGATCGACCCCGGGCATGGAGGATTGGAGACCGGAGCTCATGGAGAGAATGGAGCTTCGGAAAAGGATGTGACGCTGGATATCAGCCTGCGCTTAAGAGATATCATTCGACGGAATTTAGCCTACCGGGTGGTGCTTACCCGAGAAGAGGATGTAAATATTCCTCTGACTTCAAGAGCAGCCATAGCCAACAGCAATGACGCCTTCTTGTTTCTCAGCATTCATGCCAACAGTTCCTTCCGCCAGGAAGCGAGAGGTTCAGAAGTTTATTTTCTCAGTTTGAACGCCACTGATGAAGAAGCCCGGCGTTTAGCCTATCTTGAGAATCATTCATCCGAGATGGAAGGAGAAATTAAAGAAGAAAATCAAGATGACATTGAGATGATTTTATGGGATATGGCACAGACCGCCTATTTGAAACAGAGCAGTGTTTTGGCCGAGTCCATCCAAAAAGAACTGAATGCCCTATTGGGGACATCCCATAGAGGCATCAAACAAGCTCCTTTTAAAGTTTTAAAAGGGGTTGCCTGTCCGGCGGTATTGGTGGAAGTCGCTTTTATCTCCAACCCGGAAGAGGAAAAAAAACTGATAAAAGAGCGATTTCAGAAGAAAGTGGCTGAGTCCATATACAAAGGATTGGTGAGTTACCTCCGTCGTGAGTCTCAATAGAGAATCCAAGAGTTAAAAGAACATGGAGACTAAAAAATTAATTATCTTAGGAGCTCTTTTCTCCCTGTTGATTCTCCTGCTGGTGATTTTCTTTATCACTGTAGGAGAAGAGAACCAGGTGAGCACTTCTCCAAAGTCTTTGAGTTCCTCAGAGAAGTCATCGGAAGAAACCATGGAGACCCAAAAAGTGGTCCTGTTTTATCTTTCCGAAGATGGTTATCTCCATCCTGAAGAAAGAGAAATACCCCTTCACCCTTCTTTGGCGGATCAGGCGAAACAAACCGTCCACGAACTTGTTCGAGGCTCTGAGGAAGGATATATTTCCCCTTTCCCTGTAGGAACCAATTTGAGAGAGCTGTACATTACAGAGAAAGGGGTAGCTTATGTGGACTTTTCCATAACACTTCGCGAAAAGCATCCTTCAGGTTCCACGGCAGAGGTTTCCACGATATTTTCTATCGTCAATTCTCTCACCCATAATTTTGAACAAATCAAGAAGGTTCATGTACTGGTGGATGGAGGAGGAAGACAGACTTTGAAGGGACATGTTGATCTCAGCAGGGCTTTCTCCTCCAGGGAAGATTTAGTGGTGTGGTAAACCCGGATTTAACTCCCATGGATTGAGTTCATTTCCAATGAAACACCTCAACAAGGTGGTCATTGTGGGTTTTCCCAATGTGGGGAAATCGACACTATTTAACCGACTTTTAAGGCAGAAAAAATCTCTTGTTCATTCTCTACCGGGTATGACCAGAGACCAAATTTCGGCCTTATGCTATGTGGAGGAGAAAGAATTTATCCTGGTGGATACAGGGGGATTTTTCCATTCTCCAGATGACCCTTTCTCTTATCAAGCCAAACAAAAGGCCTGGGAAGCTTCTTTAGAAGCGGACGTCATCCTTTATGTGCTGGATGGAAAACGAGACCTTTCCCCGGCCGAAATAGACCTGTATAGGTCTTTGAAAAAATTGAATAAAACCATATTGGTGGTGGTGAATAAGATTGATTCTTCCTCGGGAGAAGAAAAAATGGGAGAATACTACCGGTTAGGGAACCCTGAGGTCTTTGCTGTTTCTGCTGAGCATAAGAGGAACTTGGATTCTCTGGAAGAGAAACTCGGGGAAGTGATTCCTACACCATCTCCGGAAGAAAAAGAAGATCTCATTCCTTTGGATATCGCTCTGGTGGGGCGCAGCAACGTGGGAAAATCTTCGATTGTAAACTCTCTGATTGGAGAAGAAAAGGTGATTGTGAGTGAGATTCCGGGTACGACCCGGGACAGCACGGGTACATTTTTATACAGAAATAAAAAGGTCTTCGGTTTGGTGGATACAGCAGGAATTCGTAAGTTAAGCCGGACCAAGGATAAACGTGACAAGGCCAGTGTCATTAAAGCCAAAAAAGATATCCGAAGAGCGGATGTGGTATGTGTGATCATGGATATTCAGGAATACCCCACCCGTCAGGATATAAACATCGCTCACTTGGCTCAGGAATCAGGGAAACCCTTTCTGATGGCTCTAAATAAATGGGATATGGTTTTTCATCAGAAGATTCCGCCCCGAATATTAAGAGACCGGGTTTATCAAAGGATGGGTTTTGTGGATTATGTTCCGGTCCTTTTGATCAGTGCCAAAACAGGTCAGCGGGTTGGGAGAATAATTGATACCGCTGAACAAGTGTGGTCCTCTGGCTGCAAGAAAATTTCTACCTCTCTTCTCAACGAATTCAAAGAATGGATCAATCAAAACTATCCCCCATTATCTCACCGAAAGACCCGGCTGAAGATAAAATATATGGCTCAATCAGGAATTCTTCCCCCTACGTTTATCCTGTTCACCAATTCTCGTTTTTCTTTGGCCTCTTCTTATGAGAAATTTTTAATCCGAGCTCTAAGGGAAGCCTTTGATTTTTGGGGAACCCCCATCCGTTTCCTCGTGAGAAAAAAAGGGATTCCCCCATCGACGTAAAGCTTCTTTTTATCCATTCTTGACTTTAGTTTCGTCTTCATTTATAAATTAGGTTGGAATATGATCGACAAAGAGAATAGAGGAGGTCATAATGATCCGCAAAGGAATAAACATTTTTTTAATCGTTTCACTAGTAGTCGGAGTGTCATTCATATCCACAAGCTGTGGAAACCTTAAAATCAGCAAATTACGGGCTAATCATCATTTTTCCAATGCCAATAGCCTTTTTGAGAAGAAAAAATACCGTGATGCCATTGAAGAATATGAAAAAGCAATGAAATACAACCCTGATCTGGAGAATGCCCATCGGTATTTAGGGGAATGCTATAAAAAGCTTTACAAACCAGGTTTGGACACAGAAGAGAATAAGAAAAAGGCCCAAAAAGCATTGGAAGCTTTGAAAAAAGCTTATGAAAGCAATCCTAATGATAAAGATATCATATTCTCGTTGGGAGATATGTACGATAAGTTGAGGGAGTTCAAAAAGGCTGAAGAGTTTTACGTGAAGATCCTGGAGATGGAACCCACCAATATGAGCAACTACTACGTGGTTGCTGATTTTTACAAAAAGTATGTAGGAATGGGTGAAGATAAAGGGGAAGAAGGGAAGAAAGAGAAAAAAGGAAAAGAAAAATCAGAGACCGCTGAAGCCAATGGGACTAAAACTCCGGCAGAGAAAGCCGAAGAGATGTATCTGCGAAGGATTGAGCTGGATCCTCAGAGTGAAAAAGGATATGCCTATATCACTCAATATTATGAAAATCTTGATCCGCCTAAATTCGATGAAGCCGACCGCTTCCATGATAAAAGGATCAAGCTTTTTCCCAAGAATGCTCAGGCGTTGGTCTCCAAAGCGGTCAACCGTTGGTCCAAAGCCTACCGGCTTCCCAACCTTCCCAAAGAAAAACGACTGGCTTTGGCCCGGGAAGCAGAGGAGCTCCTGCTGAAAGCCGAGGAACTGGAGCCAAAGTATCCGGAACCTTATTCCTGGTTGAGTGTTGTCTACAAGAGTTTATTTGCCAAACTGGAACCTCATAAAGCCGAAACATACCAACAGAGGTCCGACATGTACATCGAGAAGTTTAAAGAACTCAGAAAGAGGAAGGCTGAGAGAGATAAACTGGAAGAAGAATTGAAAAAAAAGAAATAGAAAAAAATCCATTCACTGACTAAGGGGAAAAAGAATCAGAGGGGACATGAGGTCTGGTCCTTGAACCATCATTAGTCCGCAATGTTCATTCCCCTAAAAGATGATAATCCGACTTCCCGATTTCCCTATATCACTGTCCTGTTCCTAGCCCTCAACATTGTGGTATTTTTCTATCAGGTTTCCTCTCCGCAAGGACTCCAGTATTTTGTTTACAAAATGGGGGCGATTCCCTACGAAATCACTCATTTCCAATCTATTCCTTTAATCTCTGCTCAAACTCATCAGCCTGTAAATCGTCTGTCTCCTTGGTTGACACTTGTGACTTCCCTGTTTTTGCACGGGAGTGTGATGCACCTGTTCGGAAATATGCTTTATCTTTGGATATTTGGAAACAATGTGGAAGATTTTTTAGGGTCTTTCCGGTTCTTCTTTTTCTATCTTATTTCAGGACTGGGAGCCTCCCTGGTTCATATCGGACTGAATTCCGGGTCTCAGGTTCCTGTCATCGGAGCGAGCGGAGCCATTGCCGGGGTACTGGGGGCTTATTTGATCCTGTACCCCCAGGCTAGAGTGCTTACCTTAATTTTTCTGTTTATTTTCATCCGGATTGTTCCTGTCCCCGCTTTCTTTGTCCTGGGAATATGGTTTATTGTTCAGATCATGAATGTGGGATTGGGAGGAGGAGTGGCCTGGTTTGCCCATATAGGGGGTTTTCTTCTGGGGATTTTTCTTATAAAATACTACATACAGAAACGGAAGAGAGTGCGGGCTCACTAAGAGATGGACAAGGATTCACGCCCGGTTGACAATTTCCCTTAGATTTAGTATTTTAAATCATCACACTTTCTCCTTGATTTAAGCTCGAAATAAGGAATAAAGCAATGAAAACTTGTGTACCCAAAAAAGAAAATATCGATAAAAAATGGTGGCTGGTGGACGCGGATGGAAAGATATTGGGAAGGTTAGCCTCCGAAATTTCTCTTCTTTTAAGGGGAAAGAAAAAACCTCAGTATGTGGATTTTATGGATACTGGAGATTTTGTGGTGGTGGTGAATGCCGAAAAAGTGAAAGTGACGGGGAATAAAATGACCCAGAAAAAATATTATTCCCATTCGGGGTACCCAGGAGGAATAAAATATAAATCATTACAGCAAGTTTTAGGAAAAAATCCCGAAGATGTTATAAAAAATGCTGTATGGGGCATGATTCCAAAGAACCGGTTGGGCCGATCCCAGTTTAAAAAGCTCAAAGTCTACAAAGGGCCCTCACATCCCCATGACGCCCAAAAACCTCAAAGATACCAATTGGAGGATGAATCTTGAGTCTGATTCAATATTACGGGACCGGAAGAAGGAAAACAGCTGTGGCTCGTGTTTTTCTGCGGCCTGGCAAGGGAAATATCACTTTTTACGTAGAGGAAAGGCCTCATTCGTTTTCTGACTATTTCAATCTGGAAAAACACCAAAATATCATCAAAAAGCCTCTCCATATAACTGAAACAGAAAATAAATTCGATATATTCATCCGGATAAAGGGAGGGGGAGTGAAAGGCCAGGCTGAAGCCATCCAGTTGGGAATTGCCAGAGCATTGGTGGAATTCAACAAGGAATTGAAACCCACACTGAAAGGATTGAAACTTTTAACCAGAGACCCCCGAGAGAAAGAAAGGAAGAAATACGGATTACTGGGTGCTCGAAAAGCTCCCCAATACCACAAGAGATAATGGAGGATATACATTGCTTTCAATAAACATGAAAGAACTTTTAGAAGCGGGCGTTCATTTTGGACATCAAACCCGACGGTGGAACCCCAAGATGAAAAATTATATCTTTGGTCAGAGAAACGGGATCTACATCATTGATCTCCAAAAGACCATAAAGATATTTAAAGAGGCTCTTGAGTTCCTAAAAGATGTCACCGTAGATGGGAAAGAAGTGCTGATGGTGGGGACGAAAAAACAAGCTCAGGATATCATCAAAGATTATGCCGAAAAATGCGAAGCCTCTTACATCAATCAACGCTGGATCGGAGGAGTTCTAACAAATTTCAGTACCATTCGAAGAAGTGTGGAAAAGTTGATTGAACTGGAAGAGATGAAAGAAGACGGCCGGTGGGATCTCATGTCCAAGAAAGATCAGTCCAAAATGGAAAAAGTTTACAAAAAGCTCTCTAAAAATTTAGGGGGGATCAAAAAGATGCCCGAATTACCGGGGGCTTTATTTGTGATAGATTCCATAAAGGAAGAGATTGCCATCCGAGAAGCTCAAAAGCTGAAGATTCCGATTGTAGCGGTGGTGGATACCAATGGAGATCCCGAAAATATAGATTATCCGGTTCCCGGGAACGATGATGCGGTCAGAGCCATTGAGCTTTTCACCTCAAAGGTAGCCGAAGTCATCATGGAAGGGAGAAAAGAACGGATGGCTCAAGAACTCCAGGAAGAAAAGAAAGAAGAAACGGCTTCCGAAGAAGAACAGGCTTCAGCTTCTTCGGAGGGAGAGGAACAAGAAGAAGGAAAGGAAGAAAAAGAGAAAGCCAAATCTGATTCCTCCAGTATGGAAAAAACAGAATAACAAGGAGAACACGATGAAGATATCCGCTGAAAAGGTAAAGGAACTTCGCGACCGCACTGGAATCGGTATGATGGAGTGTAAAAAAGCCCTCCAGGAGAGCAATGGAGATATCGATAAAGCCATTACCAGGTTGAGAAAAAGAGGTTACGCTCGAGCTAAAGCTAAAATGAGCCGAGAAGCTCAAGAGGGAAGGATTGGTTCCTACATTCACATGAAGGGGAAAATAGGTGTTTTAGTTGAAGTCAACTGTGAATCCGATTTTGTGGCCAAGACTGACGAATTCAAGGAATTGGTAAAAAATATTGCTATGCATATAGCGGCCGCAGACCCCACTTACATTTCTTCCGATGAGGTACCTCAAAAAGTACTGGAGGAGGAAAAGGGAGTCATCCGGGAACAATTCAAGGATTCTAATAAACCCCCTGAAATCATCGAAAAAATTGTCCAGGGGAAATTGGGCAAATTTTATAAAGAAGTTTGCCTTTTAGACCAACCTTATATAAAAGATGATAAAGTTTCGGTGAAAGAGCTGATCACTTCTCACATAGCTAAATTTGGAGAGAATGTGAGGGTGAGAAGATTTGCTCGGTTTGAACTGGGGAAATCTTAATATTTTTGAGTATGTCTCAAAAGAAACCGGCCTACCAACGAATACTCCTAAAACTTTCCGGTGAGTCTCTTTTAGGAGAAGTTTCCTACGGAATTGATTTTCATAGAACCCAATCTATTGTTCAGGAAATCAAGGAAATTCGTGATTTGGCGGTTCAGGTTGCGGTGATGATCGGGGGGGGGAATATTTTTCGGGGAACTCAAGGGACCCAAGCGGGGATGGATCGTTCCTCCGCCGATTATATGGGGTTGTTGGCTACTTTGATTAACGGGATCGCTCTCCAGGATTCTTTGGAAAAAGAAGGGATGATGAGCCGCCATGTTTCCGCCGTGGAAATTGAAGCTGTGGCTGAGCCTTTCATCCGAAGGAGGGTGATTAACCATTTAAATAAGGGTCGGGTGGTAATTTTTAGTGCCGGGATTGGAAGTCCTTATTTCACTACAGATACGGCTGCCGCTCTCCGAGCCCTGGAAATCAAAGCTGAAGTCATTCTGAAAGCCACAAAGGTGGATGGGGTTTATTCAGCAGATCCGTTAAAGGATAAGGAAGCCAAGCGGTACCGTTCGATCCAGTACTTGGATGTCATCAAGAAGGGGTTAAAAGTTATGGATACCACCGCTATTTCTTTATGCAGAGATAACAATCTTCCCATTTTTATTTTTAACTTGAAAAAAAAGGGAAATATAAAAAAGGCTGTTCTGGGGAAAGATGTAGGGACAAAGATTTATTAAGGATTCATGATTTTAAAGAAATTTTTTTTAGAAAGAGGGTAAAAAATGATGAAAGATGAGCTTAAAGATTTGGAAAAAAGAATGAAATATTCTGTGGAACATTTTCGCAAAGATTTGAGCAAAATCAGGACTGGTCGAGCGAACATCTCTATTTTTGAAGATATAAAAGTGGACTATTACGGAGCTCAGACCCCTATCAATCAGTTGGCTACCTTGAGTGTTCCGGATCCAACGCTGGTGACCATACAACCTTATGACCCGAATATTTTAGAGTCATTGGAAAAGTCCATTCGCGATGCGGGTTTAGGACTCAATCCTGTCAACGACGGCAAAAAACTCAAGGTCCCTATTCCTCCTTTAGACCAAGAAAGAAGAGAAGAGATAGCCAAGCATATAAGGAAATTGGTGGAAGAAGAGAAAACAACGATTCGAAACATGAGAAGAGAAACCAAAGAAAAAATTGAGGAGATGGAAAAGAATAAAGAAATCTCCGAAGATGATAAGTACAGAGGTTATGATAAGTTAAAAGAGTTGGTTGAAGAATATACCAAGAAGGCCGATGAACTGGCCTCTGCCAAAGAGAAAGAAATCCTAGAAGTCTGAATCTAGGGAAGAGAAGGGGGATCGTCAGCACGCTGATTTCCCGCATCGAGAACTCGGAGGAGAAAAGCTCCGCTTTCCCCCTTCCGACGGTCGCTCAAGCTCCCTGCCTCCCTTCTCGGGCTGACGCCCTGCGACCAAGGGGTCATACCCCCTTGGAACCCCCACTGATTTGTGACAATTCACAAATCAGTCAAATCAGCTCCCATTCGGACTCTCTCCTTCGGAGAGGAACCATGCCCGTTCAGTCCTCATAGGGGTTTCCTCATCCCCCTTCTCTCCCCCAATAGTGAAAATGAGTGCCTATAAAAATAAATCGGGGAAGTGTGGAAGCGACATCAAAGGATGAGCAGGAAATGGCGTTAAAAATCCTCGGGGAGCGGCTCACCCTTTCTCGATTCATTCCTAGGCGGATTGTTTGAACCAATTGGGAACATTTCCGAATTTGGTTCGGATGATCACACCCCACCCCAGGATGCTGAGGACAAAATTAAACAGAGCTCCCAGTACCGGGATAAGACCGAGAAAACTCACCCCCAGAAAGCCGATTGTCACGGAGCTCAGAGGTGTGGGATGTTTTCCGCCCAGGGCTTTGGAAAAACTTTCTCCGAAGAAATGAAAAAGAATAATCCGGCCAAAGATTTTTAAAACCAATCCTACAAGGAGAAGTGTGAGGAAGATAGGAATGCCGATCAAGATTAAACTCAACAGGGCTGAAAGGATGATGAGAGCGGTAAAAATCAAGATGCTCAAGAATCCTATTCCAAATACAGGCCAGAATGATTTTCGGATTTGGGAAGAAGCGAAAGATATTTGCCGGGGAAACAAGGCGGCCAGACTCACAGCCAGGATGAACCAGATGGACAGCTTGATGGCCGTGAGGATGAGGAAGAGAGGAATGAAAGAAAGGGTGAAGATTCCTTTGAAGCCTTGTTTGAGGAGAGCCCCCAAATTTTCCGAGGTTTTAAAGTAGACAGAATCTCCTTCCACAAGTGATCCTGGCTCTTTTTCCAGGATTCCTCCTAAAGAAACCACATCTCCTTTGACCACACAGGTGGATTTCAGAGTAATATCAGAGCCAAATCCCAAAACCACATCTCCCACTTCTCCTTCCACCACGATACTTCCCCCAAAAGCGATAGCGCTTTCTTTAACCTTTCCTTTTATAAGGATTTCGCCCCCGAAGCTTATCACATTATCCTGGGTTTCGTTTTTATTGACGATGATGTCCTTTTTTAAAACAAAACCTTGACTGTAGAGAGGAGTAAATCCGGAACCCAGGAGAAGGATGGTAAGACTCCAAATGATTTTTTTGTTCATGCGTTCTCTCCGATGAGGAATTTTCTCTTAATCTTATAAAAGAAGAAAAAGAAGAAAATAAGAAAAAAGAGAGTCAAGGAAATTTGAATTTCTGGTTGGATTAGGGTGAACACACTCATGAATCCTCGAGTGAAGAGGCTGATAAGTTGAAGAAACACTTTGATAAGAAGGGTAAGCAGTTTGAAAATTTTTACCAAAACTAACGAGATGTCCTGAACCAGATTCAGCGGAGCCCGGTAAAAGGCTGTAAGGAATGGGAGAAAAGGGGAAGCCGAAAGAAAAAGAAATAACAAGGAAAAAACCACAAAAGAAGCTAATCCTCCGGCTAGGGCTCTCAGCCAGCTTCGAAAGGAAACTTTTTCCGGAAATATTTTCCTCATAACCCTTGGTGTGAAATCAGTGGGAAGATCCCCCAAGGGGAGTTCTTTACAGGCTTGGTTGAGGTGCTCCCTCTCTTCAACGGCCTTTTGGCACGAGGGACAGGAAGCCAAATGAAAGCGGACAGCGCTGGCCTCTTCAGCAGAGAGCTCCCCTTCCAGGTAAAGATAAATTTGATCCGCCTTAAGGCATTTCATATCAAACCCTCCAACAGTCTTCGGAGCATTTCTTTGGCTTGAAAGACTTTGTTTTTTATAGTTCCCACTGGCATTTCTTTGATTTCGGCGATTTCTTTGTAACTGAATTCGTTGATATGCCTCCACACGAAAAGTTCTCTCATCTGGGGAGGAATTTTTTCCAGGGCTTGTTCAATTCTTTTTCTAAGGTTGGAGAGTTCAAAGGTTTTCACCACAGAATCTTCATCATCGGGAATCTGGAAGGTAGAGGGGGAGTCTCTTTTTTCCTTTTGTTCATAGGAAAACGTATCGATTCTTTTTTTTCGGAAATAATCGATCAAGGAGTTGGATGCAATCTTGAACATCCAGGTCCTGAATTTATACTGAAAGCGGTAGGAATCAAGGGAAGAGTAAATTTTGACGAAAATATCCTGGGTTAAATCAAGAGCCAGTTCTCGGTTTCCTACCATCCTCTGAATGTAATTGAAAAGAGGCTTTTGATACCTACGGACAATCATTTCAAAGGCTCTTTTCTCCCCGTCCAGTGTTTTTTGAACTAATTTCTTATCGTCATCCATGGAGGACTTCCAGTCCTCGTTTGTAAATACGAATTCCCGAGTGAATGGTTTTAGGGAGATTTGTATTCGATGATTTCGGTATGGGGAGGAACCTTAAGTTCAAAAATCTCTTTAGAGATAGGAACATCTGTTTTGATTTTTTTGAAATGAAATTCGGATTTATTCCCGGCCCAATCAAAGAAAATTGCCTTTTGGATGAGCCATTGTTGGGGGTTGATTTCAAGGAGGATGTAGGAATATTCGTGTTTTTTTTGGGGGGTTAATTTGAGTTGGTGGCTGTCTTCATTTTGAGAGGGGAATGGGCTGAATTGGAGGGAATAGTTCTCCAGCAGTCCTTTTTTTCCGGAAAGCAAGGAGAGGATTTCAGCTTCTTGTTTCCTTTCCGACAGGTCGCTTTTAATCAATTGATTGTCCTGAGGGAAATAAGACCACAGGATGCCTTCTTTGTATACAAATATTTTTTTTTCGGGGTGAGTGTACTCCCATTTCATCAAATCAGGTTTTTTGAAATAGAATTTTCCCCTTTCTTTGAGAGGCGTGGAAACGGTAGAAGAGTGATAAATCTGAGTAAATTGAGCCTCAAGAGAATGGAGGGTGCGAATTCTTGATTCCGCTTTCTGAGCCACCCTTTCCGCTGTTTGAGAAAAAGCCAGGAGTGTTAAAAAAAGAAGGATGGGGAGGCGTTTCATTTTTTTCTCTATTCAAGCCATATGGACTTGATTGGTAGAAATCTCAGTATAGCTATCTCTTTTGGGTGTGGCAAGACCCTCCCTGGAAAATAGTTGGATAGGCCAGCCTTAAATTTTCCTTTTTTATGAAATCAGATTTTGTTATAAAAATTTCATGCACTGGGATTACTTTCTGTATTTGTTTATTTATTTTGTTCTTCTTCTGGGGGTGGGATCGCTTTTCTCTCCCAAGATGAAAAATCTTGAAGATTTCTTTTTGGCTTCCCGGAGGCTTCCCGCTTCCCTGGTTTATTTGTCTGTGATGGCTTCCTGGCTCGGAGCCACTTCCACTTTGGTTTCCGTAGATGAAGCTTATGCCCAGGGAATCAGTTCTTTTTGGGTTATGGGGATGCCTGCCGTGGTGACTGTTTTGTTATTTGCGGTCTTTCTTGCTGATCCCATACGCCGGTTGCCCATTATCACACTGCCGGATTTGGTGGAAATGCGTTACGGTCGGACAGTTCGGCATATGGCCTCCCTGGTTATTGTTTGGTACATGATTCTTTTAGCTTCCTCCCAGATGGTGGCTCTAGGACAGTTTTTAAAGTTATTTTGTGGAATGCCCTACTTATACAGTCTGATGATTGGGACCGGAGTGGTCCTGGTTTATTCGGTTTTGGGGGGATTTTTTTCTGTGGTCCTCACGGATAGTCTCCAATTTTTCTTCCTGGGGGGAGGGTTGTTGGGACTTTTTGTTTATTTCTTGGGTTCTGTACCCGTTCTTCATCTCCCTGATCAGGTTTCTCAAGCGGGTAAAGAGGGTTATTTCAATTTTTTCTTGGATGTGGATAAAAATTTATTGATTGTTCTTTCTTTCACTCTAGCTTGGCTCATCTCCCCTATCGTGTGGCAGAGAATTCAATCGGCTCAATCAGCAAAGAAAGCCAGAAAGGGATTGTGGGCCGCATCAGGAACTTTTTTCCTTGTTTATTGGTGTGTGGTGTTTGCGGGAATGTTTGCTTTATTTTTATTTCCTCTTGGAGAAATAAAAGGCCCTCTGCTTTCCGCTCTTATTTCCACAAAATTGGGAAAAGTTTTGGGTGGAATATTGTTTGTGGCCATTGTGGCCGCCGTCATGTCCACTATGGATACAGCCATAAATACCGGGGCGATGTCTCTTACCCGGGATGTTTTTGAGAAAATAATCCTGGGACGCCGGCTTAAACACCCAGTGGGGGCAAGTCGAGGGGCCACGGTGTTGATGGGAGCGTTGGCTTTTTTGATTGCCGCTCAATTAGAGAGCATTCTTAAGGCTCTGGGGCTTGCTTCTGAAATTATGGCGGAGGGATTGTTTATTCCCGGAATGGCTATGATCTTTTTAAAAAAGCGCAGAAAAATGGCCGGATTGTTAAGCTTAGGATTTGGAGGAGGATATTCCGTTTTTGGATTTCTGTGCCAGCTTGGAATACTTCCTTTTGATTTCCCTTCCTGGCCCTATTCGGTCCCTTATGGAGTGGGTCTGTGTTTGGGTGGATTCCTGTTAGGATGGTGGGTCGATACTCGTGGAGGGATGAAATAATATTCATGAGTTGGACTCCATTATTGGGGGATGAAGCATATAAAAGATTTCCCTGTTTAGGTGAAGCCACAAGCCAAAATTTCCTTTTTATTTACGGCCTTTGATATTTTGTGTAATATGAGTCCGATGTCTTCCCTTTGGAAAAAGCTTAAGTGGAATTTGGTGGGAATTTTGGGAAAGATGATCCTGTGGGTATGGCACAAATCGGCCCGGGTGACCATTGTGGGTCAAGACCCCTACTTAAGGTTGAGAGAAAAAAGGAAGCCGGTGATCCTTATGGTTTGGCACGGCCGGATTTTTATCCTTCCTTATTTTTTCCGGAATAAAGGGGTTATGCCCTTGGTCAGCCCCAGTCAAGATGGAGAAATTGCTGCTCAGATTATGGCCCGATGGGGACATAAGATTGTCAGGGGTTCCAGTTCCCACATGATGGTGAAAGCATGGAATGAAATGAGAAAAGGGCTTCAAAACGGGGGAGAAGTCATTGTCGTTTCCGATGGCCCCAGAGGCCCGAATAGGAAGATGAAAATGGGAGGATTGAAACTGGCTCAATTGACCCGAAGTTATCTCGTTCCTTTCTCTTTTTCCACCTCCAGGAAAAAGTTTCTTCAAAGCTGGGATCAGTTTTTGATGTTTTATCCTTTTTCCAGAGTTGTCACTGTGTTCGGTCAGCCTGTAAAAGTCCAGGCTCACCTCAGTAAAGCTCAGCTGGAGGAGAAGCGAAAGCAGCTGGAAAAGGAGCTGGTCCGATTGGACAGGAAGGCAGATGAATTTTTCTCTGATTCTCAAACCCACTTTCCCAAGAAGGATAAAAATTGAAGATTTTTTAATAAGGAGAAGACCATGAAACCAAAATTTTATTTAATGGGGATCCTTATTTTAAGTTTTACCTTAATGGGTTATCCACAGGAAGCTGAACATTTGATTTCCCAAGGGGATGAGTTGTTCCTGGAGATTCAGGACCTCTCTACAGCCCAGAAGGTGAAGGATAAATACCTGAAAGCTCTTTCCCGGGTTGAAAATAAGTATAAAGTTTACTGGAGGATGGCCCGGATTCTGTATTACATAGGAGACCATACTCAAGAAAAGAAGGAGAAAAAAAGGATTTTTGAAAAGGGAATCTATTATGCCAAGAAGGCCGTGGAATCAGACCCTCAAAAACCGGAGGGACATTATTGGTTGGGAGTGAATTATGGTCTTTATGGAGAAACCAAAGGGGTGTTGAAAAGCTTATCCTTGGTTAAGGATATTAAAAAAGAGATGAATAAGGTAATCGAGTTGGACAGATCTTATGAAGAGGGAGGAGCTGACCGGGTGCTGGGTCGTCTGTATTTCCGGCTTCCGGGAATAGCAGGGGGAAATAACCAGAAATCTTTGGAGCACCTTCGGAAATCCAAGGAACTGGGTCCTGATGATCCCCTTACCCGGCTATATCTTGCCGAAACCTACTTAGCCCTGGGAGAAAAAGAAAAGGCCAGAAAGGAGCTGGAATATATCCTCTCGATGGAACCCGATTCCACATGGGTGAATGAAGTGAACAAGCGGAAACAAGAAGCCAAAGAACTTCTCCAAAGCAAAAAATTCAAAAATCCTGAATAATTCATCACGAAAATGAATACATAAAAATGTTTAAAGCTACTTCTTAGTTCGAAAATAGCTACTAATGAATCATTTAATTTTTTATTCAGAAAAAACCTGGGCGGAGAAGATCTCTATTTGAGCCTCTCTTTTCCATTCATCTTCGTCAAGTCCAGCTTTCCTGCAGCCATTGCTGAGAAATGTTTCCACATCCCAGCCCCATTCCACAGGAACTTGGGGAAGAAGAAGTCCTTTGTGCATCCCTTTGGTGATGATAATCCCGTGTTTTCCGATTTCGATTTGATTGACATCCTCTATTTTTTGAGGAGGAGTGAGAACGGATATTTCAATCTTTGTTTGGGGAAGTTCTTCTTTGGTCAAAGGAGGGAAGCGGAAATCATGAAAGGCTGCGGAGACAGAAACATCAATGATGGTTTCATATAAAGGTTTATAAGGAAGGGCATATCCAATGCACCCTCTCAGCTGATTGTCTTGCTTAAGGGTGACAAAGGCCCCTCTTTTTTCCTGTAAGGTTTCATCCTCGGTTTGTTGGGACAGGTGTCTTCCTGTCGCTAAATAATGTTCGATGGCATTACGGGCTAATTTGAGGAGAGTGTTTTTTTGTTGATCGTTCAGTTGTTTTCCCATGACTTCCTCCTTTTCATGCGGAGATGAGTTTTACGGGGGCCAGAAAGAAATTATGATCATATTCTATGATAAAGGAATTGAACTTCAGATTCTTTTTTTGGGATTCAACCTGGAGAAAAAGTTTTCTGTATGCAACCGGAGCCAGGATTTTTTCTGGTTTTTCTTTTTTAGATGAGAAGGAAAAAAATCCCAATATCTGACCATTAAAGAGCTGTTCCATTGATAAATATTTTTCTAAGGAAGGAAAAGGATAATTTGGGGTGGAAAAAATTCTCTCTACAAAGTACCGACCCCCTGATTTGTGTCCTAAGAGGAGACCTTCTCCTCTAGAATCTGAATCCATGGCCTGCAAAAGTTTAAAATCTTTTTGGGCCTGGAGGGAAAGATAAACTTCCATATAAATCATTATATCAGAACAGAGGAGTCTGTAAAACTTCCTTTGGAAGCAGGAGCGGAAAAGAGATTAAAGAATTCCAAGGGGGGGAAGGATTAAATTGATGTAACCCCAGATGAGAATAATTCCGACAATCTCAAGCTTTATGCCGTACCTTAACATTTGAGGAATGCGGATCATCCCTGAGCCGAAGATAATGGCGTTGGGAGGTGTAGCCACCGGAAGAAGGAAAGCAAAACTGCAGGCCAGGGCACTTCCCAGCACTGGATAAACAGGATTTAGGGAAGCCGCTTTGGAAATGGCGATGATGATGGGGATAATCATATTAGCCGAGGCCGTATTGGAAGTGACTTCAGGGACAGGAATGCTGTGGTCAAACCCATGGCAAAAAGGATTCGAGTCTTTTTATGGGCGATCGCTTTTACAGAGAGGACGGAGTACGCTAATTTTTGATCCAGGGAATGGATACACATGGCCCTCGCCAGGATAAAACTTCCCAGAAAAAGCATGATGATGGGATTGGCAAAGGGAGCAAACGCTTGTTTGATAGGGGCCACCTTGAAAGCGGTAATCAAAACAGGAATAAGGAGGGCGGTGACAGGGATGGGGATGCATTCCGTGACCCACCAGACCACCACTAAGGAAAAAATGGCCAGAAGATGGTGAGCTTGGGGATTTTGGGGAAGCAGGGGTAAAAAGTAGATTAGAATGAGGAGAAAAGGGCCCAGGAGAAACCCGATTTTTTTTCTGTTTTCCATTTAAATTCCAGGGAAATTCTATGTGGAATCTTATTTTTTGGCCCATATTAAGAGGACATATCCTCTTTGCCAAAACAGCAATTTATCTACACGTGAGAGGAGCCAAATGAGGGGATAGATAAAGGAATAGATTCGAAAACTTTTCTTTTCCGAAGAGAATTCCTTTCCTGTGGAAGGTCGGATGTGTCCGTCCCTCAGCTTTGGGTGGGTTTTCAGGCGGGAAAACCGGATATAGAGAAAATTCAGAACAAGTTCGAGAAATTCCGTGACCGTGCGAGAAAAGGTTAGGCAACGGTTTACAGACATCCCGGCACGGTTCACTTTTGTTTTCAAATCTTTTTTCCGGTATCCTTCCCTTTTATGTCCGTAGTATTCCAGTTTCATACCTAAAAGGGAGCGCAGTTTATGGATGAAGAAGAATCTCCCTGTGCGGGGGGTGGCCAGAACCAGTTGGCCTCCGGGTTTGAGGATTCTTTTTATTTCTTCAAGGCATTGGTCGTCCTTTTCAAGATGTTCCAGGTAATCCAGACTCACCACCCTATCAAAAGACTCATCCATGAAAGGAAGAGGTCCCTCCTCTACCTGGATGAGGTTGTTTTTGAGAAGAAGATAGGAGGATTGGAGGTTCTGAAAATCCTGGTCCGCACTGATCCATGTGCCCCCTTTTTGGCGGAGAAAATAGCTCAACACTCCTTGAGCACACCCCAAATCCAGGATGAGAGAGGAAGGAGGAATATTGAGATTTTTATTGAGGATTCTAAGTTTTTCTTTCTTTTTTAAGGACTTAGCGAATAACTGAAGCTGCCATGGTTTTTCTTTCATGAGGGGGGATTATATTTTTTTTTAGAATAAATGACAAGCCGATTCCATCTTTCGTAATCATCCCTAATTCCTTGAAAGGGGTGAGGGATGGGGGTGAGGAAGCCCCTATGAGGACTGAGCGGGCATGGTTCCTCTCTATAGGAGAGGAGAGCGAAGTCCGAATGGGAGCTAATTTGACTGATTTGTGAGTGTTCACAAATCAGTGGGGTTCCAAGGGGGTATGGCCCCTTGGTCGCAGGGCGTAAGCCCGAGAAGGGAGGCAGGGAGCTTGAGCGACCGTCGGAAGGGGGAAAGCGGAGCTTTTCCCCTCCGAGTACTCGATGGGGAAAATTAGCGTGCTGACGACCCCCTTTTCTCACCCCTATCTTAAAGTAGAGCTATTTATACTCATCACGGGATTGGGAATACTTCCCCATCTTTCTGTTTGAGAAGAAATACTCTGAACTTGACTCTTTTCTTAGGGGGAATTATCATGAAGGCATGGATTATGAAAGTGTGGTGGTTGGAGCTCTGGAAACCAACTGCTATCTGGTCTACTGCCCTCAGAGTTTAAAGTGTGCGGTGGTGGATCCGGGAGCTGAGCCCAAAAAGATTTTCCAAGTTGTGGAGAAAAAAGGGCTTCAACCTGTTATATTGATCAACACTCATGGGCATGTGGATCATGTGGGAGCCAACAGGGATGTAAAGGAGAAATTTGACATTCCTCTATGCATTCATCCTTCCGACCGCTCCATCCTGGAGAAGGCTCACCAATCTGGCTTGAATTTTTTACTGGGCACTAAGGATTCGCCTGAACCTGACCGCTTGTTGAACGAGGGCGATCACATTTCCATTGGAAAGAGTGAGTTAAGGGTCATTCATACACCGGGGCATTCCCCAGGAAGTGTGTGTTTGATTGGGGATGGATTTGTCCTTTCCGGAGACGCCCTCTTTTACCGGGGGGTGGGCCGTACAGACCTCCCTGGAGGTTCCTGGAAAGAGCTGGAGAACTCCGTGCGGAACAAAATCTTGACTCTTTCGGAAGATACTCGAGTGCTCCCTGGCCATGGTCCCTCCACCCTGATCGGAGACGAGAAGGAATCCAATCCTTTTATCTGATGCGTCACCGCTCTCTCTCCTGGAAGGAAGTTCTTTCCATGTTTTTGGAGTTTCTCTCTGTAGAAAAGGGGCTGTCCTCCAACACTGTGCAGTCCTATTCTCAGGATTTAAGGAAATTTTTTCTTTTTTCCCAAAAAGAGAAACTTTCATGGCGGAAGGCTAAGGAAGAGGATTTAGTTAAGTGGATCCATCAACAGGGCCGAGCTGGATTGTCCTCCCGGTCGGTAGCCAGGATGATTTCTTCATTGAAATCATTTTATAAATTCCTGACTCGGGATGGAATTGTGCAGAAAAACCCCACCACCAATATCTCTTCGCCCCGGGTTTGGCTTTCATTGCCCCATTTTTTAACCCTCAAGGAAGTGGAAAAGCTGTTGGATCAACCTGAAGAAGATCTTCGGGGGCTCCGGGATAAAGCCATGTTGGAAATCCTTTATGCCACAGGATTGAGGGTTTCTGAGCTTGTTTCTTTAAAGGTGAGAGATATGAATTTGGAAGAAGGATTTCTTATCTGTCGGGGGAAGGGAGGGAAAGAACGGATTGTTCCTTTAGGAAATTCTGCAGTAAAGGCCTTGAATGCCTATTTGGAAAAGGCCAGACCCTTGCTTTTAAGGAAAGAGAGTGATTCTCTTTTTATCACCGGAAGAGGGGGGGCATTGACCCGACAGGGTGTATGGAAAATGCTCAAAAAATACGCAAAGAAGGCCCAGCTGGACATACAAATAAGCCCCCACATCCTGCGGCACACTTTCGCCACCCATCTTCTGGAAAGGGGAGCCGATTTGCGTTCTGTTCAGATTATGCTGGGGCACAGTCAAATCACCACCACCCAAATCTACACGCATGTGAGCCGGAGACAGCTCCGCCGGATTTATGATAAGTTTCACCCCAGAGCTTAACCTGAGAATTCGTGGGAGGAGCGTATCTCTTCAAGCATGGATACCGCTTTCCGGAGATGGGGGATGATGATGGAGCCTCCCACTACCAAGGAGATGTGGAAAGCTTCAAAGAGTTGTTCGTCACTAAGCCCTATCTGAATACAGCGCCACAGATGGTAGGTAATACAATCATTACATCGGAGAACCAAAGACCCCACGAGCCCTAAAAGCTCTTTGGTTTCAGCGGAAAGAGCGCCCTCATTATAGGCGTTTTTATCCAAAGCATAAAAGCGATTGATTTCTCGATTCCCTTTGTTAAGAATTTTTTGATCCATTTTTTGGCGGAACTCTTTGAATTTTTGGAATTCGTCTGTCATTTTTCCTCCTTATCAGGGTAAGACTGGTTTGACCTTCATTATAAAAAATCTTTCTAGGATGAACAAAAATTTTTTGCCTCCGCTTGACAAAAGACAAAAAGGCTGCTAATTTTTCTGGTTTAGATTCTAAACTTATGAGTATAAAAGCTAAACTCTAAAGTATAGATAATGAGCCGGGACAAAAAAGACCTTAGAGAAGAAAGGAAAAAACACCGGAGGGAAGAAAACAGACTTTCTATTCTGAGAGCGGGAGAAGAAGTTTTTGCCAGAAAAGGATACAGCTTGACTACTATGGATGATATAGCCAGAGAGGCTCAGTTTTCTAAGGCCACCCTTTATTCCTATTTTAGGAGCAAAAATGAGATTTTCTTTGAGATTATCTTGAATTCCCATGAAGAAGTGATACTGAAATTAAAAAAAATCAAGGACAAAGAAGAGAGTGTGGATGAAAAGATAAAAAGAATCATCCGTTTTATCCTCAAATCTCTCCGTCAAAAAGAAAATATATCCCGGATTTTTCTTATGGAGAAATCTTTACTTAAAAACGTACTGGGAGTGATGCCTCCGGATGGGCATTCATTGGAGGAAACTGAGAGAAGGTTCCTCCAGGAGATCCAGAGAAAAAGAAAAGCTATGCTTGAGATCATCTCTGAAATTTTCCACCAAGGTATCGTTTCAGGGGAATTCAGGGATATTGACTCCCTCGAAGCTGCCTATATTCTTGAATCTATGGTCCGAGGGTTTCATTTCACCCGGTTTTGGAGGGAAAGGTCTTACAGTTTGAATAAAAGTACCCATTTAATCCACCAATTTTTTCTATACGGTCTTAAAAAAGGCCTGAGAGCAAGCCAAGGAGAGAAAAAATGAAGAAATTCGCATCCCTGATCCTGTGTATCAGTTTGGTTCTGTGGAGTGGAAAGATATCTTTTGGCCAGGAGAAATTGACTCTCACCTTGGAGAAAAGCATACAGATGGCTCTATCCCAGAATCCCCGTTATCTGGCTTCCGAGGAAAGAGTGGAAGCGGCTCAATCCCGAGTGAGAGAAGCGGCCGCCCAATTTTTCCCTTCGTTGAATATCCAAGGCACCAATACACTGGATGAAAAACTTTTTCAACTGGAATTTCCCTCTATAGTCCCAGGCCAACCTCCCCGGAAAGTTTCGGTCGATTTCACTCGAGATTATCAGTTTGCTTTTGCATTCTCCCTTCCTCTTTTCACCAGCGGGCGTTTGACTTCAGGGTTTAAACGGGCCAAATACAATCTTCACTCTACTCAAGAGAGGCGGGAACAATCCGAGCAGCAGACGGTTTGCCGCATAAAGAAAGCCTTTTATGGGTACCTTTTAGCTAAGGAATTTGTGGGAGTGGCCAAGGAAGCGGTAGAGGTGGCGGAGGAACACCATAAAAATGTAAGGAACCTCCATGAAGTGGGGATGGCCTCCCGATTTGATCTTTTAAGGTCAGAGGTCCAAGTGGCCAACTTGAAACCTCAATACATTAAGGCAAAGAATAACTTGAAAGTAGCGGCACTGCGTTTGAAGACTCTTTTGGGGATGGATCTTTCTCAACCTGTGGAAATCAAAGGAAAGTTGAGTTACGAACCTTATAAGCCCGATTTAGAAAAATGTGTGAGCCAAGCTCTTCAGAACAGGCCTGAGCTGGGTCAGCTCAAATTCCAGAAGAAAAGTGCTGGAGAGATGGTCAAAATCGCCCGGGCCTCTCATCTTCCTACGGTTTCTGTTTCTGGAAATTATAATTTCTGGGCGGACCAGTTTAATTTTAAAGAAGACAACTGGCAGAGCTATTACACTTTCAATATGGTTTTGACCATCCCAATTTTTAACGGATTTGCTACATCAGCCAAAGTGGCCCAATCCAGAGCGAGGCTCAGAGAGCTGGAATGGACTCAAAGGGGGTTGGAAGATCAAATCCGTCTGGAAGTCCGGCAAGCCCTGCTCAAACTTGAAGAAGCCAAAGAATCTCTTCTTTCTCAAAAAAAGAATGTCCAACAGGCTCAGGAGAGCCTTCGGATTGCCGAATTGAATTATTCAGAGGGGATGGCTACCACTTTGGATGTGAGTTCAGCCCAGTCAGCTTTAACTCAAGCCAAGACAAATTGTTCGCAAGCTCTCTATGATTACATGGTTTCTCGAGCCGAACTAGAGAAAGCCATGGGAATGGAATGGGAAAAACAAAGTGAACAGGAATAAGCGGAGGAATTCGATGAGTCAAATGATGAAAGGAAAACTATGGATCGTCCTGGGAGCCCTCCTGGTTCTGATGTCTTGTCAAAGTCAAAGTGAGAATGAGACGGTTCAAGATGAGAGGTCAAGAGCCACACCCGTAAAGTTGTTTAAAGTTAAAAAAGGGGAGATTTCGGAAAAGCTTTTTTATACAGGGATTATAAAACCCCGGAAAAACATAAATATCACTCCGGAGGTCGGGGGAAAAATCGCTCAGATTTATGTTGAAGAAGGAGACAGAGTCCAGAAGGGACAGCTGCTGGCTGCATTGGAAACCCGCTCTTTCCAACTTCAATTGGAGAAGGCCCAGGCTTCTCTGGCTGTGGCTCGAGCTAACTACAAGGATTCCCAGAAAAATATGGAAAGAATGGAGCGGCTGATCAAAGAAAAAGCCATTTCCGACAAACAGTATGAAAAGGTGAAGTTGGGTTTTGAATCGGCAGAAGCCCAGCTGGAGCAGGCTAAAGCAGCGGTCAACCTGGCCAAGTATAGACTGGAAGCCTCCCAGATGAAAGCCCCTTTTGACGGAATGGTAGCTTCCCGGAATGCTGAAGAAGGAGATGTGATCAACCCTACCATGGGAGCTTTATCTCCTCAGAGTGGAGTATTGACCCTGATGGATTATTCGGGAGTCAAAATCAGTTTGGAGGTTTCTAACCAGAATATTGGGCATATTCGAAAGGGACAACCGGCTGTTTTAAGAATGGATGCCTTTCCTGAGCGAGGATTTAAAGGGCAAGTATCTATGGTGAATCAGACCGCTAATCCTGCGACGAAAAAGTTTAAAGTGGAAATCCGTGTGGATAACCCTGATTTGACCTTGAAGCCCAACACCTTTGGCGAGGTCATTATTAAAGTCAACACTCATGAGCAGGCCCTGGTCATCCCTCAACAAGCAATCCTGGAGAATAAATATGTGTTTCTGGCAAGAGATAATCAGGCCCAGAGACAGGAAGTGATTCTGGGCCTTCAGAATACAGAGATGGTGGAAGTGTTGAAGGGAATTCAAGAAGGAGATTTGGTGGTTATAGAAGGGAATTACGGACTGAAAGATGGAGCCCTGGTTGAAGTTCAAGAGGTGAAGAAATGAAGCTGCCGGAATTTTCAGTGAAGAGAAAAGTCACCACAGCGATGCTGGCCATGATCCTGGTGGTGCTGGGGCTTATTTCTTATACTCGATTGGGGTTGGATTTTTTTCCTGACCTGGAATTTCCCACAGTCTCCGTTATCACCACTTACAGCGGTGCCTCTTCCGAAGATATTGAAAACACCATCACCCGGCCTCTGGAGCAAATTATCAATTCAGTCAGCGGAGTCAAAAAACTCACTTCCCAGACCATGGAAGGGGCTTCCTTGATCATGGTGGAATTTGAATGGGGCACAAACCTGGACTTTGCCGCCCAAGATATGAGAGACCAAATAGGTCTGTATGAAAATCGGCTTCCCGAAGGGGCAGCGGATCCTTTGGTGGTCAAATTCAATTTAGGGCAGATGCCCATTATTTTTGGAGGGATCATTTCAGACCGCCCCACCTTTGAGCTGAAAGAGTTGATCGAAGAAGAAGTCATCCCTCGTCTGGAAAGGATTGATGGAGTAGCATCGGCCCAAGTGTTTTCCACCGACGTACGGGAGATTTTGGTGGAGATGGATAAGGCTGCATTAGAATCCCGGAATCTTTCTCCTAACGGTCTCATCAGGGCCTTAAGGATGGAAAACCTTAACCTTCCCGCCGGTCATATCGTGGAAAGGCACTCGGAGTTTTTAGTGAAGACTCAGGGAGAATTTCAAAATTTAAATGATATCCGCAATACCATAGTGGGGGGCTCAGAGAACGGAGACGTTTTTTATTTGAAAGATGTGGCCCATGTTTACGATACCATGAAAGAAACCCGGTTCCTTGGCCGAGTTCAGGGGGAAAAGGGTATATTTTATGCTATCAATAAGCGTTCGGAAGCCAACACTGTGCTTACGGCTGAAGAAGTCAATAAAGAATTGGCGAAAATAAAAGAGACTCTTCCTTCCGACGTGGAATTTTACCCTTTCTTTGATCAATCAGAGATGATCCGGGAAGTTATCCGCCGCACCGGAAATAATGCTCTGCTGGGGGGTCTCTTGGCCGTCCTGTTTCTGCTGATATTTCTCCGCAACTGGCGTCCTACCGTGACCATCGCCCTGGCTATTCCTTTATCGGTGATCACCACTTTCATCGCTTTTTATTTGGCTGGTTATACCATCAACATGTTGACTTTAGGTGGATTGGCTCTGGGAATCGGGATGTTGGTGGATAATGCAGTGGTGGTTATTGAAAATATTTTTCGCCATATTGAGGAAAAGAAAGGAAAGAACGAAGCCGCCAGAAAAGGAGCCTCAGAAGTGGGGATGGCCATCACTGCTTCCACCCTGACCACCATTGCCGTGTTTTTTCCTATGGTATTTGCTCGAGGCATCACCGGAAAGTTGACCCAGGGACTGGCGTTAGCGGTGGCTTTTTCACTCCTGGCTTCTCTGTTTGTGGCTTTGACCGTGGTACCCATGGTGGCTTCCCTCCTTTTTAAACCCCGCCAAAGGGCAACCGGTACTGAAAGAAAAAAGAAATCTCCCCGGTTTGAGAAGGCCCGTCAATCCTACCGAAAGTTTCTCCACAGAGCCCTCCGGGAAAGATGGTGGATTCTTGGAGGAACGGTGGGGGTTTTTGTCCTGTCTTTAACCCTGATTCCGTTTATTGGGACAGAATTTATGCCTTCCATGGACCGAGAGATGATCATTTTATCGGTGGAGATGCCGGTGGGAACATCGCTTCAAGAAACAGACCGGGTGGTGAGGATAGTGGAGGAAGTCATGGATGATGTTCCTGAAGTGGAAACGGTTTCTGTCCAAGTGGGGCCTCAAGGGGAAGAAGACCCTGCAGAGATGGCCGGAGGAATGAGCACCACAGCCACTCACGAAGCTCTGGTTTGGGCGAGTTTGAAGGAGAAGACGAAAAGAGATTTGTCCGACAAAGAAGTCTTGGAAAAGGTTCGGGGCAAACTCCCTCAATTAAAGGATGTCAAGATGAGGGCTGTGGATATGAGCCAGATGATGCTGGGAGGAGCTCAGGCTCCTGTAGAAATCAAATTATTTGGGGAGGATTTGGACATTCTTAAGGAATTGGCGGATAACACCTTGAATAAAATTAAGGATGTCCCCGGATTGAGGGATGTGAGCCATTCCTTAGTCCAGGGAAAACCGGAATACCAGATAAGCATCCACCGAGGGGAGGCTTCCCGCATGGGGTTGAGAGTCAGTCAAATCGCCAACACCGTTCAGACTTTCACCTTAGGTAAAGTAGCGACCCGATTTCGGGAAGGGAACGAAGAAGTGGACATCCGAGTTCAGATGAGAGAGAGTTCTAGAGACAGTCTCAAGGATATAAAGAATATCCCTATCAAAACTTCACTGAACAAAATGGTTCATCTGGAACAGGTGGCTTCGGTATCCCAGGGAAAAGGTCCCATACAGATAAACAGAGAGAATCAATCTCGGGTGGTGACTGTGTCAGCCAACATCGTGGGAAGAGATTTAGGAAGTGTGGTTTCAGATATAAAAGCTCGAATATCGGGGATGGAGAGCAATATGCCTCCGGGTTATTTTCTGGAATTCGGGGGAGAATATGAAGATATGCAGGAGGCCTTCCTCATCATGGCCGGAGCTTTTGCCTTAGCCACTCTGCTTGTGTACATGATCATGGCTTCACAATTTGAATCATTTGTTCATCCCTTTGTGATTATGTTCACTATCCCCATGGCTTTGATCGGAGTGGTTTTCTCCTTGTTGATAACCGGGCGGCCCGTGAATCTTCCTGTATTGATCGGATTCGTGATGTTGGGAGGAATCGCTGTGAACAATGGTATCGTGATGGTGGATTATATCAATCAGTTAAAGAGGAAAGGAATCCAGAAATTAGAAGCGATCCTGGAGGCTAGTACGGTTCGGCTGCGACCTGTTTTGATTACCGCTTTGACCACAATCCTGGCCATGTTTCCGATGGCTTTAAGCACTTCCCAGGGAGCTGAGATTCGAGCCCCTATGGCCATCACCGTGATCGGTGGTCTGCTTGCCACCACTTTTCTGACTCTTTTTGTGATTCCTATTATCTACAGTCTGATGGACAGAGTGAAAGTCAAAAAAAGCGACGAGTCTTAGCTGAGAAACAAAGGATTATCCGCAGAAATTCATCGGGCTTTGTATCTTAATAAGCCTCCAATTTTTCCATATTGGTCCAGCTCAGAGGGAGAGCCCATTTGTTTTACCTGAGAACTTTTATCCCAAGCGGCTTCAATGGCTTCATCGATCACATCCACCAAGGGCTCTGTTTTTTCCCCACAAGAAGGACAAACCGCTTCGTCCACAAATAATAGTTGACAGTGGGGACAAGTCCTTCCAGGGGAAGAATAATTTCTCATCACAAACAGAGTTTGGAGTTCGCCTCGATTGAGACTTTTAAGGGTTTCTTTAAGACCGGAAACCGCCAGTTCGTCTCTTTTCAATTCGGAGATGAAGTGATGAGTGAGTTTTTTTTCTTCTTTTTTCAATAATTGTTTTTCTAACTCCAGAGAATTTTGGAGGACCTTATTCGGAGAATCGTTGGGCTTCAAATGCAGCCATCCTTGGAGCCGGTCTTTCAGGTAAGGATGAAGGAGGGGGTCGAATTCAGAGGAATACTCTTCCTGAGCTCCCAAGATAAGCCATTCATAACTGTTCTTTTTGAACAATCTGAATGTTTTTTTGGCGATATTTTTAAAATATTCACGAAGATGAGTGGCTATATGTCTTTCGATCCGTTTGGATTCGTATCCTTCCCAGCCTCCCTCTTTCACCTTGCTGGGCACATCTTCTTCCATAGTTTCCAAAAGGGTGATGTCTCCGGCAAATATTTTATACCATTTGGCTTCCCTTCGGTCGAACACCAATGTGCATATTTTTTTATACTCCTCTATTAGGGCTGAGAGAGGGCGAAGGTAAGGGTTCTGGTCGAAAACTGTTCTATTTCGAGGAGGTTCAGGCAAGTTCAGTTCCTGCCAGAAATTTTTGTGGTGGCAGGAGAAAACAGCTAAACCGGAAAAGTTATAAGAAGGAAGAGATCGGGAGCTAAATTTTTTTATCTTATCCAGGTCTTTCGTTAAAGATTCTCTTTGTTCTTTGTTTAAATCCATGTGTTCAAGTCTGGACTTGGCTTGGCGCAAAAGGTTCTTTGATGAGACGTTGATTTCTTTTTTACTCAACCGACTTTTATCTGTATCCAGATAAAAGGAGGTGGTTAGGAGATGATGGTCCTTAAATTTGGAAAGATTTTCGATTTGCTTTCGGTTTAAAAGTTTCATTGAGCCTCCTATACTCTAAAAATAAATAGGGATAGACGTTGATTTTCATGGAAGGAGAATGAAAGCAAATTGATTGGTTCACCTCGGAGTAAGATAGAGTTCAGCTCCTGATTTGTCAAGTATTGCATATTGGTTGTGTATAGCATTATAATAAAAATCCTAACTTAAGTTGATACGTGCGGAAGTGGCGGAATAGGTAGACGCGTAAGCTTCAGGAGTTTATGGTCTAAAGGGCCGTGTGGGTTCGAGTCCCACCTTCCGCACCATACTTGGCTGAGCTCAGCGAGTTCCTTTGAATAGCCTCGGTTCCATAAAACCTTCTCATGTATTCATCCAAAAACGTCCTTCTCATCAATCCTTGGATATATGATTTCACAGCTTACGATTTTTGGTTGAAACCTTTGGGACTTCTCTACATAGGGGGTCTTCTTGAAAAATATACTTCTCTACAAGTGAATTTCATTGATTGTTTGGACCGTTTCCACCCTCTCCTCCCCAAAAAGTTGAAGACCAAACCGGACGGCCGGGGAGCTTTTTTCAAACAAGAAGTGGTGAAGCCTTCTGTATTGAAGGATATACCCAGAAAATATTCCCGGTATGGGATTCCTGTTCCCCTTTTCCGTGAGGAGTTAGAAAAAATATCTCCACCGGAGCTGGTGCTTATCACCTGTACTATGACTTATTGGTATCCAGGAGTGCAGAAAGTCGTGGAGTTAATCCGGGAAAAATTTGGGAAAGTTCCCATTGTTTTAGGGGGTGTTTATGCTTCCTTATTACCCCAGCATGCTCAAAGGGTCACTGGAGTCGATTCTGTTCTTCCAGGCCGGGGGGAGAGAAAAATCTTTTCTTTGGTGAGAGAGATTCTCGGAGACAATGTGAGCCCCTCCCTTCCCCTGAATGACCTGAAAGAACTTCCCTCTCCGGCTGTGCATTTGGTGAGGGATAAATCAACTCTTCCCCTTTTGACTTCTCGGGGGTGCCCCTTTTCCTGCTCTTATTGTGCCGCCCCCCTGCTTTATAAAAGATTTGAACAAAAAGATGTTTCCTCCATTGTAAAACACATTGAAGGTCTTCATCGAATCTATCAAACTCAAAACATCGCTTTCTATGATGATGCTCTTCTTGTGAACAAACAAAAACATATCGTTCCTTTATTAAAGGAAATCATCAAAAAGAAAATCCCGGTTTCATTTCATACTCCCAATGGTCTTCACATAAAAGAGATCGATTATGAGCTGGCCTGGCTTTTGAAAAAGGCCCGTTTTCAATCTCTTTTTCTCAGCCAGGAATCTTTTGACCCCCAGATACTGGAGAGCTCTTCGGATAAATTGGCTGGGGATAGTTTAGAGACAGCATTGAATAGTCTGGAAAGAGCTGGTTACTGCCGAAGTCACATCCATGTCTACCTTTTGCTGGGTCTTCCGGGTCAGGATGTGGAGAAAACCAGAGAAAGCATCCTCAAGGTTCATCATTTGGGAGCTCGTCCCCGGCTCGCTTATTTTTCTCCGGTTCCGAAAACCCCTGAATGGCAGAGAATGGTAAGGGAAGGATACCTCCAGAGAGACTCAGACCCTCTTCTTCATAACAAGCTTGTCTTTCCTTATGTGCGGGGGGATATTTCCCCTTATGAGTTTCAGTCTTTAAAGGACCTTTTGAAGAAATAAAGAAGAAGAGCCTAGTTCATCGCAATAATGAAAGGGCTTTAAGGAACGCTTGAATTTATTTTCATTTCTCTTTAACTTAGGTAGTGAGAAAAGACAACAAAGCGGAAATGATCCAGGTGGCCTTGATGAAAAAGAGGTTTCTTTGGAATTTGACGAAAAGCCCTTGAAATAAACCCCAAGAAGCCGCAGATTCCAAAGAATCTTCAGGATTTAAAGGAGAAAAAGTGAATGAATCTCCGGATAAAAAATAAAAAAATCAGTTCATTTTCCTTTTTTATCTGTGTTTTTCTTTTGTTTTTTCTTATTTCTAGTTTCACTTCCTGCCGGCTTTATATGCTGAAGCAAAAACTGCCCCCCGGAGATAAAGAATTTTTATCCAAAGTGAGATATATCATTACGAGTAAGGAACGGAAGATATTCCTGGAACTTCCCGATGAAGAAAGGGAAGAATTCAAAAAAGAATTCTGGAAACGCCGAGACCCCGATCCCACTACCGAAGTCAATGAATTCAAGAGGGAGTACTTCAATCGAATGGAAAGAGCCAATCAGCTATTTCTTAGTGAAGGAAGACCTGGCTGGCAGACCGATCGGGGGAGGATTTATATCCTCTTTGGTCCCCCTACGAATCGGATCACCAATCCGGTAGGAGGAAACACCTATTCCCGGTGTAGAGAAGTTTGGTATTACGGGAATTTTCCGGTGGTGTTTGTGGACAGGATGTGCACCGGCGATTATGAACTGGTGACTTATGACCTTTCTTCCCTTCGTTCTCTGAATTTAAGGTACATGCATGAACTCAACTTGGCTCAGGCTGCTTCCCAACAAACCATAAGAAGAGGCGAAAAGCAGCTTTTTGATTTCAACTGGAAGATAAAAAAGATCAAAGTGACCCAAGAAAAAATAGAAGGAAGAGTATTTATTGAGGTCCCTTATGCCAATCTCTGGTTTAAAGAGAAAAACAGTTCTTTAGTTACTGTCCTTGATCTTCACCTTAAACTCAGGAATTCCCAGGAGGAAATTATCTGGGAGTATACAGATTTATACAAGGTGAAGGTGGATGAAGAGAATCTTAAGCAAAAAAAGGACCAAGATTATAAGATTGAAGTTCCCTTCATCTTAGAGGAAGATTTGGATAAACTCCGGGAAGGAGAGAACAAGTTTTTTGTCACTCTTAAAAACCGCACGGGGGGAAAGGCACAAAAAAAGGTGATCCCGTTCAAGGTTAAAGAAAGATTAAAAAGTGAAAGAAAAGGTTAATTTCAATACCCTTACCCCGGAGAGAGAAATGACTTTTTTGTAGTCAGGATTTACAATTCGGGTCCCTTGACTGCTGTCTTCTTCTTGGGGAAACCAAAAGCCTCCTTCATTCTGAAGGATATGACGGTATTGATTCCCCAAAGCATTCAGGATATCCACAGATACATTCAAACTTCCAAATTGCTTGAGTGAAAAGTCTTTTCTAATCCGGATATCCATGTTGTTGAAAGATTGTTTTCTTCTCTCTCCTGGTCTTTCAAGGAGAACATCTACTGGAAAATAGCGGGCATTTTTTTCTTCGATCCAGGAGGAAGGAGGAATGATGGTGACACTTCGAGCCCAAGGTTTCCCACTCAAATACCGGTAGAAAAAACTGAAATGAAAATCATATGGAAATCTATAGGTTCCCATCAGTTTGATGGAAAGAGGCCGGTCGAATGCAAGTTTTGAATCGGAAGGGTGATGGATCAGGTCATTGGGACTTTTTCCCAATTGGGAGAATCCTGAACTGGATTCATATCCCGAGCCTATATTCCCGGTTAAAGAACTGTAAACCATAGAGCCGGCAAGCTGCCAGTTATTGGACATTCGTTTTTTAAACATCAATTCCAGAGCCTGGTATTTCCGGGTGAGTTCAGGAACATTGGTGAATCGATCAAAAGGGTAGGGAGATTTTGCGGAGGGAAAGTAAACAGTAAGGTTTTTATTGGAGTAATCGTCGGTTCCCGGAACTATGGTGTTGAAAGGAATCCACCACTTTTCATCTTCAGGAGCCTGTTCCAAGGAATACCAGTAATGATCGGATTCTGGGTCATAAAGGACATTTTCTGGAATATTGTGGTCTTTTTTGTAGATAAAGTTCACTCTCACATAAAAATTATTCATGATTTCGTTTTTGATTCCAATGGTGAATTCATCCGTGTAAGGCGCTTTGATGTTTGGATCCAGACGTTTCTTGTAATATTCTTCTCGATATCGGAGATAATTATCAGGATAGAGACCGAAGGTGTCTTCTGAATCAACCCGCTTATCTGAATTTTCGTCATACCAGTAGAACAGATGGGAATTCCCTGGAGGGAAGGCGCTTAAAGAGAAACTCTGGGAGAGGGAAAGAGAGTCAGAATACCGGGAGAATGTTGTGAAAAATATGGTTTTGTTGTTGCCAAAAACGTCAAAGCTTAAACCAAGACGGGGGGAAAAAGAATTCCAGAATAAGAAATTGCTCCACGGAAAGATCGGGTTTTCCTGGTAAGGGTTGATTCCGTAGAGAGGTTCTATCAGATACTCCCCAATTTCCACCGACAAGGAGTTTCCGCTCGCCAGCTTGATTCCCGGAGATTTTTGGACAAAACTCAAGTCCATTCTGAGCCCCACATTTAGGCTTAATCTCTCAGCAAAGGTGGATTGGTCCTGGAGGAAAAGGCCTAATCGTTTGATCTTATCTTCTATTTTAAATCCCCTTTCGGTCTGGCTGGATGTATAAAAACGGATTTTTCCCAATCCCACCGTGTTTCCGGTGGAAGGGGATTGACTCAATCCGTAGTAATAAGGGTTTCCGTTTCGGTAATACATGGTTAGATTGTTATTTTTCCATGTGGAAAGAGTTCCCGAAATAAATTCGTATTCAGCCCCTGCTTTTATCTCATGGGTTCCGTGAAAAAAGCTTCCTTCAAAAAGAGAGATATAGGATTGGGCGTGAAGTCGTTTTTGGCGGCTGTGTTGGTTGGAGGAGGCGCTTCCCCATCGGTATCCAGTGTAGGCGTCTATAAATTGAGGATTCTCTCTTCCTTTCTCATTTAAAAGAAGTGGAAAATCATTTTCCAGGTAGCTGGCTCTGCCAAAAACGAAGACATTTTGTTTAAGGGTGTACCGGACGCTGGCTGTACCCATGTAGCTTTTTTGGTGGTCCATAATACGGGTGGCTTCTTGGGTTAATTTTCTGGATGGAGAGGTTTGGAAAAACGGGCGGTAAAAGCCATTGGTGTAGTTGAACATTCCAGAAAATCGGATTCGGTTGGTGACACGACCGCTGAGTTTGAAGGAACCCAGCAGTTCCTGGTTATTCCAGGAGTATTCCGGGTGAGAATTTCCCATAGGGTCGGTCCAGGGGGAAAAAGGAGTATTCCGGGAATGAGAGATGTACCGGGCATTAGCAAAAAACCATCCTCTATCCTCCAAAATAGACCCCCCAAAAGATAAAGAGGTGTCATACAAGCCTTGACTTCTCACCGGAGAGGGAGCTTCGGTGGAACTGATTTCTTCTTCACTCCATAGAGGCTGGGAAAGTTCTTCTCCGGTGTAATGGAATAATGCTTGACCTTTAAAGTTGTGATCTCCCGGTTTTGTGATGACATTGATATACCCTCCCTTGATTAATCCTGTCTCAGCAGGATGTCCTGAAGTTTCCAGCTCTATTTCATCAATGATATCAAAATTCACGTTGAAAGCTGGATACATTTTCCTGGGATCCGTGATGTTTGAACCATTCACCAAGTAGGTGTTATCCCGGACTGGAGACCCGTGAACCGAAGAAGTTCGTCGGTAGGGATTGTTCCCCGAAATCACTCCCGGACTTGCATTCACCACATCGTACAAATCACGGGCAAAGGGAAGGTTTTCTATTAAATTTTTATCCATGATGAAGGATATTTTTGAGGAGGTCTTGTCCAGGAGGGGGGGACGTTTACTTACAGTGATTTCTTCTTCAATAGATGTGGGTTCCAGTTTAACCTTTAAATGGACCGTTTTTCTGGGCTTTACAATGATATTGTCGAGATTTGTGGTTTTAAACCCGGGCATTTCGACAGTAACCTTGTATTTTCCTGAGGGAAGACCGGGGAAGTAAATTTTTCCTGTATTCTGAGTGATGTATGTTTTTAAGCCTAAGAACGAAGGAGAAGAGATGTAGACCGTGGCCCCAGGTAAGGGATGGCCTTGGGCATCGGTAATGATTCCTTTGAGAGTGCCTGTCGTTTTCTCTGCGGAAGCGAGAGAAAAGATTCCAGTGGTGAATACCGCTATCACAAAAACAAGAAATATTTTTTTCTTCACTTTGATTCTCCTCTTATAAGTAGAGAAATTTTAAAAATTAAGATTTCTAATCTGTTCATTTTGGAAATAGTATAAGAAATCAATAAACATGAATTCAAGGGTTCTGTTCATCGGAGTTGATATTGGTTTTGGTGGCAAATTTCAATCATGATCTGGTCAAAGAGTATCCTTGGCCCAATGGGCAGCTCCAATATACCCGGCCTTATTTCCTAGGGAGGCTTTTTGGATTTCACAGCACTTAAAGGAAGCTTCATAGGACCTTTTTCGGGTTTCTTTGAAAGCGGAAGGAAGGAGAAGATCCTCTGATTTCATAACTCCTCCTCCTAAAATGATTTTTTGAGGATTGAGAAAGTTTATGGCGATGGAAAGTCCGATTCCCAGATAGTATCCGGCCTTCTGAAAAGAATTCTGGGCATTTCTGTCTCCCTGTTGAGCTCTTCGGGCTACTTCCTCAGCCGTTAAATTTTCTTGAGTGTGAGTGAGGGATTGATAGTTGCGGACAATTTTAGGGGCGGGAACCTCGGTCTCCAAACATCCCTGACTTCCACAGTTGCAACTATATCCGTGAGGATTGACCGTTACATGACCCAATTCCCCCGCAAATCCACAGGCTCCTTGCCATAGCTTTCCGTCTAAGATAACCCCGGACCCTACTCCTGTTCCGATGGTGAGGAAAATGAGGCTTGAGGTGTCCTTTCCAGAGCCTTGTTTGTATTCTCCGTAGGCCGCCATATTGGCATCATTGTTTATCCGAAAAGGGAGATTCAGGAACCGGGATATCGCCGGAACCAGGTCGTAATTGTCAATTTCGGAATAATTGGGAGATTGGATAATTTTTTGTTTTTGAGAATGAAATATACCCGGAAACCCGAAACCCACTCCCAGAATGGATTCATCTATCTTTTTTTTCAGGTCATTCCATACATCTTTAAGGATAAGAAAAAGATCTTGAACTCTTTCAGGAGTATCCGCTTTATCTTCATAAACCACCTTCCCATGGGGGTCGATCACTCCATATTTGAGTTGAGTTCCTCCTAAATCAAATCCAACATACATGCTTTTACCTAGGTGCCCATTTTTATTTTTTTAAGCCTACAGCGGCGTAGTTTATGGGTGCGTAAAGAAGTTCGTTCAATTTATCCATGTTCTGGTTGAACACCTTAGTGAGCTCATCTGTGGTAGGGCAGTTCTGGAGCTTTTCTTCTTCCAAGGGAGCTGAATATTCGATGTTGACTTCTTTAAACCCAGTATTTTGGAGAAGAAATTTCAAGGTTTGAGGATGGACGGGTTGTTTATGGGAAAGGTCCAGAAAATATACCTGAACCAGAGCGAATAATGATGTAGGATTGATAGTCTCCAGAACCATGTAACTGGAAGGGCAAAGCTTGGAATAAGCGAGTTCGATCATCCTTTTCAGATAAGAAGGAGGGAGATGTTCGATCACCTGGGAGGAAAAAATCCCCTTCAAGGATTTGTCTGGATACCCAGCCAACCGTTCAAGGATATCTCCTTTCTGGCAGAAGAATCCCCTTTCTTTGCACATGTCCACCATATGATCATTGAGATCGATCCCCTCCACATCCGCATTTTTTCTCTTCTCTCGCAAGAGGTCCATAAACTCACCCCGTCCGCAGCCTAAATCGAGGACCTTCCCTTCTGTTTGAAAATAGGAGAGGTACTTTTGCTGTTGTTTTTTTACTTCCTCTTCGGTGCCCCGAAACCGGTTTTCAAATCCCGCATAACGCCAGTCTTCCAGAGGCTGGAGTATTTCTTTAATCTGAGAAGAGGAAGGCATTTTACCTTCCTCCAAAAGGGAGAGAAGTCGGTTGAGTTTTTCTTTAAGAAGAAGAAATTTTTTTGTCAAAATCTGAGCGTCTTCACACTCATGGGCCATTCTATCTACCCGCCATTCCAGACTTTTAAAAATCATTCCCACATGATTGCTGCCCAGTCCATCCCATTCTCTGTCTCTGGTGTCAGCAAGAGAGGCATCCAGCTGGACAAGTTCGGCAAGGGAGGTGAGTAGCTCTTGGATCTGGGTGAGGTTCTGTTCAAATATAGAGGTGAATTCCTTGAGCAGGCCACAAACCTGCTGGTTGAAGGCCTGCTGGGATGAATCTTTAGAGGAAGATCGGGAGAAAAAAGAAAAAAGTGAGGATTTTTTTTGTTTGTATGGGCTTGTGGATTCAACGGTTTCTTCCAGTCTGGAAAGAAGACTTCGGAGTCGGGTGATTTTAGAAGAAAACGGAATCTTTTGAGTGTTTTCTTTAACCTGGGATAATTTCTGGGAAAATTCCTTTTCTTTCTGTTTCCGTTTAAAGGCGAGCTTTTCCAGAGTCCGTTTCATTGATCCTCAGAAGGAGGCTGAGGCTTATTGGATGATGAATCATCTTTTTTTTCTTTAGATCCGATTGATTTTTTGAAATTTTTGATGCCTTCTCCTAAGGATTTTCCTAATTCCGGTAGTCTCCGGGCACCGAAAATGATGACAATGATAAAAAGGATCAGAATCAGTTCGGTAGGACCTACTGGTCCAAATAAAAACATCTATACCTCCTCGCAGCTGTTTTCTATTTTCTGTTCATCATTCAAATTACTGCACTCCCTCATAAAAGTCAAGTCTTGAACCCTTCTTTAACAGATGCAGAAACACACGAATTTTTCCAAGTGAAAGAAAAGTCTTAAATATGGTATATTGATGACAGGAAAATTATGTGGCCGAGTATGGAGTGGAAAAAGGACCGGTTGGTTTTAATCGACCAGAGAAAACTGCCCCTTGAAGAGGTATATGTGGAGTGCACTCATTTCCAAGAAGTGGCCGAAGCTATCGAAAAGATGGTGGTTCGGGGGGCTCCGGCCATCGGAGTGGCCGCTGGTTTTGGGGTGGTCTTAGGGGTAAAGGCCGTCCAAACTAAGAAAAAACTGGACGAAAGATTCCCTCAAATTGTCAACAGGTTAAAGGACACCCGCCCCACAGCTCGGAATCTATTCTGGGCTCTTGAAAGAATGGAAAAAGCTTACAGGAATCACTCTCACCTGCAACTGACCCAACTCAAAGAAAAGATAGAGGCAGAGGCTTTGGCTGGGGAAAGGGAAGATGTGGAGACCAACAAGAAAATTGGAGAAAGGGGGCAGGAGTTGATCGGAAATGAGGAATCCATTCTGACTTACTGCAATGCAGGGGCCTTGGCCACAGCGGGTTATGGAACTGCGTTGGGAGTGATTCGGGCTGCCTTTGAGAAAGGGAAAAGAATTCGCGTCTACGCTTCGGAAACCCGACCTTTTCTTCAAGGAGCCCGATTGACTTGCTGGGAATTGGATAAAGAGGAAATTCCGGTCACATTGATCACAGATAATATGGCTGGATATTTGATGAAAAAGGGAATGATTTCGGTGGTGATAACCGGTGCCGATAGAATCGCTCCCAATGGGGACACCGCCAATAAAATCGGAACCTACACCCTGGCTGTCTTGGCCAAGGAACATCACATTCCCTTTTGTGTAGCCGCTCCCACCAGTACTATTGATTGGAACTTGAAGGACGGAGACGAAATGATGGTCGAAGAAAGGCCTCCAGATGAAGTCAGAAAGATGGGAGCCCATTCCATAACCTTTCCTCATCTGGATGTCAGGAATCCGGCTTTTGACATCACCCCTTTTCAATATATTTCTGCTTTGATCACAGAAAAGGGAGCGGTCAAGCCCCCTTATAAAGAAAACTTGAGAGGTTTGGAAAAAAGATAGATTCATGTATGTATTGGGTGTGGAGACTTCCTGCGATGAAACCGCTGCGTCGTTGTTGACCGGTGATTTCAATGTCCTCAGCAACATCATCCTTTCCCAGGATGAAATTCATGCTCCTTACGGAGGCATTGTGCCAGAACTGGCTTCTCGTCAGCACATCTCTTCCATCCCCTATGTAGTGAAAGAGTGTTTGAACCGGGCTCAAATCTCCATCGAAGAGGTGGATGTGTATGCAGTCACTCAGGGTCCTGGACTGGTGGGATCCCTTCTGGTGGGGCTTTCCTTTTCTAAAGGGTTGGCCTACTATTTTGGAAAACCATTGATTCCTGTAGACCATCTGGAGGCTCATATTCAATCAGCCTTCCTGGAAAACAGGGAAACCCCTTATCCAGTCTTGGCTCTATTAGTCTCAGGAGGTCATACCTCTCTTTTTTATCTCGAAAAGAGACTCCAATACGAACTAGTGGGAAAAACCAGGGATGATGCCGCTGGAGAAGCGCTGGATAAAATAGCCAAGTTCCTCGACTTGGGCTACCCCGGAGGACCCATCATCGATAAAAGGGCTCAGAAGGGAAATCCACGCAAGTTTCCCTTTGGGGTACCCCGGATGAGCGACCGAACTCTTGATTTCAGCTTTTCGGGTCTCAAAACAGCGGCCCTCAGATATATCCGAAAGTCGAACCTCCAAACCGACCATCCGCAATTGAATGATTTTTTAGCCAGCTTTCAACAAGCCGTTATCAAAGCTCTCCTTTCCAACCTAACCCGGGCTATTCGTAAATGCAATCCCCGGTCCTTAATCCTTTGTGGAGGGGTGGCTCGGAATCAAGAGCTGAGAAAAAAATTTCTTTCTCTGGCCCGGAAGTCCCATCTTCCTGCTTATATTCCTTCTCCCCAGTTGTGTACCGACAACGCAGCCATGGTGGCGGGACTGGCGCTGGAAAAGATTCAAAGCGGCCAGAAAGGGGATTTCTCTTTAGATGTCAACGCTTATCCTCGATTCCATTCTTCTTGAAAGAGGAAAAATTCCGTCCAGAGGAAGGTCTACCTTTTTTTTATTTTCGGTAAGAAGGATAGAGATGGAATGAGAAAGGAGGTTGGGGCATTGGGGTATCGGAGAGTTTTTTCAGATGGAGGCTTATCCTGTAAAGATGGGTGTTTTTGTAAGGATAAAAGGGAGGGGAAAAAGAAACGAATTTCTGAAGCTTCTGGGAAGTTTTTCCTTTATACAGGTTCTTGTCAAAGAGCTTGAGCTCCACTTTGTATTCTCCCCGCTCCGCTTCCCATTGAAGTCTGATTTTTTTGATTTTTCTCCAGGAAGTGAAGTGAAAATGATAAGTGTAAGGGGAATGAGTGAGGTGAAATTCTCCCGGCTTTTTCATCCGGGTATATCGGCCTAGAGAATAGAAGGTGATTTTTTCTCCATCGGCAAAACTCACTTTTTTAGGAAAATTCAGGGAGAGCCTGGGGTAGAGAACGAACCACCACGAAATAAACAGGAGGAAAGCCCAAGTCAGACCCGTACGGACAGAAAAACGGGAGGGAAAAGAAAGATTCTTTTTCCAAATATATCCCATAATAAACGTCAAAATGAGTCCTAACCAGATATAATTGGGAAGGTATTCGAGATTGTTCACTTTAACAAAGGAGGGAAGATATTGGGGCAGATAGAAATGAAGGTTGCTGAGGTGAATGAAAAATTTTCCAGCTCGAAAGGTATATTCATGAGTGGTGGGTTGATAGAGAAATCGGGGGTGGTTAAGGAGGATGAAAGAGGATGCCAAGGACACCAAGACAGACATGCCGAAAAGGACCGAGTACAGTTTTTTTCGGTTAAAAGCGAAAAAATAACCTACCAGTATGATTCCTACCCAAGAAACTGAAGTGAGGACTCTTCCTGGTGGGCAACTTCCCTGTCTGTGAGTGAAAAAGGCATAATTCAGGATATAAGGAAGAGAAATGAGGAGCATGAGACAAAGATCCCTCTTATGGCGACGGAAAGCTTCCACCAATCCCAGAAACGAAAAGAAATAAACAGGAGAATAGAGAAGGAGGCCGTCCCTTTGGTCCAGGAAATAATCCAGGAAACTGTCCACCCTCAGCCTAAGAGGGATATGGAACAGAGACTTCCGAAAAGCCTCCAGTTTTTCCGGAGTGATCACCCCTTCATAGATAGCCATGGGATAAAGAGAGCCGTAGAGTTCATAGATGTAAAGATAAAAAAGGATGAGAGAAAGGAAAGGAAAAATCAGGAAGTAAAGGATTCTCCACCGGATGCGGTGTTCTTTGATAAACACAAACCCTGAAACCAAGAGAAGAGGCCCAAATATCATGTTGTATTTGAGGCCAAACCAGAGAAAAAGAGAAAGAAGAAATCCCAGGAAAAGATATTGTGGGGAAGAAAGAGGCTTGGGGGTCCGGAGTTTTCTGAAAATGTAGACCGAAAAAAAGGCTATGGGGATTTCTGGATAAAGATGGAAGGCATAAAAAAAGATGGGACAGGAGAACGAATAAATAATCCAAAGAGAAAGAGCGAGTTTTTCTCTGTTCCAGAGTTCCCGGGATAAAAGATAAATTTGTAGACCCAGAAGCACAGCCCACAGAGAAAGGCTGCCTTTCAGGATGAAAATGAGGGTTTTTCCTTTAAAGAACTGACTCAACCAGTAAAAAGGCAGCATCAAAACAGAAATTCCCGGCTGGTTTATGGAATAGACGGACCGGGTCCCTTTGCGTCCGAACCGGGCATAAGGCTTCAGTTTGAAGTTGGGGTAGAGGTCCGGGGGATAGAAATGGAAGTAGTCCTCATTTCTGTAGTTGTTGGCTACGTTGATGTCTTTATCTTGGTAAAGGCTATGAGTAGTGAGAAGATAATAAGGTTCATCTCCCATAAAAGCTTTCCCTTGAGACACAAAGAAATAAGTACTGGATTGGTAAAGGAAAAAAGCCACAAGAAAAAGAATCCAAAGCCTTTTTTTTAGAGGAAGTCTGTTGAACTGATGAACCCATTTTTTCGGGCTTATTTTTCTTCTGAGGGGGTCCGGGAGGTGGATGAAAGTTAAAAAAAGAAAACCCAGGACCATGACCATCCCCAGGATTTTCAGCCGTATTTGCAGATCATTCTGGGTCAGGTAGTAAGAGAGAAGAAGAGGAGAAAAAAAGCCGAGGGTAAAAGGTAGAAAAGCAAGAAGATTTCCACCGGAACGGAGATGTGAGGTCCAGGCATACTTGGTTTCCAGGAGGGATAGGAATCTCCACAAACCCATTAATAGAGGCCAGATAAGTAAGATGGAAAAAGCTAAACCCCAGTCAAGATGAAATGAATGGGAAGAAATGGAGTAAGAAAAAGATTGGAGGCAAACAGAAACGTAGAGAGAAAGTCCTGCAGAAATAAAAAGGAAGAAAAGGGCGACCCGAAAAAAAGAAGACCTTTTCATTTTCCTTTTTCATGTTATGGAGGAATTGAGCTGAGGTCAACCTGAAAATAGAGGAATTTTTCCCGAAGGGGAAATTGTGCTAATATGAAGAAAATGAAAATTTCCGTAGTCATCATCACCTACAACGAAGAAGAAAATCTCCCGGGGGTCTTGAAAAGCGTAAAGGATGTGGCTTCAGAAATCATTGTGGTGGACAGCTACAGCGAGGATGAGACAATACGTATAGCTAAAAAATACACGACCAAAGTGTACTCACGGGAATGGACTAATTTTTCGGATCAGAAAAATTTTGGAAACGGTAAAGCTTCCCATCCTTGGATTCTTTCTTTGGACGCGGATGAAAGGCTTTCTCCAGAATTGAGGGCAGAGATACTCCAGCTCAAGGGGGAAGAGCGGGATTGGGCCGCTTTTTCTATGCCCCGGCAAGCCTTTTATTTAGGAAAGTGGATCCGCCACTGCGGATGGTATCCGGATCGTAAGATCCGGCTTTTTCGAAAAGATAAGGCTTTCTGGAAGGGAGAGTATGTCCACGAAGATTTGGTGGTGGAAGGCCCTGTCCGAGCTCTGAAGGGAAAACTGTATCATTTTACCTACAAAGATATCACTGATCATCTGAATCGGGTCAATCAATTTTCCAGCCTGGGGGCTCAGAAGCTTTACGCTCAAAAGAAAAAGAGCCGGTGGTATCATTTGTTATTTCAGCCTTTCTTGGGGTTTGTTAGGTCCTTTTGTTTGAAAATGGGTTTTTTGGATGGATTTGCCGGTTTTGTTATTTCTGTATTTCACGGATATTCTTTGTTTGTGCGCTATGCCAAACTAAGGGAGATATGGAAAAAAGGAGAACGCATTGAGCCTATTCCAGATTGATTCGGGGAAGGAGTGGAGAGGGGGACAGAGGCAGTCCTATTTTCTGGCGAAAGAGTTAATCCGGGAAGGATATGATCTCCTTTTTGTGGTCCAGCCGGAAAGTCCCCTTCATGAAAAATCATCCCAAGCCCATCTACCTGTTTTTCCATTGAACATTTCTCATGAGTTTGATGTTTTCTCTGTCCTCCGGTTGGCCTTTTTGATGAGAGGGAAAAACTGTCAGTTGGTTCATTTCCATGATGCTCATTCTGTGGCTGTGGGCTCAGCGGCTGCTTCTTTGGCCAAAGTTCCTCTGAGAATCAACTCAAGGCGGGTGGATTTTCCCCTGAATAAGAATTTTTTTTCCCGTTTCAAGTATGGAGAGAACAATCTAGATGTGACCCTTGCTGTCTCCGAGGGAGTCAAAGATGTTCTGATCCGAGGAGGGATGGACCCTCAGAGGGTCGAAGTTATTCCTGACGGGATAGATTTCACTCCCTTTGAAGAAGTATCTTCCTCCCATTATCTTCACCGGGAGTTTTCCTTTTCTCAGAATGATTATTTGGTGGGGATTGTCGCTCATCTGGCAGATCATAAAGGCCATAAGTACCTGATCAAAGCGACTGAAATATTGAAGGAAAAGGTTCCCAGAGTAAAGGTTATAGTGGTTGGAGAAGGACCATTGAAGATGAAATTGGACCGGCAGGTGAAAGAGACCCGCCTTGAGGATATGGTATTTTTCCTGGGGTTTAGAGAAGATATTCCTCAAATCCTGGCTTCCTTGGATTTGTTTGTTCTTTCCTCTTACCTGGAAGGAATGGGGAGCACTCTTCTGGATGCGATGGCTAGCCGGCTTCCAATCGTGGCCACTCGGGTGGGAGGAATACCTGAAGTGGTAACCCATGAGCAAACCGGCCTCCTGGTGCCTCCGCGAGACCCCCAAGCTTTAGCCTCAGCTATTCTGCGGTTGTATCAGGATAGAAGTTTGGCTTCCCGGTTGGGGAAAAAAGGCTATGAGGTGGTCCATCAAAAGTTTTCAGCTCAAGCGATGGCCCGTAAGATTATCGATTTATACAAAAGGAAAGCTCTTCAAAAAGACATTTTTCTATCCCGGAGGAATGGATGAGGATTGAGAGAATCGAGCTCTTGCGCCTTCAACTGCCCTTGGTGCATTTTTTTGAAACCAGCTTCGGGAGGGAAGAAGAGCGAACCTTTATTCTGGTCAAGCTTTACGCCCAAGGCCTGTGTGGGTATGGAGAGGTGGTGGCAGATAAGGATCCCTTATACAGTTATGAGACCACTTCCACCGCCTGGCTAATGTTGAAGGATTATTTCATTCCTTTTCTGTTTAAATACTCCCTTTTTCATCCTCAGGAATTCAGCAAGAAAATAAAAATTTTCAAAGGTCATCCTATGGCTAAAGCGGGACTGGAATTAGCTCTGTGGGATCTACGGGCCAAGGAAAAAGAATTGCCTCTGTGGAAAATGTATGGAGGGGTGAGAAGGGAAATTCCATCAGGAGTGAGTATCGGGATTCAAGATTCAGTCTCTCAACTCAAGGAGAGGATTCGTTCGTTCTTGGATGAAGGATATCAGCGGATAAAAATCAAGATTAAACAAAAATGGGATGTTTTTCCCTGCCGGGAAGTCCGAAAAGAATTTCCGGAAATCCTCCTCCAGGTGGATGCTAACGGAGCCTATTCCATAAAAGAAAAGGAACAACTCAAACGGCTGGATGGATTCGACCTGTTGATGCTGGAACAACCCTTTCCTCCCTATGATCTTTGGGATCACAGTCAGCTACAGAAGGAAATGCAGACCTCTTTGTGTCTGGATGAGAGTGCCACTTCGGCGGAAGCTGTGAGAAAAGCCTATGAAATGGGAAGCGGTCGCATTATCAACATAAAAGTGGGACGAGTAGGGGGAATTGAAGAAGCTCGGAAAATTCACGATTTCAGTGAACAAAAGTCAATTCCTGTCTGGTGTGGAGGAATGCTGGAGAGCGGGATCGGCCGAGCCCACAACATTCATCTGGCTACTCTCTCCAACTTCAAGTATCCTCATGACCTTTCGGCGAGCCGAAGGTATTACGCAGAGGATTTAATCGAACCCCCGATAAAGATTACCTCTAAGGGGACAATTAAAGTGCCTGGTTTGCCTGGGATAGGAGTGGTCCCTCAGGAGGATCGGATCAGGAAAGCCACTCTCCAGAAAGAAACATTGAGACCCGGAGATTATAGTTAGTTCGAAAATAGACATTGATTCCTAATTATTGTGGGGTCGGACCGAGCATAAAATGCTGATAATAAAGCAATAGAGCTCATAATACGGTGATTTACACTGTTTAGTTCATATAGTCTATTTGGTTCGGTTAGTTTGTTTGGTTTGTTTGGTTGGATAGGCGAGAAATGCGAGAAATATCACTTTCGTTTGTTGCGTTGTTTGCGTTTATTGCGTTATAAGTGTTACTTGCGTCATTCTAGTCTATTTAGTCTGTTTGGTCGATTTTGTCTATCTAGTCTTTTTGGTTGATTCAGTAGAATTAACTCGACCTAAATCTCAAACTTAATCTGAACCTCAATCTATCTTCTCTTAACCTTAACCTTTAATTTTCCTGAACCTCAGTCCCCCCGAGGAACTGCCTAGAAAAGAGCTTTTGAAGTTTAACATTGGCAACAAATCAGTTATTTTCATGATTAGGGAAATGTCTCATTCTGGAGAGAAATGTATATGCAAAATAATATCTCTATTGAATCTATAAAATTTATATTATATAGTGGTTAATGAGATAAATGAAAGGGAGGAGAATGAAATGTCTTCACTGAACAAAAAAGACCAGGAATGGCTGGGGCAAAATTTTGGGGAACGAGTCAATTTTAATCCCACTGAACGGCTGCTTTACAGTCATGATATCGCCGCTATCCCGGGGATTTTCAAGCCTTTGGTGGGAAAAACTGTTCCCGATGCGGTGGTCCAGCCTCAGAATGAGACAGAGTTAAAGGAACTGGGTCGCTGGGCTTCCCAGAGAAGAATTCCTTTGGTTCCCCGGGGTAAAGGCTCTTCAGGTTACGGAGGAATCATTCCCACCCGGAAAGGCATTGTGGTGGATTTCTACAGAATGAAGGATGTGATCTCTATAGATAAGGAAAAAGAAACTGTGACTGTGGAACCGGGTATTACCTGGGAGCAGTTGGATCGAAAGCTGAACCCTCAGGGGTTAAGCGTGGCTCTCTATCCCACTAGCTACCCCTCTTCTTCGGCTGGAGGGTGGCTGGCTCAGGGAGGAGCTGGGATTGGCTCTTTTGAATACGGATGGTTTTCAGAAAATGTCAAAAGCGCTCGGGTGGTTTTCCCTGATGGAAGAGTGAAGGACTTTTCCGGAGAAGAGCTGGATTTCATCTCCGATGCAGAAGGGACCACCGGATTCATCACTCAGCTGACCATCCGGGTACAAAAGCTCTCTGAGACGGGAGTGGCCGCTGTGGCCTGTCCGGATGCCCACAAGCTCAGTCAGGTCTTCCAGGATTTTATCGATCAGGGGCTTCCTATCTGGTCTGTGCTGTTTATCAATCCTCGGATGGCCGAAATGAAGAATCGAGCTCCTGTCCAAACCCATCACGGTCATCCTTCCGAGGAGAAAGTGATCCTTCCCGCCGCCTATGTGGCGGTGCTGGCCTTCAGAAAAAAAGACCGGCAGAAAATTGTGCCCCAGCTTCCCCGGATTTTAAAGAAGTGTGAGGGGGAAGTTCTCAGCCAAAAAATCGCGGAGCACGAATGGAAAAACCGGTTTAAATTCATGGTGGTGAAGCGGTTGGGTCCTTCCTTGGTTCCGGCAGAGATCGTGGTCCCTCTCCCTAAATTGGGAGATGTCATGGAAGAAATCGAGGATAAGGTAAATCAACCGGTGGTGAAAGAAGGAGTGATCATCAAAAAAGGGAGAGACGGAAAGCCTGAGGCTGTGATTCTAGGATTTATTCCCAGTGATCAGAGAAAGTTTTCCTATAATTTTGTTTTCGGACTGGTCCTGACCATCATGAAAATTGCTGAGAAATACGGAGGACGTCCTTATTCCACGGGACTTTATTTTTCCAGCAAGATCGAAAAGATTTTAGGAAAAAACCGGACTCAGAAACTCAAACTTTTTAAAAAGAAAGTGGACTCCAGGGGAGTCTTGAATCCGGATAAAGTTTTCGGAGGCAAGCTCATCAGCCATATTTTAGGAGTAGGGAATGTGTTTGAGCCTTTGGTCAGGCCTTTTGGAAACAATGTGGTGACTCAGGTGGGAGAAAGGTTGAAGAAGTCAGTCCGGGGAATTCCTCCGGATGTGGCTTGGTATGCCTATGCGTGTTCTCAATGCGGATACTGTTTGGATGAGTGCGACCAGTTCTTCGGAAGGGGATGGGAGAGTCAATCGCCCCGTGGAAAATGGTACTGGCTTCGGGAATACATGGAAGGCAGGACTGAATGGAATCAATTCATGGTGGATACCATGCTGGTATGCACCACGTGTGAATTCTGCAACCTGCGTTGTTCGTCTTCTTTGCCCATTGAACCCTCCTGGATGAAACTTCGAGGCAAACTGGTGCATGAGGATAAACAGATGACTTTTCCTCCCTTTGAAATGATGGGGGCCGCTCTGCGGTCAGAAGGGAATATCTGGGCCGGATACCGAAAAGACCGGACCCGTTGGTTTCCTCAAGAACTCTGGGAGAAACATGGACCTCAGGTGAAAAGCAAAAACGTCTATTTTGCTGGTTGCACCGCTTCCTATGTGGAAAATGATATCGGAGCGGCTTCAGTCACCCTTCTGGATAAGGCTGGAGTGGATTTCACATACCTGGGAAATATCGAAAACTGCTGTGGGACTCCTATGCTGGTCGCCGGGAAGTGGGATGTTTTTGAAGAAATCATGAGAAAAAACATCCAGGCGGTCAAGGAAACGGGAGCCGATACCGTTATCACTTCCTGCCCGGCTTGTGATATGATGTGGCGTCTTTATTACCCTCAATGGGCCGAAAAGTTGGGCATTCCTTATCCTATAAAAGCCAAGCATTACAGCGAAGTTGTGGCCGAGAAAATCCGGTCCGGAGAATTCCAGTTCACCCATCCAATCTCCAAAAAAGTCACCTGGCATGATGCTTGCCATATCGGGCGGGTTTCCAAAGTTTATGAACAGCCCAGGGAGATCATAAAGGCCATTCCTGGAGTCAGATACGAAGAAATGTTTCACAACCGAGAAGAAGGACACTGTTGTGGGAGTGTGTTGACTTTACTCAAAGAGCCTTCTGTGGCCGCAGAGATAGGGGCCTCTCGGCTGAAGGAAGCGCAGGATATTCAAGCGGATGCAGTTTTGGGTCTTTGTCCCTGTTGTGAGTTTCAATTCCGGGTGACTCGGGATAAGAAAAAACTTTCCATGGAAATCCATGACTTAGCGACTTTTGCTTGTAAAGCTTTGGGGAAGGAGTTCAAAGACCCCAGCCCCGAAGTCTCCAGGCAATGGACCACTTTTGAAGCCATGATCCAGTTGATGACCCCTGAAGGGTTTGCCCAACTGATGGATACCCTATGGCCTGAACTGTTAGATGCCATGCCTATGGGGATGGGAAAGATGATGAGGTTTACAGGGAAATTGGGTTGGGCCGGTGATGCTCTTTTTTATCTGATGAAGCCCCTATTTCCTGTGCTTTTTCCCAAACTTTTCCCCAAGATGATGCCCAAAGTGATGCCCGCCATGCTGGAACGGATCTCCCAGAAAATCTCCATGCCCGATTATATGGAAGAACAGATGCCGGAGTTGATGCCCAAAGTGATGGATAACCTCATGCCCAAGATGCTTCCCCGGGTGATTCCATTGGTGGTGCCCAAAATGATCGCTTATCTGCGAGGGAGAAGTTAGAAGCGTAAAAAAACTGGGTTGGACCAGCCCGGGTTTGATCCCTCCAAGGTTGACTTGGGAAAAAGGCAGTGTTATAAACAGATTTATCGAATGTCAGGTAATTCTTATAAAAACGCCGGAGTGGACATTGAAAGGGCGGATTCGTTTATAAAAAAGATCAAACCTCTCTTAGAAAAAACCAGTCGTCCTGAAGTTCTGGGGGAATTGGGAGGATTCAGCAGTTTTTTTAAACCCCAAATCCAGGATATTTCCCATCCGGTTCTGGTTTCTTCCACTGATGGAGTGGGAACCAAGCTTCTTTTAGCTGATTTGATGAATCAGTATGATACGCTTGGGATTGACCTGGTGGCTATGTGTGCCGATGATGTGGTGGTGGCGGGAGCGGAGCCTCTTTTTTTTCTGGATTACATTGCTTGCGGGAAGTTGAATCCACGTAAACTCCAAGACTTGATGAAGGGAATGGCTGAGGGATGCCGGCAGGCCGGATGTGCTCTGGTTGGAGGGGAAACAGCAGAACTCCCTGGGATGTATGCCCCAGAGAAATTCGACCTGGCTGGGTTTTGTGTGGGAATGGTCGGTCAGGATAATATGATTGACGGAAAGTTGTGTGAGAAAGGAGACTTAGTGGTGGGGTTAGCCTCATCCGGACTTCACAGTAACGGATTTTCTCTAGTCCGGAAATTATTCTCTGAGGAAGAGATCCGAAAGGAATGGGGAAAAGAATTCCTTAAACCCACCCGAATTTATTCTCAGACTATTCTCCAAATAATAAAAAAATTTCAATTAAAAGCGATTGCCCATATCACTGGAGGCGGCTTCTACGGCAATATCCCCCGAGTTATTCCAGAAGGATTGACTGCTAGGATAAAGAAGAAATCGTGGCCTGTTCCTTCGGTTTTCCCTGCCATAAAAAAGAGGGGGCGCACGAATGAAAAAGAAATGTTCAGTACCTTTAACATGGGAATTGGTATGATTTTGGTCCTCTCTTCGGGGGATGCGGAGCCGGTGCTGTCCTTGTTGGAAAAATCAGGAGAGAAGGCCTGGATTATCGGCGAGCTGGTTAGAGGAAAGACCAGGGTGGAGATTAAAGATTAGACCAGAGAAACCACAGAAAGGGTTTTGGAATGATCCCAACATAAATTCGATGGAACAAAGATGTGAAAAGTTTCCCTGCAGGAATAAAAAAGTGTAACCAGGCACATAAATAGAGGCAGATTTTCTTTTGAAGAAGCCTTGCCGGGACTTTTCTTGGAAGCATCTCCAAAACCGTGATAAGTATAAATATCTCTACTTATTGAAAGGGGTGAGGGATGGGGGTGAGGAAGCCCCTATGAGGACTGAGCGGGCACGGTTCCTCTCCATAGGAGAGGAGAGCGAAGTCCGAATGGGAGCTAATTTGACTGATTTGGGAATCTTCACAAATCAGTGGGGGATCCAAGGGGGTATGGCCCCTTGGTCGCAGGGTGTAAGCCCGAGAAGGGAGGCAGGGAGCTTGAGCGACCGTCGGAAGGGGGAAAGCGGAGCTTTTCCCCAGAGTTCTCGATGGGTGAAATTAGCGTGCTGACGACCCCCATCCCTCACCCCCTATCACGGAATAAGAGATGCTTACACTTTTCTTTCTCCAGTTGACTTGCTTAACCCCCTTTGCTACTATTCTGAAGAAAAATTGTTTAGATACAAAATTAAGGTTATCTTATGAGCAACAAAAAGAAAGTCAATCTTTACCAAGGCCAAAGGATAGGATTATTTGTGGATGTTCAGAATCTTTATTATTCGGCCCGAAATATTTACAAAAAAAAGGTCAATTTCAGAAGTATCCTCAACCAAGCCGCCAAAGGAAGATCTTTGATCCGAGCGATTGCTTATGTGATAAAGGCGGATGTGAAAGAGGAGGCTAATTTTTTTGATGCCCTCCGGAGTATTGGATTTGAGGTGAAAGCCAAGGACCTTCAAATCTTCTATGGAGGAGCCAAAAAGGGAGACTGGGATATCGGAATATCCATGGATATGATTGAGTTGGCCTCTAAACTGGATGTGGTAGTGCTGGTGAGCGGAGACGGGGATTTCGTGCCTTTGATCAAGCATGTAAAAAGTGCATTGGGATGTTTTGTTGAAATCATGGCCTTTGGAAAATCCTGTTCTCAGAAATTGATAGAGGAATCTGATAATTTTATTGATATGGATGAAAAACCGGATAAATATTTAATCAAAAGTTAAATGTTTCTCCAGAGATGGAAAAAAGGAACCTCCTCAGGACAGCCAGGCCCCATGTGTCTGCGGTTATTCGAAAACTCACCCAAGCCATATCTAGATAAGGGGCCCGGATGATTTCCATTTGGAGCGTTGACATTGATCCGGATTTCTTGAAGTCTCTTGGAATCTTAAAATTTTGACTTTGGGAATAGGGTATTTAAAAAACTAATGGAGATTTTCCATGAAGCCTAAAGCTATCGGGATCCTGATTATTATGGTTTTGTTTTTAATCATCCTCTTCCAGAACATTGAGATTGGAAGTTGGAGGTTGTTTTTCTGGGAAGTGAGAGTCCCCCGGATTCTTCCTCTGTTAGCTATGTTTTTTCTCGGGTTTGTGATCGGGGCTATTTTTCAAAGGGATAGACCATAAGAAGGAATTAAGGAAGCTGGCTCAATATCTCCTCAAGTTCCAACTTGGCATCTTCCCATTTTTTGTACAGGTCTTCCAGTTCAGTTTGGATCCGGGCATGGTTTTTCTGGAGGGAGACGATGAGATCTCCTTCTTTATAGGTTTTGGGTTGGGACATTTTTTCTTCGATTTCTGATTTTTCTTTTTCTAAATCGTGGATTTTTGCTTCGATATTTTCGATTTCTTGGTTGAGTTGGTTTCGCCTTTTGCTTACAGCCTGTCTGGCCTCGGCTTCACGGCGTCTTTGTTGTTTTCGGGTTTCTTTCTCTTGAGGTGATTTTTTTGGAGAATCTAGAGATTCTTTGGATTCTTGGTTTCTTTTTTCCAGATAATAGGAATAGTTCCCCGGGTATTCCTTGAGCGCTCCATTCTTAATTTCCACCACCCGATTGACCAGTTTGTCCAAAAAATAACGGTCATGGGAAATAAGAAGGGCGGTCCCTTCATATTGAGCCAGGGCATGTTCCAAAGCTTCCCTTGAATTCATATCGAGGTGGTTGGTGGGTTCATCCATGATCAAGAAATTAACCGGTGAAAGGAGCCTCTTGGCTAAAGCCACCCGAGCTTTTTCTCCTCCTGAAAGAACTTTTATTTTTTTATCAACCTCCTCATCCTGAAATCGGAAAATCCCCAGCACTTCTCTGATCTTAGGGATGTGATTTGTGGGGGTTGTGGAGGCCACTTCTTCAAAAATAGTTTTTTCCATATTCAGGGAAGCTGTCTGGTGCTGAGCGTAGGAGCCAATAGCGGTCCTGTTCCCCAACTGAATGGAACCTCTCTGGGGGTGAAGTTCCTTCATAATAAGTCTAGTTAGAGTGGTTTTTCCAGCTCCGTTGACACCTACCAGGGCCACCTTCTCTCCTCGGGTCAGATGGAAATGGATATCCTGGAAGATCCAATCCTTTTGATAGCGGAACCACATGTTTTCAATTTTCAAAACGTCCTTATAACTAGGCCTGTCTACAGAAATATGAAAACGAAGACGGGTTGGAGGAGGGGGAAGGATCACTTCTTTCATTTTTTCCAGCTGTTTGATGCGGCTCTGTACTTGAGCGGCCCGGTCCGATCTCACTCTGTTTTTCTGAATAAACCTTTCCTGTCTTCTCCGCTCTTCCTGCTGTTCTTTCCATCTTTTTTCCAGAAGTTCCCGTTCCTGTCGTTTCTTCTTTTCATACTGGTGGTAGTTTCCGGGGTAGTGTTGGAGTCTTCCTTGGTTCAATTCATAGATGTGATGAGCCAGCCGGTCGATAAAGAAACGGTCATGGGTGATGAAGACCACACTTCCTGTGTAGTGGAACAAATACTGTTCCAGCCACTCTAATGCGGGAAGATCTAAGTGATTTGTGGGCTCATCCAACAACAGGAGATCAGGATCTTTGAGGAGAAGTCGAGCCAGATAAACCCTCATTCTCCATCCTCCGCTGGTCTCAGAGAGAGGACGGGAAAAGTCTTTTTCTGAAAAACCCAACCCTGAAAGGATAGCCTTGGCCTGGGCTTCCAATCGGTATCCCCCTAAAGCTTCGTATTTTCGTTCCAGGTCACCGAGTTTATCTAATAGAGGACTTTGATCTTTCCTAGAGTTATTCAGAGAATGGTTTAACTCAGTTAATTTCTTTTCCAAATCCAGAACTTCCTTTCGTCCCTCCAAGGTACTGCGGAGAATGGTATCTCCTTGAATATTTCTTTCTTCTTGAGGCAAATACCCTATACGGTAATTTTTGGGCTGGATGATGGATCCTCTGTAATCTGTGATTTCTCCGCATAGAATCCGAAAGAGGGTGGTTTTTCCGGCTCCGTTAGGACCGATGAGAGCCACTCGCCTTCCTTGAGGGATAGACCAGGTGATTTCAGATAACAACGGATGATCACCGATTGAATAGGATATGTTCTTGATTTGATACATGCTCTCGTTTGTACACTTCATTTCATTTTTTTCATCATTATTTTAAAGAATTTATAAAATAAAATAAATTAGGGGTCCAGAGAGAATCAATAGGCTTTGGAGGGGAATCGGTTAGAGAAATATGATTTGACTGGATCCTGCTATTGCTATATTCTGAAAAAAAACGTGTCATTTCGATTTTCACCTACTTCTTTCGTTTCTTAAAGGATTGGTATCGACGCCATGAACAAATACTGGACTCAATCAAAGGGAGATATTTTAAAGAAATTTGATGTGGACCCCCAAAAAGGATTGAGTCTTTCGGAAGCCAAAAAAAGACTTCACCAAAAGGGCCCCAACCGCCTTCGGGCCGTTAAGGAAAAAAGTAGTTGGACTCTCCTGGTCAATCAGCTCAAGAATCTCATCATTATCCTCCTGTTTGTGGCTTCGGGAATGTCCTTTCTTCTGGGAGAATGGATTCAAGGAGTGGCTATCTGTGTGGCCATCGTGATTTTCATTGTGATCGGCTTTTTGACAGAATTGAGGGCGGTCCGTTCTATGGAATCTTTGAGACGCATGGGAAGGGTTACCGCTAAAGTCCGGCGGGAAGGAGGAGTGAAAAAAATTTCAGCCCAACAGGTGGTTCCTGGAGATATTTTAATAGTTGAAGGAGGGGATATTGTTACGGCCGATACACGGCTTACTCAAGCTTCCAAACTCCAAGTGGATGAATCTGCCTTAACCGGGGAATCTTTTCCGGTTAAAAAGCACACTCAACCTGTAAAAGAGAAGGTTACCCTAGGAGAACGAGATAATACTCTTTTCAAGGGAACAGCGGTGAGTCAAGGTTCGGGAGAAGGCGTGGTGGTGGCTACAGGCATGCATACGGAACTGGGACACATTTCTTCTTTGGTTGAAGAGGCGGAAGAGGAAATCACTCCTCTGGAAAAAAGACTCAATCAATTAGGACAGAGGCTCATTTGGTTGACTTTGATGATTGCGGCTTTGGTGGCGGCGGTGGGGATAGTGGCCGGGAAAGAAATCTATTTAATGATTGAGACTTCGATTGTTCTCGCAGTGGCCGCTATCCCAGAGGGTCTTCCTATTGTGGCCACCATCGCCTTAGCCAGAGGGGTTTGGAGAATGGCCCGGAGAAATGCCTTAGTCAACCGTCTCTCTTCGGTGGAAACCTTGGGATCGACCAACATTATTTGTACAGATAAAACGGGTACATTGACCGAAAATCAAATGACCGCCACCCAAGTGGTCTGGGATAATGGAGAGATATCTCTCAAGAAAAATGAAGGAGATTCGGAGCCGTCTTCCTCTATGGAAAAAAATTCTTCTCCAGGCTTCTGGAATAAAATCTGGGAAGAAATCATGACCGTGGGATTACTCTGTAATAATGCTTCCCTACAAAGGAATAAACAGGGAGAGATCCAGGCAGTAGGAGAACCTTTGGAAGCTGCTTTATTGTGGACCGCCGAGAAAGGAGGATATGAGCGCTACCGACTGGTCCAATCTATGCCAGAAGCCCGGGAGGAGTCATTTGATCCGGATGTGAAGATGATGGCTACGTATAATGAGAGAGATGATGGATATTACGTGGCCGTTAAGGGGGCCCCTGAGTCTGTATTGAACGTGTCCCAGAGAGTTTTAACCGAGGAGGGAGAGAGAAATTTTTCCCATGAGGATTTCGATAGATGGCAGAGACGGAATGAACAAATGACCAGGGAAGGGCTTCGAGTTCTTGCCTTCGCCCGGAAAAACACAGCGGATATAAACTCCAATCCCTATGAAAACTTGACTCTTCTGGGATTGATAGGATTTTTGGACCCTCCCAGGCAAAAAGTGAGCGATTCAGTGGAGAAATGTTTGGAAGCAGGGATTCAAGTGATTATGGTGACAGGAGATCATCCGCTCACGGCCCATAATATCGCCCTGAAAATAGGGATTGTCAAAAATGAAAAGGCTGAGGTCATTCACAGCAGAGATATCAAAAGCACTCCAGATTTAACAAATGGCCAAAGAAAGCGAATTCTGGGAGCCTCTATATTTGCCCGGGTCAGCCCCAAACAGAAACTGGATTTGATTCAGCTTCATCAGGAAGAGGAGGCTGTGGTAGCCATGACCGGAGACGGGGTAAATGACGCCCCAGCGTTAAAGAAAGCGGATATCGGAGTGGCGATGGGAGGAAGAGGGACTCAGGTGGCCCAGGAGGCTGCGGATATGATCCTCCAGGATGATGCTTTTTCCACTATCGTCTCGGCTGTGGCTCAAGGACGGGTGATTTTTCATAACATTCGCAAGTTTATGCTGTATCTTCTCTCTTGCAATTTAGGGGCTTTACTGACTGTAGGTATTGCCTCTGGAGTGAATCTTCCTTTACCCGTTCTTCCCCTCCAGATATTGTTTCTCAACCTGGTGACCGATGTTTTTCCTGCTTTGGCTTTGGGAGTGGGAGAAGGAGATCCCCATATCATGGAAAACCCCCCTCGAGGGAGTAAGGAGCCCATTTTAACTCAAATGCATTGGGTTTCTGTGGGGGTGCATGGGATTTTGATCGCTTTAGCGGCGCTTGGAGGATTGGTATGGTCTCTTCAAGGATTTCATATGGGAAAAGAGGAAGCGGTGACAGTGTCTTTTCTCATTCTTGGATTTGCCCGGGTATGGAATGTGCTGAACATGCGCAACGGGAATTTAGGGTGGATCCAGAACGATGTCACAAAGAACCCTTACATATGGGGAGCTTTGGCTTTATGTGTGGGATTGCTTTTATCGGCTGTGTACCTTCCAGTCCTCTCTGAGGTGCTCAGTGTGGAGGTGCCTGGAGCCGCAGGTTGGGGTTTGATATTGGGGATGAGTTTGATTCCATTGGTGGTAGGGCAAAGTTTAAAGTCTCTGAAATGGGTTCAACCGTAGAAAATTAGAGTTCTAAGGAAGACCTCAAGAGCTGGAGGCTTTCACTTAAAATTATATTTGATAAAGGAGAGTGAGCCATGGTGATGCCTGTGGGTCCTTTGATGACCGAGCACAGAGTCATTGAACGGATGATCAATGTCATGAATAAGGGAAAGGAGCAGATTGATAAAAAACAAAGAATTAAACCTGAGATGGTTCCTGTATTCGTTGATTTTATACGGGTTTATGCCGACCGTCTGCATCATGGAAAAGAAGAGGATATATTGTTCAGAGAGTTGAAAAAAAAGAGTCTTTCCCCAGAACATAAAAAGACCATGGAGGAGTTGGTGGAAGAGCACAAATGGGGAAGAAAAAAAGTAAAGGTTCTCATGAATTCTCACCGAAAATATCAACAGGGAGATAAAAATGAGTTGGAAACCATTTCTCGAATTTTAAAGGAACTCATTGTTTTTTACCCCAAACATATAGAAAAAGAAGACAAAAATTTTTTCATCCCGGTCATGGAATACTTCAGCGCTCAAGAACAGCAGGAAATATTAGAGGAAGAGAAAGAGTTTGATAAGGATTTCGTCCATAAAGTTTATGGGGAGAAGATCGAGGAAACTGAAAAAATCATTTCCTAAACGTAATGTCGAGGTGGCGGGAGTGAGAGTTTAGGGTTCTTGGGGTTTGAGGGTAGATGAATTTTCTTAAGGGAGAGAGATTTTGAAGAAATCGGGACAATCCGCTGGGGCCCGCTTTCCTAGTTCCGTTGGTTGACCTTGATTTTTTCTTGTGATATAAGCGTTAAACACACGTTCTGAGTTTATTGGGCAGTTAACCCTAATTCTTTGGGATGAAAAAGGATAAGGGGAAGAGAACATGGAATTTTTAGAGCAGACTTTTTATCAAAATACCATCAAAGAGTGGCTTATGGCTCTCCTTCTTTTTGGAGTGGTTTGGGTTATCATCCGACTTTTATTTTCCCTGATTTCGCGAAAATTCAGGGTGTTAGCCCAAAAGACCGAAACCACGCTGGATGATCTCGTCGCTGATCTTTTCCAAAAGGTCAAATTTTATGTTTTATTTGTGGTTTCCGTTTACATTGGATCACTGCTTCTCACCCTGCCTCCAGTAGTAGAAAAAGTGCTGGGTGAAGTTTTGGTTATCGCTTTGTTGATTCAAGGAGGAATCTGGGGCTCAGTGGTCATCGAATACTGGATCAATAGGTACAAGAAGGATAAGATGGAAGAAGATGCCGCCACTGTGACCACGTTTACGGCCCTTGGGTTTATCGGACGCATCGCCCTGTGGACGGTGGTTCTTTTGCTGGCCTTGGACAACTTGGGAGTTGAGGTCTCCGCACTGATAGCAGGGTTGGGAATCGGGGGTGTGGCTGTTGCTCTGGCTCTGCAGAATGTTTTGGGCGACTTGTTTGCTTCCCTTTCCATCGTCTTGGATAAACCTTTTGTCATCGGGGACTTTATCATTGTAGACAATTATCTGGGCACCATTGAGCATGTGGGGCTCAAAACCACCCGGGTTCGGAGCCTTTCCGGAGAACAACTTATTTTTGCAAACAGCGACCTGTTGAAAAGCCGGATCCGCAACTACAAGCGGATGGTGGAGAGAAGAATTGTATTCACCCTGGGGGTGACTTATCAGACTCCGTACGAAAAACTGAAAAAGATACCTCAGATTATTAAAGAAGTCCTGGAAAAGCAGGAAAATGCCCGTTTGGATAGAGCCCACTTCAAAGAATACGGGGATTTTTCACTGAATTATGAAATTGTTTATTATGTCCAAAGCCCTGATTACTATCTCTATATGGATATCCAACAGGCTGTCAACTTGGAGATCTACAGAAGATTTCAGGAGGAGGGAATCGAATTTGCCTATCCTACCCAGACTTTGTTTTTGCGCAGGGAAAATAATAATGGATGAATAATCCAGGTAAATTGAAAATAATATTTGTATCTAAAGGAGGAAAATGAAATGAAAATTCTTGTATTTGGAGGATCTGGGCTGATCGGCCAGGCCGTGACCTGGGATTTGGCTAAAGATGACCAAGTGGAAACCATAGGAATCGTGGGAAGGCGTAAAGAAGCTCTGGAAAAGATAAAAGAATGGACCGGGAGTGAGAAAGTCCGAGCCCATTCGCTGGATATCCTTAACCGGGAGGAAACTCAAAGCTTAATGGGAAAATATGATGTAGGAGTTATTGCTCTTCCCGATAGAAAGACCAGTTACAACTTGGTTCACAGTGCAGTGGAAGCTGGATTTCATATTGTGGATATGCTGGAGGAGTATCATAAAAGACCGGATCCCTACGAGACCGAAGGATTGGAACTTCCACAAGGAAAGAGTCTGAACGAATACGGGGACTGGTTGAATGAAAAGGGAAAGGAAAACGGCATGACTTTTCTGGATGGAATGGGGTTTGCCCCGGGATTGAGCAATGTGACTACAGGAGAAGGAATAAGAAAATTGGACAAGGCGGAAACGGCCATCGCCAGAGTTGGAGGAATTCCTTCCAAAGAAGCGGCGCAGAATCATCCCTTACGATACATGATCACCTGGGCCTTCGAACATGTGCTCCGTGAATATATGGTCAAATTGAACGTGATCAAGAATGGGGAAGTGGTGGAAGTCAATGCTATGACGGATCAAGAAAGGTTCAAGTTTGATAAATTTGGCAAAAATGAAGAATTGATGTGTGCGGTTACCCCAGGTATGCCCAGCTTTATAGACACCCGCCCCCAGCTTCAAGAGTTTGCTGAAAAAACCATCCGCTGGCCCGGTCATTGGGAAGGAATTCAAACACTTAAGGAATGCGGAATGCTGGATTTGAATCCCGTGGAAATCAAAGGCGTCAAAGTCTCACCAAGAGAATTCTTCCTTTCTATTATTAAGCCCAAGCTTCAACCTCTAGAGGGAGACAGAGATGTGTGTGTGATGTGGAACACAGTTACAGGGATGAAAGATGGAAAGAAGATGAGGGTTGATTATTACATGTGGGATGAAGCGGATCCAAAAACCGGGCTCTCCTCTATGGCCCGAGTGACTGGGTTTCCTGTGGCTGTAGGGGCGAAGTTTACAGCTGAAGGGAAAATTAAAGGAAAGGGAATTGTGGCTCCTGAAGACGGAATCGATGAAAAGATTTATTCTGAGTTCATGGATGAAATGGAAAAACGGAATATAAAGGTACTGGAAGAAATAAAAGAAATCAAATAAACATCCCGCGTTCTATTCTTTGTCGATATCATAGTCATTATTCCGCTCCTTTCTTTTCAATAAGAGGCGGTCTCCGGGCAGTTGAATTAGAGAATGAGGTATAATAAAATTGAAGTGAATATTAATATTTCTTTTTGGATCCGGTTTAAAGATCAATATGAGAGGAGTTTTTAATATTTTATAAATGAACCAAAAAATGAATAATTCAAACAAATCCAAGCCGTTCAATCCGTTCAACCAGCTCAAAGGAAAATCCAAATTTCCCTGGGGAGTGCTTATTTGGATTCTTCTTATTTTTGTGGTGATTTTATTTTTTTCCAACGTGTTTAAATTTCAAGAGTCTGCGGATTTATCCTATTCCGAATTTAAGCAGCAGGTCAAAAGGGGGAATATCTCTGAAGTCACCATCCAGGGTCAGAAGATCCAAGGAAGTTTCAAAAAAGCATATAAACCAGAGAAAGGAGAGACATCCTACACTTCCTTTCAAACCGTTAAACCTTCAGTGGAAGACACCGAGTTAATCAATATTTTAGAAAACAGTGGAGTCAACATTCACGCTAAAGAAGAGAACCGCACATGGCTTCCCACTCTCCTTATTTTCCTACTGCCATGGGCCTTGCTCATTGGATATTTTGTGTTCATGAGAAAGAGAATGCAGAACCAGATGAAAAAATTTGGCGGAGGAGGCGGCGGCTTTTTCAACATCGGGAAATCAAAAGCTCGAAGATACAGAAAAACCAGCAGCAAAGAAACGTTTAATGATGTGGCGGGTCTGGAAAATCCCAAAAGAGATCTGAAGGAGATCGTTCAATATTTAAAGAATCCAAATAAATTCAAAGAATTAGGAGCCGACATTCCCAAAGGGCTCTTGTTGGTCGGACCTCCTGGTTCGGGGAAGACCCTTCTGGCACGAGCTTGTGCAGGAGAAGCCGACGTTCCTTTTTTCAGCATCAGTGGATCGGAATTTATCGAGATGTTTGTAGGAGTGGGAGCTTCTCGAGTGAGAGATATGTTTTCCACTGCCAAAAGGGAGGCTCCTTCCATTATTTTTATCGATGAACTTGATTCCATCGGGAGAGCCAGAGGGACGGGACTCGGGGGCGGCCATGATGAAAGGGAACAAACTCTGAATCAAATCCTGGCAGAAATGGATGGGTTTGCTCCCCATGAATCGGTGATCGTCCTTTCAGCCACTAACCGTCCAGATGTCCTGGACACCGCTTTAACCCGTCCGGGCCGCTTTGACAGACAGATAAGCCTTGATTTGCCGGAAAAAAAGGCTCGGGAAAAAATACTGCGTATCCATACAAGAAAAGTGCCTCTGAAAAAAGATGTGGATATCCAAAACATAGCGGCACGGACAGTAGGGTTTTCCGGAGCCGATTTAAAAAATCTGGTGAATGAAGCAGCCTTATTGGCAGGACGAAAAAACAAAAAGAAAGTTTCTTTTGGGGAATTCGATCAAGCCAGGGACAAAATACTCTTGGGTCATGAACGTGAGGATATCATTAGTGAGGAAGAGAAGAAAATAATCGCCTACCATGAAGGTGGCCATGCCCTGATGGCCAAATTAACCCCCCGCACAGATCCGGTACAGAAGGTCACCATCATTCCCAGGGGGCGTTCGTTGGGAGCCACTGAACAAACTCCTGAAGAAGACAGGCATAATTTAAAAAAAGATTACCTGTTAAACCGAATCGCTGTTATGCTGGGAGGACGGGCCGCCGAAAAAATAAAATTTAAAGATGTGTCCAATGGAGCTTACAACGACCTTAAACAAGTAACCGACTTAGCCCGCCGGATGGTCACTCAATGGGGGATGAGCGATAGAGTGGGGCCTGTGACCTTCAGCTTGGGAGAGCAGCATCTTTTTTTGGGCCGGGAAATGGCTCAACCCAAAGAATTCAGTGAGGAGACCGCCCGGATCATTGATGAAGAGATTCAGAAAATAGTCGGGGATATGGAAAATAAGGCCATCAAAACCTTGAATGAGAACAAGGATAAGCTGGATCGGTTGGCTCAAGGCCTTTTGGAAAACGAAACCCTGGAAGACAAAGATATTGACCGGATTTTAAGCTGATTTTGGTCGAATATAAAGAAACTCAACAGAGTGGGCGGTTAGCTCAGTCGGGAGAGCGCGGCGTTCGCAACGCTGAGGTCGGGGGTTCAAGTCCCCTACCGTCCACCATATGAACGGCACTTCTGAATTTTTTAAAATCCGAGTTGAAACCTATGTACGGTCTTTTATACTATTTGAAAAGGACCCTTGTCTATGAAATTTATAGTGGACTGCATGCTGGGGAAATTGGCCAAATGGTTGAAAGTTTTAGGATTTGACACCACATATTACAACAAGATAGAAGATTCTGAACTGATCGATAAAGCCAGAAAAGAAGACCGAGTTCTTTTAACCCGGGATACAGGAATCATCGAGAATACTCAGAATGTTCAGACTCTTTTTATAAAAAGCGAAAACTGGCAGGAACAAGCGGCTCAAGTTCTGGATGAATTCAATCTGTGGACAAAAATAAAGCCATATTCCCGGTGTGTAGAGTGCAATGCCCACCTCAAACGAATCCCCAAGAGAAAAGCCAAAAATTTGGTCACTCCGTTTGTTTATCGAAATGCTCAGAAATTCGCTGTTTGCCCTCAGTGCGGCCGGGTTTACTGGCAGGGAACCCATTATAAAAATATGGAGTCCAGGATTGAAAAAATATTAAAACGGGGTAAAAAAAAATGAAGATGATTTCACATTGATTTCTTTTGTCGATGAATTATAATAAATTTTGATTGGAATTTTTATTCGAGGAAAGGTGATGGAATGACCATTATAAACAAACTTTTTGGAAAATCTCCTTTTGAGCCTCTCTATCAGCATATGTTGAAAGTTAAAGATTGTGTGGATTTGGTGGAGCCTATGGTGTCTGCTTTTATCCAGGGCGATAAAGAGGAAGTGAAAAAGTATTCCAAAAAGATTTTCAAAGCGGAACATGAAGCTGATTTGTTGAAAAAGGAAATCAGGAACAAACTTCATAAAAGTTTATTCATGCCCGTAGATAGAGATGATTTATTGAGATTTTTGAAAGAACAGGATAACATTGCGGATTCAGCCGAAGACTTGGCTGCGCTGATGACTATAAGAGAAACCAAGGTTCCTCCCGAAATCCAGGCCGAATTGAAGGAATTGGTGAACAAGGTTTTGGAGACGTACAAAAAGGCCATGGCTGTTTCCAGCGAGATAAAAGTTTTGGCGGAAACCTCATTTGGTGGAGTGGAAGCCCATAAAGTGACCGAGCTCATAGAAGAAGTAAAACAGAAGGAATGGGAGGCAGACAAGGCTCAGATGAAAGCCGCCCAAAAAATGTTCTCGATTGAAGCGAAGTTGGACCCTGTTTCGGTGATGATGTGGATGAATATTTTTAAAGAATTAGGGACTCTGGCTAATCACGCTGAAAACAGCAGCGACCAGATGAGGACGATGCTCCACAACACTTGAAACAGGATTGACCTTTAACACAAAAATGGGACCTAAGGAAGAGAGGTCGATGTGCATACGTATGTCATCATACTTATTATTGCTGTTTGTGTAGGTTTATACAGTGCGATCAACATCGGAGCGAATGATGTAGCCAATTCCATGGCTACTTCAGTGGCCTCGGGGGCGTTGACCATAAAAAAAGCCGTTTTTGTCGCCGCATTGGGGAATATTATAGGGGCGGTCCTGGTAGGAAGCCACGTGGCCAATACCGTCCGTAAAGGCTTGATCGATCCCATGCAGTTTGAGGGGGCTTCCCAGTATTTTGTCTACGGCATGCTGTCCTCGGTTTTGGCCGCAGCCTTATGGGTGAATATCGCTACTCATTTTAAACTTCCGGTTTCCACCACTCATTCCATTATTGGGGGTGTGTTGGGTTTTGGTCTGGTGAGTGTGGGGATTGGGGGGATAAAATGGATAGTGGTTCTGTATGTGGTTCTGAGCTGGATCATTTCTCCTGTCTTTGGAGCTGTGATTTCCTATTTCATTTTTATCATCATCAAAAAATTTATATTGAGTTCTACCGAACCCATCAAGCAGACAAAGAAAATAGGCCCCTATTTTTCTGGACTAGTGGGCTTTTTTATCACTCTGGCCATTATCTACAAAGGATTGGAAAATCTTCATCTTCATCTCCCCTTATGGGAATCACTGGTGATTTCTTTTGTGGTGGGTTTGGGAGGATATTGGGGAGGAAAGATAATCCTGAAGAAATACAAGGAAAAAAAGGAAGATCCCTATTCTCAGGTGGAACGGATGGCCTGCCCTCTTCAGGTTCTCTCGGCCAGTTTTGAATCCTTTTCCCATGGAGCTAATGATGTGGCCAATGCCATTGGTCCCGTGGCGGCTATCGTGGTCATCGTTCAGTCTCATGAGATGGGAACACAGGTTTCTATCCCCTTTTGGCTGCTGCTTTTAGGCGGTTTAGGATTGGCCTTTGGCATATATACCTGGGGTTATAAAGTGATGGAAACAGTGGGTAAGAAAATAACTTCCATCACTCCCACCCGTGGATTTTCAGCCGAATTCGGAGCGGCTTTTACCGTACTTATTTGTTCCCGTCTGGGAATGCCGGTCTCAACCACCCACGTTTCCATCGGAAACATCATGGGAGTGGGGTTGGCGCGGGGAATATCTGCTCTCAACCTGAATGTCATCAAACGTATTTTTACTGCCTGGGTTATTTCTGTTCCGGCGGCTGGGGTTTTTTCCATAATAATATATTTTATTCTTATTTTTATTTTTGTGTGAATAGCCGGAATTTTCCTAAAGATTTTTCTTTTTCCAGCTAACGGATTGAAAAAGAAAATCAAAAAGAGAAGTAAAAAAGACGATTCGGCTTCATGGGGTTCTTGTTAAGATGGGGAAAGAACCTTTGGGTCTAATAAAGGATTTAACCTGTGGAAATGACATGTCTCCAAAGAAATCGGTAAACAACCTTGAAGGGAATAGAAAGATTTCTTGACGAGAGGGTTAAAACGTGATTTCAATAAACTTTTCTTTTGAAAAAGATTCCACCTTTGGATTTATATGCAGGGACCCGGAATCTCTGTCCTTTTACCAAGCCATACTTAAGGAAGAATTAGGCTCCGATGTTGAGCTTATGTGTAGTATCTTAAAAAACAAACCTAAAGTGGATAAGCTTCTCCAGCAGTCGGATGCTCTTTTAACCTCTCCCCCGGTGTATGAAAGGGTGAAAGAATTATCCCCGGCTGAGGTTCCTGTTTACAATGTATTTGACAAGGTGGATCCGATTTCTATGAAAGTGATTAAGGATACTCTTATAGAAATGATATAGACTTTTGTAGCCCGTGTCTTAAAATTCCAGAAAAAGAAAAGTATTGACAAGTGATTTTATACGAGTAATATGTGAGTGAGTATTCACTATGAAAGAATCAGTTTTTCCGTTTGGAGAAGACTCGAGGAAAAAAGAAATTATCGATACATCTCTCCGAATTATGGATAGGTATGGGATAAAAGGATTAACCGTGGCCCGGATTGCTCAGGAGGTAGGTTTCACTGAATCCGCACTTTACCGTCATTTTAGGTCGAAGAAAGAAATCATTTCTCTGATCTTAAAGGATGCCGATTTGGCAGCACAGTCACAGATAAAGGAGATAAAAGAAACCCCCAAGAATGCGGTGGATCAACTGAAGATGCTCCTCAGAAATCACCTTGAATTTCTGAAAATGTATCCGGGCTTATTCAAGATCATTTATTCAGATGAAATACACATCGGGGAGACATCCCTTCTTCAAAAACTGGATCATCTCATCAGCAACATGGTGGCTGGACTGGAAGAAATTTTAGAAAAGGGAAAAAAGTCTAAAATTTTTAAATCCGACGTGGATGTGACCGTGGGAGCCATTCACTTTCTGGGAATTGTTCAGACCGCTTTTTCGTACTGGACCATAAAAAACAGAAAGTCTTCTCTGGTGGAAATCGGGGATCATCTTCTGACCCAATTCTTTACAGGAATAAAAGCATAAGAATACTTCAAGGATTTGTTTGAAGGTCATGGATTATTGATAGTGAACATTCACTAACAGAGGATATCAATGATAAAAAAATTAGCTTCTTTCATCGTCAATAAAAGATGGCTTCTTCTCCTTTTCATTTTTATCCTGACCCTCGGTTTGGCTTACCAGATGAAGAATCTCTATTACGAAAACAGGTTGATTCAGTGGCTTCCTCAAGGAGACCCCGTCCTAAAAATGCTCCTGGAGACAGGAGAAAAATTTGGAACGAATGAACTGGTTATGGTGGTGATAAAAGCCAGGGAAGGAAAAACTTTTTCCCCTGAAATCCTCCGCCGAGTTCAATCTTTAACCGAGGAACTGAAAGCACATAAAGAAATCTTTTGGGTGACTTCCATTTCCAATATCCCCAGGATATCTCAAATCCCAGGAGGCATCGAGGTCCGTAACTTTCTTCAGGATATCCCTCAATCTCCTCAAAAGATTCAGGCGCTCAAGGATTATGCTCTATCTGAGGAAGATTATGTGAACCAGGTCATTTCTCCTGATGGTGAATGGTTGTCCGCGGCCATTTATATTAAACCCGATGGAGATACCATTGAAATTTTTAGAGAGGTGGTTAAACCGGCGGTGGAAAAAAATCTGTCTCCGGCCGCTCAATTTTATTTTTCAGGTGTTCCTTCAGATGCCTATTTTGCAGATGAATTTATTTCTTCAGATTTAAAAAAATTGGTCCCTATCATTATCTTATTGATCCTGGTTGTTCTATATCTCAGTTTTCGAAATTTTAAGGGAGTGTTTTTCCCTTCGTCCGTGGTGGTGATCGCTTCTGTTTGGGTGTTTGGCCTGATGGGATGGATGGGATGGCCCATGACCTTGATCACTCCAGCTCTCCCGGTGCTTCTGGTGGCTTTAGGGTCGGCTTACGGAATTCATGTGGTGAATAAACTTTTCCATGAAATCGAGTATTCACAGGACAGAAACACAAATCTCAAAAGCTCTCTTTCCGGAGTCACTGTTCCTGTGGTCATGGCGGGAGTCACCACGGTGGTGGGTTTTCTTTCTTTTGCCTCCGCCCGTTTGAGTTTAATCAGAGATTTTGGACTTCAAGCAGCCGCGGGAATCTTCTTTGCTATGATCATTTCCCTCATTTTTATCCCGGCAGGATTTGCGGTCTCCCGGAAAAAAGGCTCAGAGGCAAAAAAAAAGAGAAAAGGTTTTTCTGTTTCCTTGGGTTTTCTATCCCGTTTCATTAGGAAACAGAGAAATGGAGTGTTGATCTCAGCCTTTGTGCTCATGGGAATTTTTTGCATAGGAATTTTCTCTATTCACAGAGAGGTGAATTTTTCAGAATATTATCCTCGGAACAGTCAACCTCGAAAGGCCTTAAGGATCGTTAAAGAAAATTTTGGAGGAGCCTATCCTCTGACTATTGATTTTAAAACAGAAAACATAAAGTCGGCTTCTGTACTTCGGGTCATGAGAAGGGCCCAAAATTATATTTACAACCTCCCCAAGGTGAGCCGGCCTCTTTCTGTGACAGATTACATTCAGGAAATGAATCACAAACTCAACGGCCGCTATCACATTCCCGAAACCGACCGAGGAGTGAGCAATCTATGGTTTTTTATGGAAGGAAGGGATGAATTGAAACAGCTCATCACTGAAGACTACACTGAAACTCTAGTTCTGGCTAAAGTGCCCACTTCAGCGACATCGTTCATGAAGAAAATGAAATCACAGGTTAAAAAATTTCTGGAAGAAGAATTTTCTCAAGGTCTTTTTGAATACACTCTGGAGGAGTTTTCTCAGGAGAAAAGAAAACGTCTCCGGAAAAAAGAGGCCCGGTATCTTGTGGATGAAATGGCTTGGTTGAGCCGCCACTATGGGGGAGACCATTTTGATAAGTCTCGGGCTAAAAAGAAATTGTTTGAATTGATTGAGAACCCACCTCGACCTCAAGATGAAGATGTGATGATGTTGGTGGAGAAGGAATTTAGAAAATACATATTTTCTGAATATTTTGATTTTCTTTTATCCCGGAATATCAAAGAAAAATTGTTTATTGAACTGCTGGAATCGTTGGCTTCTGGTGAGGGGGCCCCATCAGATTTTGAGAAAATCCTTTCTCAACGGGTCCCTTCTTCTGAATATGATCCTCAGATTGCTTCTGATGTAGCTTTAACTTTACGTTTAAGGATTGAAGAATCCTTGCATTTTGCTTTTGCCCAGAGAGCCTGCGGTTCGTTAGATGAATTATTCCCCCTGAAAGCCAAGGAAAGCGAAAATTTCTGTAAAAGACGTTTTGGTCTGTTCTATGAAATTGCGGATAGCAAGATTGTGCTTCCGGGCCCATTAACTCAAAATCTTCAAGGAGAAAAGATTCCGTTTGAGAGAATCAAACAGAGCGGACAACCCGCTGCTCTGGCCAAGCTGGACCATTTTCTTTACACTTCTCAAATTCAATCTTTGGGGATAGCTTTGATAGTGACTTTTCTGTTGATGAGTATGCTGAGACGATCTTTCTCCACCGGAGTCATTTCCGTCATTCCCATTCTGTTCACCATTGCAGTGATTTACGGATTTTTGGGTTTTTTTGGTATCCGACTCGATTTTGCGACCATGATGACAGCAAGTGTATCCATTGGGGTGGGGATTGATTATGTCATACATTTCATCCATGGAGTCTCTAGTGGGTTAGATAGAGGAGTTTCTCTGAATGAGTCAGTCCATCAGTCTTACATGGAGAAAGGGAAGGCGATTTTGACCAATTCCATTGCAGTGATGGCTGGATTTTTGGTTTTGCTGTTTTCCTCTATGAGTCCTCTTCGCCATTTTGGAGGAATTATGGCCGGGTCTATGTTTTTAGCTGCTTTATCCACTCTCACTATTCTACCCGGTCTTATTTTGTTATTTAAGCCTAAATTAACCCGAACTATTCATAAAAAAGGCCGAGACATATAAAGAACACAAAGAGCATGAATGAATTAAAAGAATTTTTCCGCGCGTATGTAACAAGAAATGCAAAAAACGGGGTCACACCTCGTGAGTAATCCAGGTTAGGAGGAAAAAAATGAAAAAGAGGATCGCTTTTTTTATAGGATTCCTGTTTGGATTCAGTATTTTATATGGAGCCATAACAGGAGAGCAGATTTTGAAAAAAGTGGATGAAAGAATGATCGGAGAGAAATCTCCCCAAGATTTAAAAGCAGTGATGACCATGAAAATTATGAGCTCCAGTGGAACGGAAAAAGTGAGAAAATTGAAAACCTGGTCCAAGAATAATCCTGGGGATAAAGATGATTGGCGAATGATGAAATTTATGTCTCCTCCGGATGTGGAGAATATGGGATTTTTGGTGCGTTCCGATGACCAGATGTACCTTTATCTTCCAGAGTTTCGGAGGATAAGGAGGATTGCTTCCCACAACAAGACAGAAAGTTTTGTGGGGTCGGACTTTTCCTATGAAGACATGGGAACTTCAGGCTTCGCTGAGTTTTATAAAGCTGTGCTTGTGGAGGAGAATGATGAAGAATGGGTGCTTGAACTGATTCGGAAAAAAGGGGCTGATAAACCTTACCCAAGGATAAAAATGTGGGTGTCCAAACAGAGCCAGCTTCCGAGCAAGATGGAAATGTACGATGAGGACGGAACTTTATGGAAGGTAATGGAAGAAAAGAATGAAAAAGTCAATCAATACTGGATTTCTGTAAAGATTATCATGCACAATAAAAAAGAAGGTTCTTGGTCTTCCCTTAATATGGATAATATAAAAGTAGACCAGGGAATTGAAGACGAAATATTTACACGAAGATTTTTAAAAAGGAGGGTCAAATGAGAAAACTGATATTCCTATGGACATTATTTTTTTTGGCGCTCACTCCAGCTTTTAGTGCGGATTTGGATGTATCGGGAAGAGTCAAGCTTTTTTCTTCAGCTTTTCTGACAGAAAATCTCAACGGAAAATTTTTTTCCCATGAAAGTGGTGAATTTGCCACGAAAAGGCTGGAGACAAGGCTTCAGTTTTCCGGTTTTCTTTCCAAAGATATTTCCTATTCGGTCCGGTTTGATAGCTTTTCCAGCCCGGATGCTCTGTTCACCCGGGAATCCTTTCCGGAATCCAGCTTCCTGGGAGCCCCTACCCGTACAGAACCTATCGATGTTTTTCTTTATGAAGGGTATATCCGAGTCTATCATTTTCTCATGCCTAACTTGGATCTAACGGTAGGAAAACAGAGAATTCAATGGGGAACCGCTGATAAGATGAACGTAGTGGATAACCTGAATCCGGTCGATTTTGCCAATTTTTTGACTTTTGATCCTGATTACTTTGGAAAGCGACGTCCTCAGACAGGTTTGAATTTTGAATTTTATCTTTCTGACTGGACCCAATTTCAGTTGGTTTGGCTCCTTTCGAGTCAGCACAGTCCTCTTCCTACAGGGTTTACCAGGATGGTTAAAGGTTCCTCTCCCAATTTTTATTTCAATCAAGTGGATATAGATAAAAAAAAGCGGCTGATCAAAAATACTAATTTAGGCCTCCGGTTTTCCACTGTTCTCTTCAAGACAGATGTGGGTTTAAGCTATTATCACGGCAATTATCATCTTCCTGTTCTCTATGGAGTCTCTTTCCAACCCTGGAGAAAAGTCCAGTTTTATAAGTATCCGCGGAAGGATGTCTGGGGAGTGGACGTTTCTGGAGAGGTTTTTTCCTTGGGATTCTGGGGTGAAGCCGCTTATGTAAGACCCAAAGAAATGGATGGGTTCGTGAGTCAAGCTCATTATGTTCGTGAAACCTACCTTGTGAAGAAGACAGTGTTTCCTTTATTTGAAAAAGACTATTTTAAGTATGTTTTGGGGATGGATTACACTCTGGGAGTCGGAGATGGACTTTACCTGAATGCCCAGTATCTTCATGGATTCTTTGATGAACGGGATTACGGGGTTAAGGCAGAGCAGTTTTTGAAACGTCAAAACGGCACATTTTTTGGTGAAATCGAAGATTATATTGTGGGACGGGCTGAGTTAAAGATATTGAACGAGAAATTGAAGATTGAACTGGGAGGGATGATGGAATTTGCTGAAGACAGCACCTCCATGGTGTGGATGCCTTCCTTCCAGTACAAAGTGCTGGATTATGCCACTCTTCAAGCCGGAGCGTTCCTTGTCTCCGGGGGAGATGAAAACACCAAATTTGGAACGTTTAAAGAAGACAAACTCGCTTATTGTTCTTTCAAGTTGGATTTTTGATGCCAGATGAGACGAGAATGGTTAAAAAATCTTACAGAGGGGAAGGGTAGGGGATTCGTCATCCCATACCCTTCCCCTCTTGTATTTGACGGAAAAAACCTGGTGAATTGACATCTGTCCATAAAGTCAGTATAAATATTTTTTATGGGGAAGACCGAGCGAATAGAGAGACATTCTTGTGAGGGGAATGTTTTAAAGAGCTTTTTCCTCAAGAATCTCCTGAGAAAATCTTCGGTACTTCGAACCAAATCAATCATTCTTTTAAAAGGAGGCATTACGTGATCAATAAAAAATTACTCGGTTTAGGGATTATACTGCTGTTCGCTGTAGGGCTTGCTGGTGCTATGTTCGTGGAAAATCCTGTTGATAAAGAAGGGAAATTGGATCAGAAACAAAAGATGGCCTTGGACGGCTGCACGTCCATTTTGGTGGGAAAGAAGGCCTCCACGGATGGTTCGGTCATGACCACCCACACCTGTGATTGCGGCGTGTGTGATTGGACCTGGAGGCGTGTGCCTCCGGCTGACCATAAGCCTGATTCCAAGCGGAAAATCTACCACATCAACCAATTCCACACATGGCCCCCCAGCGAAGGATTGAAATGGGAGATTTATAAAGAAAATTTCACTGGTCTGGAAATTCCCCAGCCTGACCACACTTATGGGTATCTCCATGGGATGTTTGGGTACATGAATGACAAGCAGGTGGCTTTGGGAGAATCCACCATTGGATGCCGAGAAGAAATGGAAAATCCCACTCCATCGGCTAAGTTTGATATCACCATGCTGACTTTAATAGCTATGGAAAGGGCCAAAACAGCCCGAGAAGCCATAAAGATTATGGGGAAATTGGCTGAAAAACACGGATATGGGCATACGGATTCTGGAGAAATGCTGGCTGTTTCTGATCCCAACGAAGCCTGGATTTTTGAAATTATGCCTGTAGGTCCTTTGTGGACTCCGGACAGTGGAAAACCTGGAGCCATCTGGTGTGCTCAAAGAGTTCCCGATGATCATGTCAGCGTTTGTCCTAATGAGTCCCGGATCGGAGAGATAGATCTGGATAATCCCGATTATTTTATGGCTTCCTCCAATGTAGTTTCCTACGCTGTGGAACACGGTTATTACGACCCCGAGAGTGGAGAGCCTTTCAGCTGGAAGAAAGCCTATTCTCCGACTAAGGCCAGTGCCACAAGCAGTAAAGGCTCCAGAGCTCGTCTTTGGAGGTTTTTTGATTTGATGGCTCCATCCAAGAATTTCAGTCCGGATACCCCTAATATGGAGCTTCCTTTTTCGGTGAAGCCGGATGAAAAGGTTTCCGTTTATGAGGTGATGAAAACCACTCGGGACCACTACGAAGGAACTCAGTTTTACACAGCCCGAGGATTACAGGGAGGAGCGTTTGAAAACCCCAATTATCTTCCCTATGGATTCCAACTGGAAGGAAAGCGGTACAAAACCCCTCGTCCCATCGGGGTGAATAGAGCTGAGTACGTGACCGTCACTCAGTGCCGTGATTGGCTTCCCGATCCCGTAGGAGGAATTGTATGGCTTGCCTTTGGAGCTCAAGATACTTCCTGTTTCATGCCCCTTTATGCCGGTATTACAAAGATTCCCCATTCTTTTGAAATTGGAGATCACTGGCAGTTCAACAGAAATTCGGCCCGATGGGCCTTTGATTATGTGGATTTCCATACTCAAGTCGTTTATTCCCATGCCATTAAGGAAGTGAGAAGAGCCCAGGAAAAATGGGAAAAATCGGCTGTGGAGAGGACTTCTACCATCGATGAGGTGGCTGAAAAACTCTACCAGAAAGATCCTGAGGAAGCCCGCAGCTTTTTGACGGATTACTGCATCAACAACGCTCACAGGGTGATCGATGCGTGGTGGAATTTAGGAAATCATCTGCTGGTCAAGTTCAATCATCTGTGGAATTATGATACGGAAAACCGAAAAAGAAAATCCCTGGAATATCCTGATTGGTGGCTTAAACTTTTAGTGGAATACAACAACATGGAACCGGAACCAGAAAAAGAAGAAAAATAAAGAAGGATTTTTTATTTTTGATTCTTTAAAGAAACAAAACCACAACCCGAATGATTCGTAAGAAAAATGGGGTCAGACCAGATTTGGTCTGACCCCTTCTTTTTAGATTCATTTTTTGAAGATCTCAATCCTTTCCCTCACTAAAAATATTTACTTCCCCTTCCCTTCATAATATTAAATATTTTTTATCAAAAAGCAACCTTTTGCTCTGCTGAATCATCTTATACCAGTGGAAAGAGAAATGAAAATGCCGACATCCTCGATTGAACCCCATGAAGAAAAAGAAAAATTCGGCTTCCATTATGGTAAAATGAAGGTTTCAGAGAAAGGAGTGACTG
>JAGXKI010000021.1 GCA_018335295.1 bacterium | reverse complement strand
TACTGGGCCGGTTTCATCGTTTCGGGGAAGTCCGATCAGGTGATTTATTCCTCCCAGAAAATGGCGTGGCTTTTGTGGGGAACTCTTTTTCTTTTAGCCGGAGTCTTGATTTGGGTCCTGTTTCAAAAGATCTTCCCTCAGCGGGTCAGCCAGGACTGATTCCTCATGGTCAGAGCCGAAAAAGGAACGATCCACCACAAACAAAAAGCCGTGATCAGAGCATAGGGAATCCCGTAGAGAAAGGCCAAACTCCTTTTCGTGCGGATGTAATAAAGAGAGATGAGAAAAGAGAGCACAACGAAAAAGGCCACATGGGGCAGAATGAACAGAGGGTGGAGGAAAAAAGAATAGACCACCAGACCGATGGAATAGAGATGGAAAGGATGCAGAAAATTCAAAAAGAAAAAATCGAATATGGGAAGAATCCGGTGTTTTTTTCTGTACCTGGAAAACATGAATTTAGCGAACAAAACGGATTCTCTTAAATAACTCCGGGTCCATCGAAGGTACATCCGGTTCATTTCTTTGAACCGAGAAGGAACCCGGGTGTAGACCACGGCGTTGGATTGAAAACGGGTCATATACCCTCTTTTGAGCATTTGAGTGGTCAATGCTCGGTCTTCCCCATAGGTACATGGTGCATTCATGAATTCCTGTTCCACCCACTCATGGATGAACCGGCTCAAAACATTCTTCCTGTAAGCAGTCAATGAGCCAGGGCAGCAAAACACCGCTCCATAAACACTCTGATAGGCTCTCCCGAAATTAAAGGAGATGGAATAACGGATGGCAAGCATTCGGGTGAGAAAATTTTCTTTCTCGTTCCAGGCTTCCACTCTTCCCGCTACAGCCCCCGTATGTTCATCCTTGATGAGAGGAATCACCAGGTTCTTTAGGGCATTTGGATCAATTTTGCTGTCTGTATCCACAGTGATAACCACTTCCCCTCTGGATTTTTTAAACCCGGAATACAGAGCTTTCCTTTTTCCTGAATTTCTCTTCTCATGGATTATTTCCAATCTCTCTTTGTACTTCTGCTTGGCCTTTCTCATCTTCAGGAGAGTGGAATCGGCGGAACCATCGTTGACGCAGATCACTTCCAGTTTTTCGGGGGGATAATGACAGGAGAAGATGGAATCGATGGAACTTTCCACCAATTCCTCCTCGTTGAAAGCAGGCATGATCACGCTGATAAACGGCCAGTCGATTTCTTCTCCGGGTTCCACAGACATCGGTTTGTAGCGAAACCAAAGGACAGTCCGGAAAAGAAGTCCCAACAAAAGGATAAACGCTAAGCCCATCAAGGGATAACTAGCCCTTCTCAAGAAAGGATGGTTCTGCCATAATTCCACCCATAAATGAAAAATGCGGAACTTCACAGCCAGAATAACAATCATCCCTCCGATCACCCCGATCATCAATATAAAAAAGGGGTCCGCCTTTTTCTTCCATGAAGGAGGAACCAATGTGAATGTTTCTGTCTTTGACTTGAGGGAGGACTCAACCGTTTCTTCCCACATGTGTATCCTTTTGCAGCGAATTTTGTGGAGGTTTATTATTTTTTTTCACTTGAATGCCAGAGAAATGAAATGGTATTAAATAAAGGAAAACAAGTCAAGCTTAAGATAATAAATTTCTTTTGGGGGTGAAAAACCATAAGTTTTGTGGGTATGACATTCTCCATCTTGGAGTTTTCAAACAATCCTCGAATTTGAAGAAAAATCTACATTTTTTTCCTGAACTGAGAAAATTATGGGGAAAAAAGACTCTTATTTAATGGGCCGATCGTTGTTAAGGCCCAAATCCAATGGTATAATCTCAATCCATTATGAGTCAGGATGAAGAAAAACTCCAGGAATTTGAAAAGGTTCTGGAGAGATATTCGCTGTTCATCAAAGGGTCCATCCAGCAGTTCCATCCTCAAAAAAACGGAATCGATCCTGAGGACATTTATCAAGAAGTGAAAATAAAAATCTGGAAACTGCTGGAAGATGAGAAAAAAATCAAAAATTATTCGTCATATATAAAGAAGATCATTAATTCTGCAGTGATCGACCAAATCAGGATTTCAAGGCGAGAGGAAGAAATCATTCAACAACAAAAACACATATCTGAGCAAAAAAGCCTCTATACCAAAGGAACTTCCTCCAACGAGGAGCTCAAAGAAATGATCGGAACCGCGGTGGATTCCCTCATGGAGTCACGCCGTAAGGCTGTGAGGCTATTTTTGCTGAACATGAGCATCACAGAAATCGCCTCATTTTTCAACTGGAGCTATCATAAAACCCGGAATCTGGTTTACAGAGGCCTCTCCGATATTAAAAAACAATTGAAAGATAGGGATATCGAGTATGAAAATAAACCATAAAGAATTAGAGAGACTCTACCAGTCCTCTATCGCCAACAGGACCGGCCCCTCTCGAAAAAACTGTCCCACTCCCGAAGAACTCCTGGAGGCCCTGAGATCCCCCTCTTCTTCCCAGAAAAAAGACCAGATTGTGGATCATCTCTCTCACTGCAGCCATTGTGCCCGCGAATTTCAATTCATCCTGCAGTCCCTTCGCTACGAAAGAGAATTGAAACAAAAATTAAGCGAAATGGGTTCAACTCGGAAGAAACCTTTTTCCTTTTTCTCCTTCTCCCGATTTTCCTGGAAATACGCATCTGTGGTGGGAGCGGCCCTTCTCCTGATTGTGGTTTTTGGCTTCCTTCTTTTCCAGAATTTCAAAAAACAGGATTACAGAGGCCCATCCGGTCCCTCCATTCAATTGATCCATCCCGTGAGTCAGGCCATCTCTCCTCCTGTCACTTTCCGGTGGGAGAAAATGAACAAAGCGGACTACTATATCCTGGAAATATTCGACAAAACACTGTATCCCTTCTGGAAAAGTGAGAAAATCCATGCCACCCGGTTGACTCTACCCCAGGATGTCACGGAAAGGCTAGAAAAAAATAAGGATTATTACTGGATGGTCACTTCCTACCTTCAGGATGGACGAAAGGTGGAATCCCGGATCGAGGGGTTTAAAGTGACACGGTAAGGCCCTTTCTAGGGAAGATCAAAAAATTCTGGAATCTCCCTCACCGTTTAACACAAAAGAGGCCCAAAAGAAAGGATGCGCATACTGGGTCTTCATCATCTCCAACTTGGCCAATCTCAGGGCTTCGGCCTTATCTTTTCCCTTTTTCAAGAATTTGTAAAAAAAGTTCATAAACCGGGAAGTGGGCTTATCTCCTATTTTCCAAAGAGTGCACACCACTGATTGGGCTCCTGAATAGAAAAAAACTCGAGCTAAACCCAACAACCCTTCTCCTTTTTCCAGTTTCCCTCTTCCCGTTTGACAGGCCGAAAGCACCACCAGCTCAGCTTTCATTTTAAGGTTCCATATTTCCCTTACTTGAAGAAACCCATCATTCCCTTTTTGATCATGGAGGGAGAGTACCAGTGCCGAACGAAAAGGGAATTCTTCATCCAGCAGCCCGTGGCAGGCGAAATGGATGACTTTATAGCGGTGAAGAGGGAAGGATTTTACTACTTTTTCCCTGACCTCCTTGTCCCCAAAAATCCGGGTTGCCTTCTCAGGAAAATAACGGGAAATCTTTTTAATCTCTTTTTTAGTGTATGGGAGAGGAGAAATATCAAAACCTTTCTTCTGGTAAAGCTCCTTCAGAATTTGCGAGGGAGAAGTCTTTTTCTTCTCTTTCGATGACGAGATAGAGGAATAGCAGGGATTTCCAAAGGCCACAAGCGCCCGGGGCGGAGGAACTCGGGAGCCTCTTTTTAACAGCAGCCGCAGGGAGGAACTGGAAGGGGCATAGGAAATTTTGTGCCGGGACACCAAACAATCGGAAAATGAAGGTTCCTGAATCCCCGGGGGGATAAGAGTTTCAAAAGGAAGGTAATAGAGAACCCCGTCCGGGATGATGACCAAGTGGGAGACTTCTTTGGAATTCAAATCCTGGAACGGAAAAAGAAATTCCTTATACAGACGTTGGGCCGCCAAGAGACCGCTAAACCCCCTCCGGGGAGGATCAGAGAGAACTTTCAAATAGGCTTTGATGGAACGCCGGACCTCTTTTCGGGATGGGAGGGCAAACAGACGGCATTTTTGAGAAGAAATCAAAAAAACATAGGACTGTTTCTCTCCCAGAAAGTACTCCAAAATCACTGTCTTTCTGTCTGGAAGCTTCTGCTGGATTTCATCCAGAGAAAAGGGTTGGGAGAGAATCATGTCCGCCATTTCCGGAGATTCGGCTTTCATCTCTCTGATCAGCCTCAAGTATTCATCTTCCAGATGAGAGAGTTCTCTCAACACTTCTTTCCGCTCCTTTTTTTCTACCGAGGGATCGGCAAGCGTATGAGTGAGGGATGAAATCCGGGTAGAAAGTTTTCTTTCTCTTTTCTGCAGTTCCGGCTTCAATTTTTCGAAGAGATCGACCCTGGATTCACTCAAGTTTTCCAGAAAAGCCCGGGCTTTGGCTTTCTCCATAATCCGAAAAATTTCTTCCATCAATTCGGGAGAAGGATTTTGAGAATACTGTTCGAACAAAAGGTTCAGCCATTGTTCGTAAACCTTGACTTTATTGCGGACAAACCCGGCTTTATAGACATCGAAAAAAATCCGGCTGCTGACGCTCTCCACCACAGAAACAGCCCTTTTATAGTTAGAAACAGCCAAAGAAGTATGGTTCATCTGCTGGTAGCACTGCCCTAACCCATAATAGGCCTCCCAGAGTATGTTCTCTCCTTTTATTTCCTGAGCCAATTCAATCGCTTGGGTAAAAAATTTCTCCGCTTTCCCCAGATGGTTCAGTTGAAGGTGGACATTCCCCAAATTATTCAAAAGCATCCCCTTGATACCTTTATCCTGTATTTTCCGGGCATTCTGGAATGCTTTTTGAAAATATTCCAAAGAAATAATTTTATTTTTTAGGAAAATATGTAAGTTTCCAATATTATTTAATAATTTTACTTTTAACAAATTTTCTTTATCTTCAATCAATTTTAGAGATTTTTTATAGTAATCGAGGGATTTTTTAAGATAATTTTTTTTACTCATCGACAGTCCCTTTAATCTATAGTTTATTCCTATATTATTCAAATCTTTCGCCACGTTTATCTCACTCCCTAACTGCCGGTCTATCCGCAAGGCTTCCCTCAAATAGTCCAGAGATTTCTCATAGCAGCCCAGTTCTTTGTAGATAAGGGCTATATTGTTCAGAAAGTTTGCCTCATCCTTCTTATCCTGTTGACCTCGAGCGATCCCCAATGCTTCCTGATAGCAGCTCAACGCCTGACTGTAATCACTGCATTTCCAGTGATAGAGTCCCATATTGTTGAGGCACTTCCCCATCTCTCTGCGGTTATTCACACTCCGGGCTAACCTCAAAGCCTCCTCATTCAACGAGGAAAAAGTCTGAAGGTCAAAGACTTTCCAGTAATGCACACTCAACTGCCGGAGGCATTTGATCTCATGGTGCTTGCTTTTGATTTCCCTGGACTTCCTCACTGCTTTCTGGAATGTACGGATGGATTTCTGAGTTTCTCCGGAAGAACGGAGTTCTTTCCCTTGTGTATAAGCTTCATGGATGTTTAAGATCGTTTCTATCCGGTTTTTCTCCTTTCTCAAGTGGGCTTCCCTGGCTTGGACCAGAGCCTTTCGATAATAATCGGTGGACTTCTGAATATCTCCCATATTCCAATATAGTACTCCCAGCCGTGATAAACAGTGAACTTTCTCCTCTCCTCCTCCGCTTTGTTGGGCCATTTCTAAAGCTTCCCTGTAATGGAAAGCAGCTCCCCTATAATTCCCGGCTTTTATCTTCTCCTCTGCCAAATGGACCCTTGAGTTGTACTGAAGCTCGGACTCTCCTTCAAGATTCCTTTGATTCTCATTCCCATAAGAAAATCCTACAAAAGGAATGATAAAAAGAACGAGAAAAACAAGGATTTTTAGATGTTTTTTTTTATAAATGACTCACCTCAATGTTCAAAAAAATATATAGTACATTCTTCTATCTGTCAAACAGTGATTTTCCCATGGAAGCATTTCCCTTCCGAGTTCTCGGCGGGGAAAATGAGCGTGCTGACGATCCCCCATCCCTCACCCCCTATAACGGAATTAGAGAGGCTTACTTTTCCCATCCCCACAGAAGTAAGGTTGATTTTTCATTTTGTATAATCTACCATTTTCACTTGACATCAGGAGATTTCAAAATGAAACGAAACTGGATTTATCTATTCATCCTGAGCCTGACATTAACCGGCTTTGGTTTTTCTCAAGAAAGGCCCCGAGTAAGAGAAATGGGGATTGAAATCGGGGTTCTCAAACCCGGGCCTTTGAACGCAATCACCGATGTCACCGGAGTGAAAGTCGGTCATGTGACCTTAATTCAAGGCCAAAACATCCGTACGGGAGTTACCGCCATCCTCCCTCATTCAGGAAATATTTTCCAAAAAAAGGTTCCCGCCGCGGTCTATGTGGCCAATGGGTTTGGAAAACTCACCGGATCCACTCAGATTGACGAACTGGGCCAAATGGAGACCCCGGTTATACTGACCAACACCTTAAGCGTCCCTACAGCGGGGGATGCGCTCATTGACTACACTCTTTCGGTTCCAAAGAACCAAAAGGTCAGGTCTATCAACCCCGTGGTTGGAGAAACCAACGACGGCTACCTAAACGATATCCAGGGACGTCACGTGAAAAAAAGTGATGTGATCAAAGCGGTCAAGAACGCCCACACAGGGCCGTTTGAAGAAGGAGCGGTGGGAGCGGGAACCGGAACTATCTGTTTCGGTTTCAAAGGAGGCATTGGAACTTCCTCAAGAAAACTTTCATCCTCCAAAGGGGGATACACAGTCGGCGTTCTTGTTCAGACTAACTTTGGAGGAGTCCTTCGAATAAACGGTATGCCGGCGGGAATAAAACTGGGTCAACACAAAATGACTGGAGAGAGAGAAAAATACCCCGCCGGTTCCTGCATGATGGTGGTGGCCACTGATGCACCTCTTGGGAGCCGGAATTTAAAACGCCTGGCCAAAAGGGCCCTTTTGGGAATCCCCCGGACAGGAGGCTTTTACTCCAATTCCAGCGGCGATTATGCTATTGCTTTTTCCACCGCTAAGGACTTAAGAATTACCTACCGGGCCTCTTCCTTCACCCGCAAAATTGAGATCCTCCGCAACAGAAAAACTTCTCCTCTTTTTTTAGCCGCGGCCGAGGCTGCCGAAGAAGCCATACTGAATTCCATGTTCAAGGCTCGGACAATGGAAGGAAAAAACGGAAATACCATCCAGGCTCTTCCCCTTGAAAAAATAAAAAAACTAATGAAAGGGGAATTGGACTCATGAGCCAAACCATTGGAATTCTCGGAGGAATGGGGCCGGAAGCCACTGTTTGCATGTATGAATCCATTATAAAAAACACCCGAGTAAAAAAAGACCAGGACCATATTCCTGTAATCATCCTCAGTAATCCTAAAGTCCCTCCTCGAACAGAGGCCATTTTCAACAAAGCTCCAGATCCCACCCCTATCCTGGTTAAAGGAGCCAAAACATTAGAGCAGGCCGGAGCGGATTTCATCATCATGCCCTGCATCACCGCTCACTTCTTTCTCTCTAGGATCACCTCCCAGATTCACGTTCCTTTCATCAGTCTTCTGGAGGAATCCCTTCAATGGGCTCTTAACGAACTAACCGGAGTAAAGAAAGTGGGAATCCTATCCAGCACAGGAACTTTGAAATCTCAATTATTTCATAAAACTTTTGCCCGGGAAGACATCGACATCATCAATCCGGAGGAAAAAGAACAGGTTCAGGTTATGGAAGCTATATTTGGACCCCACGGAGTCAAAGCAGGATTTACCACAGGTTTTCCCGAAAAAACCGCAGTACGCATCGCCAACTCCCTTATGGAAAGGGGAGCCGGAGCCATTATCGCAGGATGTACAGAAATACCTCTGATTCTCAAACCTCAATCCATCCCTGTTCCACTGATCGAACCGATGAGTCTTGCGGCTCGAGCCGCCATAAAAAAAGCGGGGTATCCATTGAGAGAAAAAATCACTCTCCCTAAATGAGTTCATGATGGAGCATTTCAAAAACCGTGATGACTTCACTTGACATCAGAAAGGGAATTCGATATAAAATGTTTACAATAAGATAAGGAGGTGAACGTCGTGGCATTTGTGGTTGTAGAAGAAGGGGAATCCCTAGAAAACGCTCTCAAACGATTTAAAAGAAAAGTCCAACAAGAAGCTATCATCAAAGAAATCAAAAAACATTCTGTCTACGTCAAGCCTGGTGAACGAAGGCGAATGAAAGAGGCCCAAGCTCGGAAAAGAATGAGAAGACGCCTAAAAAGGGAGAAGGATTTCAACTCTTATTAGACAGAATTCTCCTTTGCAAGTTAAAAAAATAAAATTCAAAAGGGTGGATACATTTAAACGGAAAAAAGATTGGCCAGAAACTCTAAACATCAAAAAAAACCCCCGTGGTTGAAAGTTAATTTTTCTTCAAATCAAAACTACTTTGACGTTTCCAAAATCTTAAAAGAGAAAGGCCTTCACACTATCTGCCAGAGCGCCAAATGTCCCAATATTTCCGAATGCTGGGGACAAAAAACAGCCACTTTCCTTATTCTCGGAGATGTTTGCACCCGCAATTGTGCCTTTTGTGCGGTGAAAAGCGGGACACCATCTCCTCCAAAAAAGGATGAAGGAGAAAGAATCGCTGAGGCGGCTGTCCTCATGGGACTCCAATATGTGGTGATCACTTCCGTCACCAGGGACGATCTGGACGATGGAGGTGCTTTTTTGTTTGCTTCCACCATCGAAAAAATAAATGAAAAAGCACCTGAAACCAAAGTAGAAGTGCTCATCCCTGATTTTAGAGGAGAAGAAGAGCCCCTCCAAAGAGTTCTGGAGGCCCAGCCGGAGGTTCTCAATCACAATGTAGAGGTTCCTGAAACACTCTATCCTTCCATCAACAGACCCCCCATAAATTACTTAAGGTCTTTAAAGGTTTTAGAGCAGGCGAAAAAAAGAGGCGCTTGGACAAAGTCAGGGATCATGGTAGGTCTGGGAGAAACCAAGGCCCATATTTTGCAGACATTCTCAGGTCTCAGGAATGTATCCTGTGACCTCTTAACCATCGGTCAGTATCTTCAGCCTTCCCGCTCTCATTATCCTGTAAAAAAATATTATTCTCCTCTTGAATTCAAACAGCTGAAAAAGATTGCATTAGATTTTGGGTTCAAACAAGTGGAATCAGGTCCTTTGGTGAGAAGTTCCTACAGAGCCCACACCATGTACCATGCAGCCTGCGCGGATACCGCTTGAGTGAAAAATGCGCTATTTAATCTTTGCAGACATCCATGGAAATCTGGAAGCTTTTCTTTCTCTCCTTAAATTCGTTCAGGAACAGAAAATTGACCACTATCTGTTTCTAGGAGATTTGGTGGGTTATGGGGCTTCTCCTAACGAAATCATTCAAAAAATCCGGTCTCTGAAACCCATCTCCATGGTAAGAGGAAATCATGACAAGGCCGTGAGCGGACTGGACTCGGTGCAAACCTTCAATCCCATCGCTGCCTCTGCCATCCAATGGACCCAACAAAACCTCTTGAAACGCAACTTGAATTATCTTCTAGAGCTCAAACAGGGCCCTCAAATCATCCATGAGAACATCACCATCTGTCACGGATCTCCTTTTGATGAGGATTACTACATTTTTGGAGAATTTGACGCCTCTGAAGCTTTCCTTCATATAAACACCTCTCTTTGCTTTTTCGGCCATACTCATTTTCCCTTTGTTTTCAGAGAAAAAGATGGATTTGTGGAAGGGACATTTCTGAGCGGGAATTCTAACGAAGTCAAAATTGAAGAAGGGGTTCGTTACCTCATCAACCCTGGCTCAATAGGACAGCCTCGAGACCGGAACTCCCAAGCTGCCTGCGCTATCTACAACTCAAAGACCCAGAAAGTCAATTTTTACAGGTTTGAATACAACATAGAAGAAACCCAAAAAAAAATCCTCCAAGCCAACCTGCCCCCAGCTCTGGCCGAAAGACTTTCCATGGGCATTTAAGCCTGGCTGTGTGCAGAGAGAGTCTCTGTTCCTTCCCTCAACAGAAAATCTGGAGGAAAATCCTCCCCCCCTTCATCCTTCCTACAAACGGGGGTTGGCATAACAGTAAAGACAGCAATGGGGACAAAACTGGGTATAACTTCCGATATCCACAGATTCGGTACAATGACATTCCCTCCGCTGGCTTTCATCTTTTTTAGTTGATGCCGGTTCCTTTCCAGGGTGCAGCTCTCGGAGAAGATTCCCATCGATACAAGCCGAGGGTTCCACTCCGGGTCCCTCCTCTAAAAATTTCTGGCTGCATGCATAAAGATTCAGATCCCATTTCTGGGCGATTTGAGACAGATAGGAGGCGGCTTTCTTTTTTTCTTCCGGCGAAGGATCCACATAATCAAAATCCCGTTTGTCCGCGCGCCTTCGAGCCTTTTTATACCACTGGGCAAAACTAAACCGAATATCCTTGATCCCAAATTCTTTCAACCGGGGAGCCATCTTTTCAAAATAATAAAGATTTGTTTTCACCTTCTCCCCTTCTCTCCAATATACCACCGGGTCAAAGCGGATAGAAATTCTACGGGGTTTCCCCACCAACTTCAGCAAAGGGCCTATCTGAGAAAGCGTACGGAAAGGAAAGGGCACATGGGATTCGATAAATGTCCCTCCCAGCCCAGTGATGGTGAAATGAAGATAGAGCTGGTCATATTTTTTTAGATTGTCAGCCAACCCATAATTATTTTGAAGAAGATTGGAAAAATTTTTGGACCAGAGAACCATGGTATGGACACTGGAAGGACGTAAATCCACGGTGCAAGTGTAACCCGAGGGTCCATAAACCTGAGCCTCCTCCCTCCAGGCCGAGCGGGAAAACCAACGAGGAAAAAAGGCCACTAAATCGGTCCTTCGAGACGCACTGATAACTTTTTTCATGGGTGTCTTGACAGAAACGGAGTAGGACTTTAGTATTTTAGCTAATTGGAAAGAACGCTGCAATGTCCGTGGTGACCGCAAACAACCTGAAAAAAAGCTTCAAAAAACGCATAGTGGTCAAAGGAGTGAATATCCGCATCCATTCTGGTGAAATTGTGGGACTTCTGGGACGGAATGGAGCGGGAAAAACAACTACCTTCAAGATGATTGTGGGACTTCTCAAGCCGGACAGTGGTGCCAATTATCTGGATGATACCAATATCTCCAACTTCACCACTCCTCAGCGCTCCGAGAAGGGAATCATTTATCTGCCTCAGGAAAATTCAGTTTTTCTGAAAACCAATGTTAAAAACAATCTCAAACTGATCCTGGAACTTCAAGGCCATCCTAAAGAAAGGCAGGAAACAATCGCTCACAACCTTCTCCAGGAACTGGGACTTCTTTCTCTATCCAAACAGCCTGCTCACAGTTTATCGGGAGGCGAAAGGAGGAAACTCGAAATCTGCCGCTCTCTCCTTCTCAATCCCAAATTTCTTCTCCTGGACGAGCCGTTTACGGGAATCGATCCGCTCACGATCATCGAACTGCAGAAAATCTTAAACAATCTCAAAAATAAAGGAATGGGAATCCTTCTTTCCGATCACAACGTAGGGGACACCTTTAAGATTGCTGACCGCGTTTACATCATCGATGAGGGGAAAATCCTGATTGAAGGGAAACCCCACGATGTGGCCAAGGATGAAACAGCAAAAATCAAATTTTTAGGAAAAAATTTTCAAATGGAAGAACTCTACAGGGCTCCTCATTGAGGAAAAAGATGGTCTCCCAGCGTCTTCCCCAGAAAAACGATGAAAAGAAAAAAGTAAACAGATAAAAGAACCCCCAAAAATCCCATCAAAGGAAGGAGAGAAGTTGAAATCATCTGTCCTAAAGAAACCTTTATCATCCGGGAGGCTAACCATACAGTGATCAACCAAAGAGAAACAATAAATCCCACATCGAAGGCTCTGGCCTTAAGCCAAAAAGAAACCGGAGAAGGAGACTCTAACGGTATACCCTCCCTTTCTTCCTCTTTTTCCTCACTTTTTTCATCAAAAGGAAGAGATTTTTGGCTCACTGTTTCCGGAATACCCATCCCTGTATCCAAAGAACCGCTTTCCCTTTCCTGGGTCTGTTTTTGGATTTTTTGACCAGGTTCAAATGATTTTTCCTCTTCTTCCTTTTCACTCCCTTCTTCTTTTTGATCTTCCACCTTTTCTTTTTTTCCTTCTTGGAATTCTTCTTCCGTTTCCGGAGGAGTGGTTTGTTTCATGTTCGCGGCCCAAGGGGGAAGTTCCTCTTCAGATTCGGGGGATTCTCCCTCTGACTCCTGTTTTGCATCTTCACTAGTGTCTCTTTTTTCCTTCTTTATGGACTTTAAAAAGGTCTCAATTTCTTCCTTTTCCTTTTCCGCAGGATCTACAATTTTTTTCAAATCCTCAGTTTTAAAATCGGTGTTTGTCCCGGCTTCCTTCTCTTCTTTTTCTTCCTCAGGCCAAAGTTTTTTCTCCCAATCTGTTTCTTCGGAAGATTGGCTTTCCTCTTTCTTTTTTTCAGGTGTTAACTTTATTTTTTCCTTTTCTTCTTCCTTTTGAAAAGAAACTTCCTCTCCTTTTCCTTCTTCTGCATCTGATTCTTCCTCTTCCAGTTGAATTTCTTTTTCTGGTTCTTGTTTTTCTTGTTCTTGTTGTTCTTTAAATTCTTTATGTTCCTTTTTTTCCTTCACCTTTTTTTTCTTCGATGATTTATCCGGTTCGGGGGAGGTTTTGGGCTGTTCTTTTTCCTCCATCATCTCCTCCTTTTCGGGAGTGGCCTTATTTCTATTCGGTGCTTTCCTTTCTTCTTCATCAATCTTTTCCCCTGGAATATCCTCTTCGGCCCCCTCATCTTCAGGGAAAAGAATTTGAGTGCCGCAGTTCGTACAATACTGGGCATTCACATCAATAATAGCTTTACAGTAAGGACATCTACGGATAGCCATCTCGTTTGTTTTATTTATAAACAGAAACGCCTCTCTTGTCAATTCTCCAGACCTTTCTCCTATCCATAAACCTCTCACCCTCCCGAACAGCCCTTATGGGTCCCAAGGCCTCACATTTCAACATCTCATTGAAATCAACTTCGGAAAGGCCACCGTTGACAACCTGTCCCAAATTTAATAAAAATAGATGTACTGGGCGATTAACTCAGTGGTAGAGTGCTACCTTCACACGGTAGAAGTCGCAGGTTCAAGTCCTGCATCGCCCACCATTTATTTCCCTCTGTTTACTCCATTCTGACCATTCTAACCCATATGAAGTTTTTCAAAACCGGTCCCACATGGAGACGTGAAAGTGAAGACTTCAGATCATAGAGTTATTTTTATCTTTGGCTTTGAAGCATTTCCAGAAATCCTTCCACCCGGGTGTAGATTTGACCGGTGGAGGAAGATTGAGAGTTAACCAGGTCTGTCTCCAGATTTAAACAGGGACGGCTCAGGTATCGCTTCCATGCATTTATGGAGCCCGAAGACTGTCTGCACCCCCAATGAGAGAAATGGATAATCCCCTGAATAGCGTACTCATCACAAACTCTATTTATGTGCTGAAGACGTCTCTTAGAATCTCCCATCATGGGTTGATGGAGTATTTTCTCAGCCAGGCTGGTGAAGGGTTTTTCTGGGTTTAAAGGAGGCCAAGAGAGAGCCGAAGTTTCTTCCATAACTATCACTCCGTCTCTCTTTTTTAACAACTCCAATACAGGATGCTCATAAGTAGGCAAAAGATGAAGGAGAAGAAAACGGATTTTATGTCCAGGGATACTTTTTCCTTTGGTTTGGTAATCCCGGTAGAGTCTTTTAAAATGCTGGAGAGTTTGGAGGCTTCCCAGCTGAGAAGTATGGAGAGGAAAAGTCCAGACTATTCCCAGAGGCTTGAGGGGAAGATAAAGGTTTTTCCTCAATTCATTCACCTTCTGTATCCATTTCCTGGTTTCTTCGGCGATTTCTAAAGTTTCTTTAAGACGGGGTAAAGGATTTTTCACATTCATCTGGTCAGCTAGTTGATAGAAAATATTTTCCAACTGCTGTTTGATATAAGTGATAGACTGGGAAGATGAAGATTCAGGAGTATCCAAAAAGAAAAAAGGAGAATCAAACACCTCACTGATTTCCTGTAAGGAGCGGAGGTTTCCGTCACAAAGAGAAGAAGCGGCCATCACACATTGAGGCTTGGGGAAAAGTTTTTTCAGGACTGAAGCCAGATGAGCTCTGTGAAAAGTACACAGACTGGAAGGAATACCCAACTCTTCAGCATTTTTAAGAAAGGATTCCGTCAATCCCATAGACCCCACCACTCCTCCCATACTTTCCAACATGATGGGAGAAAGACCTAAAGAAAAGAGTATTTCTGAAGGAACAATCACAGTCACCCAAGCTGATTTGGGAGGGTGAAAAAAGGCATCAAAAAAACTCCGATAAAGGATTTTTTGCTGAAGGCTTTCATGACTGTATGAGTTTCTCTTAAATTTCAACTGAAGTCCGTAGAGAAGGACAGCTAAACCCACCCGGCGGCGAGTGGGATTATCCAGAAGTTTGTGAAAAAGAGATTTCACGATTGATGCCTTTCTCTAGCCAGGATTGAAGCACCGATAGCCCCTACAATCTGAGGGTATTCAGGCACGTGCGCAGAAATTCCCAGGCGGTTTTCTATGGAAGAGACTAAAGCCTGATTGAGAGCCCCGCCTCCGGTCACTGCCAGAGGTTCACTCAATCCCAACCTTCGAACCATCCCTTCCATCCGATTGGTAATCGCTTGGTACAGTCCCCGGATAATTTCAGGAACTGGATAACCCTGACCAATAAGAGAAACCACTTCTGATTCCGCAAACACAGTACACATGCTGGAGAGAGGCACACTCTTCCCCTCCCTAGGATCGACCCGACTCATCTCCTGGATATCCATTTCCAGGGTCCGGGCCATGACTTCCAAAAATTTACCGGTCCCCGCAGCACATTTATCATTCATTTGAAAATCTGTGACTTTCCCCTTTTTATCCATCTTTATCACTTTGGAATCCTGTCCTCCTATGTCTATGACAAACCTTACTTGAGCAAAAAGATGACGGATCCCGTAAGCATGACAGGTTATTTCCGTTATGCTCTGGTGAGGAAAAGGAGGAGTTTCTCTTCCATACCCAGTGGAAACCACCAGAGAAAGGTCCTTTTCATTTAATCCCGCATCTCTCAGTATGTTTTTGTACACCTGAAGAGCTGTTTTCCCCGCATAAGGTCCTGTCTTTTCTATTCCATGGACCAGGATTTTACCAGAAGAGGAAAGAATCACTCCTTCCACGGTAGAGGAACCGATGTCTATTCCGCAGTAATATTTTTGAATTCTATCTATTGTACGGGTCGCTGTTTTCCCTTTTTGCTTTTTTTGGGAAAGCGCTTCCGCAAAGGCCTGAACTCTGGTTTTCACTTGAGCTAAGCTTTGCTGAGAACCGTCGGTTTCCAGAGGAAGAATTTTTTCTTTTCGGATCCTTTTTAACCAATCCACTAAATCCAGACCGTACAAATCACAGAAGGGCATTCTCATATGAATGATGGCTTTAAAAGATTTATCCATCATCTGAGCCTGTTTTTCTATTTCTTCTTTTCGAGTGGCCATCCGGGCACAGGGAATTTTGTTTAGATAAATCTGGGAGAGGGCCAAGAAGGGATTTTTATAAGCAGACATTTTTTCCCCGAAAGGCCCCCAACGGTAATCCAGACAGGAATCATTTAAAGAAATGTGGAATCCACAATCCTGGATGAGAGAAAGAATGTTCTTCCCGGGTATCGGAGAACCGGTTAAAGCGACAGGAAATTTTGAATCGGAGGAAATCGAGCCATCTTCCCCTTGGGGGTGCTTTTCCCAGAAAGAAGATAAGCGGGCTAGAGCCTGTTGAGGAGGGCTCTGGAAAACTTCCTGCTTTAATTCATAAAATCGGACATAGTCGATGGTTTCTCCCACCTGATTTCTTATCTTTTCCAAAAGATGGTAGATACGCTGGTAAAGAGATATTGCTGATCGGAGGTCAGGATAAGGATTTTTTTCCCTTTTCCCCTTCAGAGAAGAATAAAGGTTTTCCAACTGTTGAGCAAAAAAATTCACCGCTTCCTTTCGGTTATGATGGGGCACAGTTAAAAGATGAATGGGGGGATATTTTAATTTCAGAGTATTATAAAGACTTTTCATGGCATCACAACTGTTGGTGATAACCAAATGATCTCTTTTTTCAGAAGATTCTTCCTCCTTATGGTTTTCATTCCAAGTTCTCATCACCGAATGGACATAAGGACATAAATTCCGGGAAAGAAGGGAATCGGGATGAAGACAAAGCTCTTCGTTTCCTATAACTCTTTGAGGAGTATAACCAGCCGCCCAAATGATTTCCAAAGGAACATAAGTGCACGTGAACCAAACTTTCTTATTTGATTGTGTCCTTGAACCCATATTTTGTTCAATTATAACAAAGGAATGATGGATTGACGAACCCAAACAAGGGATTAAAAATTTCTTTGATTTCTAATATCAAGATTCTAAAAATTTTTTAAAATCAAACAAAGGTGGGATAATTGTTAAAAGTTTTATATAATATGGACAAGGATATTCCAGTAAAAGAAATCCCGATGAAAATACGATACCTGGATGGAGTGAGACTGTATTATGCCTTTCTAGCTGGGGGGAATGAGGTCATAAAAGACCAAGAATATCTCAATAAAATCAATGTTTTCCCTGTTCCCGATTCAGATACAGGAACCAATCTGGCTTCCACCATGCGTTCCATTGCTGAAAGTTCGGTCCCCAATTCCTCTGTTTATCAAACTCTCCATTCCATCGCTGACGCAGCCCTTTCCGGAGCTCGGGGGAATTCGGGATTGATTTTCGCTCAATTCCTCCACGGACTGCGCGAAGAGATTAAGGAGATGCAGAGAATAACCACAAGCTCCTTTGGTCATATAGTGAAAAAAGCTGTTCACTACGCCTATCAATCCGTGGTAACCCCAGTTGAAGAAACCATGCTCACTGTAATGAAAGACTGGGCTGAAGCTGTCTATCAACATAGGACCCAAAAGCAGGATTTTGTGGACCTTCTCTATCATTCGATTAAAATCTCCAAAAAATCTTTAAAAAACACCCAAAACAAACTTCCGGTTCTGGCGAAGGCTGGAGTGGTGGATGCAGGGGCCAAAGGTTTTGTTGATTTTCTTGAAGGAATTCACAATTTTATAAAAAAGGGAAAACTGGAAAAAATTCCCAAACCCATAAGTCAAAAAGAAGATCAAGGATTTCATGTTCATAAAACCAAAGCATCTCTCGAACATCGATACTGCACAGAAGCCCTGATTGTGGGACAAAACATGAATTTGGATAGTATCCGAAAAGAAGTCATTCCCTTCGGCAGCTCCACCATTGTAGCGGGTTCGGATGAAAAAATACGCATTCATATTCATACAAACAAACCCGCTGATTTGTTTTATCGGCTGAAAGATTTTGGGACCATTGCCCAGATAAAAGCCGACGATATGAAAAAACAGTACGAAGCCAGTTACGAAAGAAAGTCCAAAATCGCTGTGGTGACCGATTCCGCATGCGATTTGCCTCAGGAAATCATTGACCAATATCAAATTCAAGTCATTCCTTTTTACATTTCATTCGATGGCAGTCAATTTCTGGATAAAATCACCATCACTCCCAACATGTTCTATTCTCTCCTTAAAACCCACAAAAAACTCCCTAAAAGTTCCCAACCCCCTCTCAAAACCGTCCAGAATCTTTTTTCTTTTCTCGCAAGTCATTATGAATCGATGGTTGTGGTGAATATTTCTGACAAATTGAGTGGAGCCTATCAGTTAAGTCTGAAAGCTTCCTCCACAGTCCCCAATAAAAAAATCAGCGTTATCAACTCCAGGCATCTTTCGGCATCCCTAGGTCTTATCGTCCTCCGAGTGGCTGAAGAAATCCAACAAGGAAAATCTCATGAAGAAATTGTAGAAACTGCGGGAAAATGGATTTCCAAAACGAAAATTCTGGTAGATATCCAAACCCTCAAATACATGGTCCGAGGGGGTCGAGTCAGTCCTATGAAAGGATTCCTCTCCAAAATCCTGAACCTCAAACCGATTGTGTCTCTCGACTCAGAAGGACGAGCCGTGGCTTATGGGAAATCCTTCAGCCGGAAGGGCAACATGAAAAAAATCATTCAAAGGATGAAAGAAATGACCCAAAATGAGAAACTGTGGAATTATGCTCTTGTTCATGCCCAAAATCGGAAACGGGCAGAGAAATATGCAAAAAAAATAAAAGAATCTTTACACTGGGATCCAGCTTATATTGTGGATATAGCTCCGGTAGTGGGAGTCCACAATGGAATCGGGGCTGTAGGAATAGCTCTTATGTTTCAATAAATTTTAAGATAAAAAGAAAAAAATGAGGTTTTCAAATGCTTAATCCTATCCTCTATTCCGTTCTCAGTGTTTTTCTCTATATGTCTGTTGTCTTTATTCTTGCATGGATAAAAAAAGACAATTCGATCGTGGACATTGCCTGGGGAATCGGGTTCATAATGGTGGCCCTTTTGAATTTCTTCCTGGAACCTGGATTCGTGAGCCGTCATATTCTGATGACTGTGTTGATTTTTCTATGGGGTTCCAGACTGGCTGCTCATATAGCTGTTCGAAAAAAAGGCAAAGGAGAAGACTTTCGTTATGCCCAATGGAGAAAAGATTGGGGAAAGTGGTTTTTGATCCGAAGTTTTTTTCAGATTTATATGCTTCAAGGGCTCTTCCTTCTCATCATTTCCTATCCGGTGATACTCATCATCCATTCTCAAAAAGCGGGAATCGGTTTCCTGGATCTCCTGGGGATTCTTATCTGGTTGACAGGGTTCTTTTTTGAGTCTGCAGGAGATTATCAACTCTCCCAATTCAAGAAGAATCCAGAAAATAAAGGAAAAATCATGACCCAAGGATTGTGGAGATGGACCCGTCATCCCAATTATTTTGGAGAAACCGCCCAGTGGTGGGGAATCTTCATGATTGCTCTTTCGGTGAAATCAGGTTGGACCGCTGTGATCAGTCCCCTGCTGATCACTTTTCTTCTTTTAAAGGTTTCAGGTATTCCCATGCTGGAAAAAAAATACAGGGGAAGAGAAGATTTTGAGGAATATGCCAAAAAAACCAACGCGTTTTTCCCTTGGTTTCCAAAGAAATCATAAACTTTTTAAAAATTCAAACAAAAAGGAGTGATTCTATGTTTCAAATGATGGATGTCGTGGGGACCTCCCCGAAAGGATTCTCCGAAGCTGTAAAAAACGGAGTGGACAAAGTCATCTCCTCGGGAAAAAAAGTTCATTTTTTCCAAGTTCTGGAACAGAGAGGGGCTGTGAGAGAGGGGAAACTGAAGGAATATCAGGTGATTATCCGAGTCGCCACTGAATTTTCAGAATAGAGTAAAATCAAAGAAAAAGCCTCTCCTGAAATCATATTTTTAATCAGATCTCTCAGCTGAATTTTTCTTTATATAGGCCCTCACATCAAATTTGGATTGGGCACCTTTGTAGCTCATATAACGGACTTTTCCAAAAATCTCTCTGGAAGGCCAGGCCCGATCGTGCACACCTCCGATAGCCCAGGCCACCCCGGAATACCCATTGGGGTCCCTTCCGTCCAGTTCATATTTATCATTGAGAAAAATACCCATTCGGAGAGCTTCTTCAGGGTTTGGAGTCCACTGTAATATTTTTTTTGCCCAGTACATTCTCATATACCCGTGCATTTTCCCGGATTCAACCATTTCCTTCTGAGCAGCATTCCATAGGTCATCATGAGTTTGGAATGATTCCAGCTGCTCAAGCGAATAGATATACGCCCTTTGATCGTTTCGATGTTCATTGAGGGTCTTTCGGGACCAATCAGGAAACCCTAAAAATTCATCATAATGGTCATTGTAAAAACAGAAATTATCCGCAAGTTCCCTCCTCACCACAATCTCTTCCAAAAACGCTTCCTGGTCATTGGATTGAGGACTTTTCTTTCTTATTTCAAGGACCACTCTTTGGGGAGATATCTGGCCAAAATGAAGATAAGGAGAAAGATTGGATTGAGCATCCCAATTGGGGTCGTTTCTTTTTGCATCGTAATCAGAAAGCTTGGACTCTGTAAAATGATTCAGTAAAAGACGCGCCGCTTTTTCTCCCGGCTCAGTCCAATCCACTTCCCTCACCGCCCGGTTTATTTTCAGGTTCCTTTTTACCTTATTCCAGTGGATCTTTTCTATTTCCCCTTTCCAGGAAAATGGATGTCTTTCCAGATTAGGAAACTCCTCCAAAAAATCTTCCAACTGACGGTTTACTTTCGGACGGAAAGTGCGGGCAGCAAATTCCTGTTTGGAAGAGGCTGTCCAACAGGGCACAATATTATGGGTATCCACATCAAAAAAAGGGATATCAATTTTTTTCACTAGATCTTTCTTCCAATCTTCTTTCACTCTCAGTGGATCAAAATCAGTGACCAGCTCACTCACCTCATGCTGGGATACAAATGGAGGCAGCACCACTTCGGGAGAGCCCTCCAAGAGAAAAAAAGGAATATTTTTTTCTCTGAGTTTCTCCTGTGTCTCTTGAAGCCCTCGAAGCATAAAACCGTATTGCCGCATACCGGCTCCCAAAAACTGAGAAACCAAACAGAAAACCACTCCCAAAGAGACTTTTTGCTCTAAAGCCTTTTCTTGAGCGAAAAGAAGAGCCCAATTATCATCAGCCCTCTGGTCACGACTCATCCAGTAAAGGATGGGACCCCCCTTCTTTTTGCCTTTTTTTAATTTTCTTACCCGCTCATTCTTCATTTTCTTGCGGGGATTTCTCCCCCATTCTTATCTGTGAAAATCTTTCTTTAGAGTTTTGAGAAATGATTCAGAAAAACAACCAAAACTGAGAGTCTCTCTTCCTAGAGAAAAATCTCGGTTCTTTTAACTCAGTGTTCTCTCCAGAGCCTTTTGAAAAACTTGATAGTCCCTATCACTGTAAAGCACGAAACGAATCCGTTTTACCTTTTTTAACTGGGGAAGTATCTTTTTTATGGTTTGGAAAGTCACTTCAGCCGCTTCCTCTAAAGGATAACCAAAAGCGCCGGTGGAGATCGCAGGAAAGGCCACAGAGTCGACATCTTTTTCTTCAGCCAGCTGCAGGGCATTCCGGTAGCATTGGGCTAACAGTTTCTCCTCGGGTTTATCTTGTCCATAAACAGGCCCCAGACAGTGGATGACATATTTGTTGGGAAGGTTATGCCCTCCTGTGATCACAGCCTCTCCCGGACGAATGGGGGCCAACTTCCGACTTTCTTGTTCCAAACCGGGGCCGGCGGCTCTATGGATAGCTCCGGCCACCCCTCCTCCTATCCGGAGTTGGGCATTGGCTGCATTCACCACCGCTGTTATCCCTTCCTGGGAAGAAATATCTCCTTTCACACATTCCACCTTGATACCGGAAACCGTTTTATTCATGAGCTTACGCCTCCTAAAATCAGGATTGAATTTTCCTTCTAATTAGGGTCTATTTATTCAAAATATTAACACAACCCACTCTTTATGATAAGAGTTGTTTTTCAGAACGGCTTCTTTGTTTTTTAGCCAATAAAAAATATAATGAAAGGCAATTCAAAGCCCAAGGCTTCCTTATTCCAAAGAAACCAAGTAAATTTTTTATAATGTTTTTCATCGAGGAGCTTGAGTAACCTTTTCTCTTCCCGAATCCCCTTCAGGATATCGCCAAGTAAGGAATGGAGTCTTTCTTTTGGGTAATCTGTTTCTTCGATTTTTATTTTATCTTCTTTCTTGTGACATAAAATTTTCTTTGTCTCTTTTATATTTTTTATGATGTGGTTTCTTTTATTGGGTTTAAAATAAGTAACCTGGAGCACAATTCTATCTCTAGACATCACTTTATAGATCAGAACTAACACGTGCTCTTCTTTGTTTTTCTTATTTTTGTCTAATTCTATATGAAATTCTCTTTTTATGAATTCCTGATTCTCTTCTCTTTTGAGTTCGATAACTTCATTGTATATTTCTTTGATCACTCCCTCAGACTTTTTGGGAAATTCTTTGTCCCGGGTTGTACCAGACATAACCCCCCAAAAGAGAGAAAAAACCAAGAGAAAAAAACTGAATCCCCGTTTCCACGCTTTTCTCATGATCGTGTATATTCATTATACTTCTTTCCCTTGAAAAACATCAATGCAATCTCTCAGAAAATAATCAGGGGGCATCACAATAAATTTCCTGCATTATGAAAGAGCTCCGGTTGGACCTCTTACAACCATCCTTTTCTTTTAAAATAGAAAACCATGAACACAACCACTCCTGCCATCAAACCCAACACAGCAAAATAACCATAGCGCCATCCCAACTCCGGCATATACTGGAAATTCATCCCATAAATCCCGGCAATAAAAGTTAAGGGAATGAAAATGGTGGCGATGATGGTCAGGATTTTCATCACTTCGTTCATCCGGTTGCTCACACTAGAAAGGTAGGTATCCAGCATCCCTGAAATCATCTCTCTGAAAGTCTCGACTGTATCAATGGCCTGAACAGTGTGGTCATACACATCTCTCAAATAAATAAAAGTGGATTCTTTGATTAAAAAAGATGTGCCTCTCTCTAAAGAGCTGAGGATATCTCTAAGAGGCCATACAGATTTTCTGAGAAATATGAGTTCCATTTTCAATCGGTGTATCTTTTGGGAAGTCTTTTCTGTGGGTTTTTCTACCAATTCCTCTTCCAATGATTCAATCACTTCACCGATTTTTTCCATGATGACAAAATATTCATCCACAATCGCATCCATGAGGGCATATGCCAGATAATCCACACCTTCTTTCTGAATCCGACCTTTCCCACTCCGGATCCTTTCTCGAACTCTTTCAAAAACATCTCCTTCCTTTTCCTGAAACGAAATAACAAAATTGGAACCAAGGATTAAACTCACCTGCTCCGTCTGGATTTGTTTTTCTTTGATGTCATAAAAGAGCATTTTCAATACGATGAACAGATAATCTTTATAATCTTCTGCTTTGGGTCTTTGCTCTGTGTTCATAATATCTTCCAGGATCAAAGGATGAAGACCGAACTTTCTCCCTACTTCCTCAATCACGTTAACTTGATGAATCCCGTCAATATTGATCCAGGTTACAGAAGATTTGTCCCGGTAGTCCAAACAATCTTCTATTTTTTTGACTTCTTTTTCATGGTACTGAGATTCATCGTAATCAATGACGGTTATTTTCGTTTTTTCGGTCTTTTTTTCTCCGATATGGACCGGAGTCCCTGGAGGAAGCCCCCTTTTCGCAGATCTTTTTTTTAATAATCTCAACATAAAATTTTACCTCCAAAAATTCAATTTTGACTTCAATTTTTCTTAATGTTATGATTTTTCTTTCCAAAAGTAAACGGGGACATGAGAAAAATAAAAAAGACACTGATCCAGGGAGGGCAAGCGGTCCTGGGTCAAACCGTTTCTCATCAAGACGTACTGATCGAAGGGGAACACATATCGGCTTTGGGAGATTTGAAAGGCATGAAAGCCGACCAGAAAATCGATGCTTCAGGTCTCCTGGTTCTCCCTGGAGCGGTGGATACTCATGTCCATTTCAACGATGAATTCATGGGGACAGTCAGCGTTCACGATTATTACAAAGGAACCTTAGCCGCTGCCTACGGAGGTGTCACCAGTGTGGTGGACTTTTCCAATCAAAAAACAGGAGAACCGCTGCTTCACACCCTAAAAGCCAAACAAGAAGAGGCCAAAGGGAAAGCTCTCATCGACTGGGGAGTCCATCCTGTCATAACCCAACCCACCTCCGAAGTCTTAAAGGAAATTCCTCTTGTGGTCCAACGGGGAGCTCCCACCATCAAATGCTATATGACTTACCGACAAGAAGGGCTGATGATGACCGCAAGGGATCTCAAAAGAATTTTAACCTCTCTGAGAGATGCAGGCGGCATGTTGATGGTTCACGCAGAAGATAATGACATAGCTGAGAAAAATGTCTCCCGCTCGATTGAATCCGGGAAAACCCAACCCATTTATCATGCTCAAAGCAAGCCGCCCGAAACTGAAAATAAAGCGATCCGGAGGGCCATTCAGTTAGTCCGGGAAACAGGGGGGCGTTTATTTATTGTTCATTTGGCGACAGATAAGGGGATCATTCTTGTGGGAGCGGCCCGGACGGAGGGTCTGGAAGTAGCGGCCGAAACCTGCTCCCATTACCTCCTGTTCACTGATGAAAACCTCAGAAGAGAGGATGGTCTCAAATGGATTTGCTCTCCTCCCTTGAGAAACGAAAAAATCCAAAATCAACTGTGGAAAGCTCTAAAACAGGGGACCCTTTCCATGGTTACCTCTGACGATGCGGCTTTTTCATGGAAAGCCAAACTTCTGGGAAAAGAGCGTTTTGATCGATGTCCCAACGGGATTCCCGGAATCGAACCTCGTCTTAACCTTCTCTATTCGGAAGGAGTGCAGAAGGGAAAAATTTCCCTTCCCCGGATGGTGGAATTGGTTTCTTCCACTCCAGCCTATTTATTCGGGATGGCTCCTCAAAAGGGAACTCTTTATCCCGGAACCGATGCCGATATTGTTCTCTTTGACCCTCAGGCCCGATGGACCATGAATCAGCAATCCCTTCACATGGCCTCAGACTGGTCTGCCTACGAAGATTTGAAGGTTGCAGGAAAAATCAAAAAAGTCTTTTCCCGAGGAGAACTGATCATTGACGGTGACCGGTGTCTGGCCCAAAGGGGAAGAGGCCAGTACCTTCACCGCAAACTAAATCTATCCATCCGTCCTTCGATATGATGGCCCAATGGAAAAATATTCCTATCTATTCAGGAGCTTCTCCTGAAAAGGTGGCTGCCGATCTCAAACCTTTGGTTAACTTTCAGGACCAAGGACTTTCCCTGAAAAACCTCCATCAACTGGTGGAAGAACGCCTTCTTCCTCATCTGATGCGCTACGATCATCCGGGTTTTCAGTCTCTATTCAATGCATTTCCCGAAGAAGGAGCAGAATGGGGCGGAAAGATTGAACTCTCCTACAATCAGGGGGTCACCAACTGGCAGGTCTCTCCGGGAGGCGCTGTACTGGAAGAACTTTGCTGCCAAGCCTTGTGCCGTTTGTTTGGACTTTCTTCCACCTCGGATGCCACTTTCATGTACTCGGGAACTTATGCCAATCAAGAAGCCCTTTATCTAGCCCTACACCACAAAGCGGAACAGGAGGGCTTCGATTTTTCTAAAAAGGGTCTCCCGGGTTTCAAGAATCCAGAGAGGCTCGCTGTCTTAACTTCCAAAGATGCCCATTTTTCCATCAAGCACGCTGTCCGGATTTTGGGTCTGGGAGAACAAAACCTGATCCCTGTAGAAGTGGACAAGAACCACAGCCTGGACCTGGAGGCTTTCCGAAAAACCCTGCATGAACTCAGAGAAAAAAAGGAAATATTTTGTGTCGTTCTGACAGCCGGGACCACCTCTACGGGTGCTGTGGATCCGATTTGGCCTGCGGCTCAAATCTGCAGGGACTCGGGAACATGGCTACACGTGGACGGAGCTTATGGATTGGCCTACACTCTGGTCCCAGAGTGGAGTTCACTCTTTAAGGGCATAGAAAAGGCTGACTCTCTCACCTGGGACCCCCATAAACAGCTTTCTATCCCCATACCCAACTCCCTCCTTTTTGTTCGTCGGAAAGAAAATTTTCATCGATTATCCATCACCAGCGACTATTTCAATCCCAGAGGAAGCATCCAACCCAACCCCGGATTGAAATCCCCTCCTTCCACCCGGCCTTTCTCTGCTCTCCCTCTGGTGACTTCCCTTCGATATCTGGGATTGGACAAGCTCAGAGAAAGACTCCGGTCTCCTCTCCAAGCTGTACAGAAGACTGCAGAAAAACTCAAGCCGATGAAGGACATTGAAGTGGCCCATCAGCCTCAAACCGGGATACTCTGTTTTCGAGTCAAACCTGAAGGCTTTCCTGAATCACATCTGGACTCACTCCAGAAACACATCTATGAGATCATCCTTTCCGAAGGAAAAAGAACTATTTCCGTAGCTCAACTGGACCACCGCAGGGTTTTGCGCTTAGTGACCGTTTCTCCGAGTGTGACCAGTCAGGACCTCCTTGAAACCGTAGACTGGGCCAGAGCCATCGCCAGAAATTTTAATCCATGAATTCATAATTTCCTTCCATTTTTCAAATTCTTTCTGGTCACAGTATCCTTTTTAGTGCTATCTTAACTAGAATAGAATAGGAGATTTTTGTTGTTAGAGATCATCCTAGATACTGCTTCTCAATTGGACCACATCCTCTGGGGTCCCTGGACCATGATTTTCATCGCCTTTGTGGCTCTTTTTCTTACCCTCAAATCCAGTTTTTTCCAGCTGAGAAAGTTCACATTCATACTGAAAAACACCTTAGGAAAGGTATTCATGAAACCAGAAACTCAAGACAGGAGAAAAATGACTCCTTTTCAGGCCACCACCACGGCTCTCGCCAGCACAGTAGGGATGGGAAACATCGCCGGAGTAGCCACAGCTTTATCCATCGGCGGACCGGGTTCCATTTTTTGGATGTGGATTCTGGCTCTATTAGGGATGATGACCAAAACAGCAGAAATCACTCTGGCCGTTCATTACAGAGATGTGGATGAAGAGGGGAATCCACGGGGCGGCCCTATGTACTACATCACCAAAGGTCTGGGATGGTCATTTCTGGCCAAATTATTCAGCATAGGAGTTTTCATCAATGCGGTATTGAGTGCTTCCCTTCTCCAGGCCCACACAGTGGGAAGGGCTTTTCTCTCCAGCTATAACCTCAATCCCTACTTGGTGACCTTCATAATGGCGGTAATCACAGGTTGTGTGATCATCGGGGGAATCCGCCGTATCGGCCAATTCTGCGAAAAGCTGGTTCCCCTGATGTCTGTTCTCTACTTGGGAGGAGGAATCATCATCCTGGGCCTCCGTTACACCCAAATCCCTCAGGTATTTGGGAGCATATTCACCTATGCTTTTGCCCCTCTTCCAGCAGCCGGAGGAATAGCCGGCACTGCTGTGGCCACAGCCATCCGTGTGGGGATGTCCCGGGGGATGCTTTCCAATGAGGCTGGCTTAGGCACAGCCCCCATGGCTCACGCCACAGCCCACACACCTCATCCTTTTCAGCAGGGAATCTGGGGAGCTTTTGAAGTCTTTGTGGACACCATCATCATCTGCACTCTCACTTCATTTGCCATTCTCTCCACAGGTGTACTCTCCACCGGAGAATCGGGAATCGAACTGGTGATCCAAGCGTTCTCTTCGGTATTCTCTCCCTCCCTGGCCGGCACCCTTATATCTTTTGCCATTCTAACCTTTAGTTTGTCCACTCAAATTGGGTTTTTCATTTACTATCAGACTTCCATCCTCCACATTCTGGGTCCTAAGACTCTCAAATATTTGAAATGGTTTTACCTAATTCCAGGGATCCTTTTTGCCGGAGTGGCTGATGTGGATCAATTATGGGTTTTTGCTGATATTTCGGTGGGAGTGTGTGCCCTTCCCAATCTCATCGCCGTCCTGGCTTTAAACGGGGCTTTTTTTAAGTTGATGAGAGATTACTGGAAAGGGGAGAACCGGTTCTTGACCGAGATCGTGGATTCATCTAAAAATTATAGTCGGAAAGCTTCCTAAAAACTTATTTGAATATAAAATTTTCTATCCATACGGAGAAAAAACCATGAGTGAAACAAAAGGAAACTTCAAAATCGACAGGATCTCATTCAAACTGGGGATGATCAATTGTTTTGCCGAGATGGTGGCCTGCGGAGTCAAAAAACTGGCCCTCAGCCCTCCTCTATCCCCTAATGACTATGAAACAATCCGGGAATACTCGGATAAAATCGTGGAAGAGTTTGACATAAACTTTTTTATTGAAGAAGATCTGCTGATAACTGACCTTCAATCCGAAGACTTCACTAGGGGAAAATGTTCCATCCTTTACTTCAAAGATCCGGAAATCTTGGATGCCTATCTGGCTCTCAAGGAGAAAAAAAGAGAAATGGAACAAAAGGGTCACTACGATGAACACGCTAGAAAAAAGATCTCCCGGAAATTCATGCATCTTTTGAGTTATCCAGAAGAAAAAATAAAGGAAAAATTATCCCAGAAAAGTCCGGGAAGCCCCTTTATGCTCATTTCCGATTAAAGGAGGACTCCATGAATATATTCATTATCAACCCTAATAGCGATCCAGAAATGACCCAAGTCATCCGACAAAAAGCTCAAAATTTTGCTTCAGGAGATTTTGAGGTGGAATGTCAAAGAGTGACTGAGGCTCCTTCCTTTATCGAAACCTATGAAGATGAAATCAAATCAGCTCCGGGAATGATAAAACGGCTCAGAGAAAATGAATCCTACTTCCATGCTTTCATCGTGGCCTGTCACTGTGACCCCAACTTAGACCTGTTGAAGGAAATTTCTACCAAACCTGTGTTGGGAATAGGGGAGGCTTCCATGAAAATAGCTACCTTGCTGGGACATCGTTTTTCTATCCTCTCAACCACTCCCCATTCTATTCCCAACAAAGAGGCCTTGGTCAGAAAATACCATCTTCAAGATTCTTTGGCTTCTATAAGAGTTCCTGGAAAGGAAAAAAGGCAAAATCAATCCCGAGATTCCTATCTCCATGCCGCTCGAAAAGCCATGAAGGAGGATGGAGCCGAAGTAATCGTATTAGGCTGTGCAGGAATGACCGATCTGGATAAATTCCTGGAGAAAAATACAGGCGTTCCTGTCCTGGATGGAGTGGTTTGTGGTCTGATGATTGCTGCTGGATTGGCCAAGTACAACACCTCTATCAGCAAAATCAGACGATACAGAGGAAAATCCGGTTTTTAACCCGGATCAGAAAGTTTGCCTCACAAAGTGTATTTACTCAACTTCAGGTCGGCGGGGAGCTTGATTTTTTCCTGATAGATCTCCCAATAATGTTTTTTGGCCTGACCTAGCTTATGATAGAGTTCGTGCTCCTGGTTCACTTTATGTTTGGCCAGAGTCTTTCCCTCTTCATCGACCATCAACAGATTCTGACAGCGGTTTAAAATCCCGGCTGTGCCCACACTGCATACGGCCACCAGCTCTTCATCCTTCTCCTTCTGGATCAGTTCTCCGTAGGAAATATCTCTTTCCTCCACTGGAATTCCCATCTCTTTTAAAATGCTTACAATACCCTGTATGGTCACCGAAGGAAGGATCAGATTGCTTTCCGGTATCTTCACCACGCTTCCATCGGCAAATGCAAATAAACAACATGAAGAATCCCATTCGGTAATGCGCCGCTTTTCCAGAGGAAGATGGGTCTGATCATCCAGAAACAGAGCTGAAGCCGCCTGGGGATGAATTTTTTTTACCGCATCGATTGCCTTACAGCTCATGAGGTAATTCACACCCAGTTTGAGACACCCTGTCTGGTTGGCCCCTACGGCCCGAACCATTCCAGGAACCACCACGCCGGTAAAGGGCTCTCCAAGGTATCGATCATAACGACATACCACTGCCCGGACGGAAGGCTGCCCTGGAAAAGTGACCCCGATGGACTGCTCCTCATCCACCGTGAAGGGTCTGAGGTAACCCTGAGCACCTAAATCCGCCATTTCATTAAAAAAGTCACGCATAGAGGAATGATGAAAGTACTGTTGAATAAAAATATTTTCCATCTCCTCCACATCAGGCACCCAATTCTGTTGATCACTTCCCAGATTGAAGGAAATACCCCGCCGGAATCTCTCCAGATTCTTATTCCAATTCAGAAACGTAACTTCCAATGATCCTTCTCTGTTTTTCTTACAGAAGAACCGGATTCCTTCAAAAGCCAGAAAAATTCCGTAATGAATGGAACGGGACACCGCAAAAACTTTTGAATCACTTTCTAAAAGGTCAAATTGTTTGCTGGGAAGCAAATAACGCATCTGGTGGGAAGCCCATTTAATACCTTCAAATTTTGCCATTGGATTTTTCCTCCATCTGTTTCATATTCCTGCTTCGCTTCCAATTACTGCTTATATCACAGCCAAAAATGAGGGTCAAAGAGAAAAATAATTCATCTTCCCCCTTCTATCTCTGTCTGGTCTTTTTTCAGGTAAGGAAAGAATACTCTAAAAACTGGAAACAAACATCAGATTTATTGGAAAAAATGAAAGATTCATCTAAAATACTTTCCTGTTCTTTTTAATTATGGGAGGGAATAGGTTTTCCTCCGCGGAAATGAGACAGATATTTACATAAAGGAGGCTTAATATGGACTTCAGCGTTCTTTCATTTTCCCAGGCTCCTCAGATAAAGCACCGCCCTCCAGGGCCTGAATCAAAAAAAATCCTGGACTTCCAATTTTCTCATGAGAGCTCAGCTCTTTCCTACCCTAAAGGGATGCCCATGGCCTTGAAACGGGGTAAAGGGGCCACTATCGAAGATGTGGACGGCAATAAATACATTGATTTTTTCGGTGGAGCGGGAGTGTTGAATGTGGGACACTCCAACCCCGAGGTCATAGAGAGCGCCTCGGAGCAGCTCAGCCGCCTCACTCATTCTCTTGACGTTCCCAATCCCGCCCGCATGAAACTAGTGGAGAGGCTCGCTTCGATCCTGCCGGAGGGATTAGACAAAATTTTTTTTGGCGGACCCACTGGTTCGGATGCTGTGGAAAGTGCGGTCAAACTGGCCAAATACAACACAGGGCGCTTCCCTATGATTTCTTTCGAAGGAGCTTACCATGGGATGACAGCAGGAGCCCTCTCTCTTTCTTCGGGCAAAAGTTTCAAACAGGGACTTATTCCGTTAGTTCCTGAAACCCATTTCATCCCCTATGCCTACTGCTATCGATGTCCCTTTGGGAAGAATCCCTCCTCCTGTCGACTGGAATGCGGTCACTACCTGGAACACATCCTGGAAGATCCTCATTCGGGGGTAGAAAAACCAGCGGCGGTCATTGTGGAAGCCATCCAGGGAGAAGGGGGCTCCGTAGTTCCACCCGATACTTTCATCCCCTTGATCAGAGAGATTTGTGATAAACATCAAATATTGATGATTGTGGATGAAATTCAGGCTGGCTTATGCCGGACAGGCAAAATGTTTGCCTTCCAGCACTCCGGCGTGGTTCCAGATATCATAACTCTCAGCAAAGGTCTGGGCGGCCTAGGATTTCCCCTTTCCTGTATCGCTTACAAAAGGAAACTAGATACATGGCCCTCAGGAAAACATATCGGGACTTTCCGAGGGAATGTGCTTGCCTTTGCTGCCGGAAATGCCGCTCTTTCCTTCATGAATAAAAACCGCTTAGCTGACCATTCCCTTCGTCTGGGAGATCAAATGCTCTCCTGGCTGAAAGAAATAGAAAAGGAATCCCCTTTTGCTGGGGAAGCCAGAGGAAAAGGTCTGATGTTGGGGTTGGAGCTGGTTAAAGACAAATCAACCAAAGAACCCGCTCCAGAGTTAGCCCAGAAAGTCAGGACTCTGTGTCACCAAAGGGGGCTGTTAGTGGAAATCGGCGGGCATTATTCGAATGTCGTGAGGCTCCTTCCTTCCCTCATCCTCACCCAAAAGCTGGCTCAAAAAGGCCTGGACATCCTCAGGAGTTCCGTTAAAGAAATAGAATGATCCCCCTCTCTCCCTTCTCGCTTTTCTCGCCCGTATTGCCTTTCTCACTTAATCAAATATATCCCGTAACAGGACTTTCGAGCGAGTAATTCAAGCTAACAGATAGAGAAATCCCCTCTTAACAGAAAAAGTCGGAAAAACTTTCTAGAGGGCTTGAGCCGAATTCCCTCTTTTCGGTTATTTTTTAAATCTATCGGATCGATTGAATCGAGAACGTTGTCTACGAGCCTTATTGACCCTTAATTTTCGTCCTTTCAATTCTTGTCCGTCTAAAGATTCAATGGCTTCATGGGCATCTTCTTCTTTCTCGAACTCTGCAAACCCAAAACCTTTAGACTTTCCGGTCATTTTGTCTGTGATGAGTTTCAGGTCAGTAGCTTCAACTCCCTTCTCTTCCATAAAACTTCTGATTTCTTCTTTAGTGAGACCATAGTCTAAGTTCCCGATGTAGATTTTTTTTTCTTCTTCCATTTCCATTTTCCTTTTGATAGTTAACGCACAAAATTTGATTGTGCTTTTAACCTCCTTTGAATTATTTTTATATTTAATTCCCTAAAAAAAGATACAAAGGGAATTTTAATAGACGATTTCATGGGGGAGGATTTTTAGTTTACGGTTGGTCCTTCATACTTAAATTTACTGAAAAGACTATAGCATAGGAAATAATAAATGTAAATAGAGAATTTATTCAAAAATAAAAAAATTCTCACTTTTCCTGGCGGGCCTTAAAGGTCCTTAAACGGTTGATAGCCGCAGCCAAATCCAATTTTTGGAAGGTAGCATAATCTCCCACTGGTCTGGGACTTAACACATCCAGTCCTTTTTTCTGAATATCCCGGAAAACCAACTCCACAACCTCTTGAAGCGTTCTCTTCCCATCCATATATCTCAAAGAATAATAGATGGCATCCCCAATCGCTCGGGTCTGGCTAATATCCACCAACTGTTCCACGGCGGAAAGATCGATGCGATGAGTGCCAAAAAGGATGGAATGGACCCCTTTGCAACGAATCTTCACATCTTTTTTCCCTTTTCGGGGGTTGAAACTCCGGGATAAAGGAATTCGTTCAGTGATTTTCCCAAACCTTTCTCCACCTTCTTTTTTTCGTTCAGCCTTGTACTTTTCAGCAATATTCTTAGCCTGAGAGGTTAAATCATAAGGTTTGTACTCCATCATACAAATCACATAATCCGCCACATCAAAATAATCTCCGGAACCACCGATTACCAGGATGGTAGAAACATCTCTATCCTGGTATAACTGACGAATTTTATCAATAAAAGGAGTTATGGGTTCTTTGTCTTTAGAAACCAGCTCCTGCATTCGATGGTCTCTGATCATGAAGTTAGTGGCTGAAGTGTCTTCATCGATGAGAAGAAGCTTCGCTCCCACCTCCAAAGCTTCAATGGTGTTGGCCGCCTGAGAAGTGGACCCGCTGGCCTCTTCTGTGGAAAATTCTCTGGTGGTTTCACCAAAAGGAAGCTGGGAAATGAAAGGCAGAATATCTACTTTTTCAATGCGCCGCCCGTCTTCGGCCCTAATCTTAACCGAACCAGGGTTTGTGACCACATATTCTCTTCCGTCACCAGGAATATGGTTGTATATCCCCATTTCCAGCGCCCGGAGTAGAGTACTCTTTCCATGGTATCCTCCTCCCACAACCAAGGTAACTCCTTTAGGAAGTCCCATTCCTCTCAACACACCAGCGTTGGGAGTTTCTAAAGAAATTCTCAGGGTGTCGGGAGATTGAAAAGGCACCACTCGACCTTGAGTCAACGGGCGGGGATCGATCCCGCTTTTCCTGGGGAGGACAGCCTGATCTGCCACAAAGGCCACCAATCCCTTCTCCTCCAGCTGGTTCCTTAACGAATCGGCATCTTCTGAAACCTGAATATGTTTGTATAATTCTTGGTGAGCCACATTCTGGAACAACAGAGAATGTTGGACAATCTTAGGGAGCTCTTCAAAAAACATGGATTGGGCATGAAATCCTGCAATCCGTCTGCCGAAAGCGGGAAGTCCCATTATAAATCGGGCTTCCACATATGAATCACAGACAAAAACAGAAGTGCGTTTAAGGACTTCTTGACCAGGAGCATCGATAGAAATCATTCCGCTTTTTCCTGTTCCCCTTGATTTTCGGCAAAACTTTTGGGAGGCCTTAAAGAACAATCGAGTCAGAAAATCTCTCAAGGCAATCTCCCGGCTTTTATTTTGATAAGTCTCCGCGGGAAATTGAGCCTTTTTCTGAGGGACTTTAACCCGAACCCGGCTGGGAGAAGCAAAAGGGTCTCCCTGGACATAATCCACAGAAACAGAGAACTCCCCAAAATCGTAGGCACCTTGTATATCCTTATAAGCTTTATAACCCTTGCCATCAATCCGGCCTAAATTTTTCTTTAGATCTTCACGTGTCCGCATTTTTTCTCTCTGTCCATTTTCTTTTCATTTTTAAACGATAAATATCATAACATCGGGAACATGAATGATTCAACAGAAGCCCATCTCTCCCCAGAGCTTTCTTCCAAAGAAGGGGTCAGACCCCAAGGCGTCTGACCCCTTCTTTGGATAAAAAAAAGGAGGACCGAAGTCCTCCTTTAGGGAATCCATAACAGGGAGATATTACTTTTTCTTCAAATAGACATCTCCACTGAAAGTATCCAGACTAAGTTCAGCACCTCCCTCATTCACGGTTCCTCTGATCTTCTTCGAGCTCACCTTTCCTGAAAGAGCGATTTCGAAATCACTCTCGATTTCTCCGCTGAAAGTTTTGGCTTCCAGTTCAAACGAAGAGGAAGCGGGGATGTTCAAATGGATATCTCCGCTGTGAGAGTTGAAATTGTACCGGCTGCCCTTTCGAAGGCTCCCTTCGTAGACAATTTCTCCATTCAGAGTTTTTCCTTTGATCTTTTCCGCATCCGTAACTTCTTTCATCTCCACATTCCCACTGACCGTTTCGGCCTCGACGGAACCTTTGATCCTTTCCAGGCTGAGATCTCCGGATACAGTAAAGACAACCACATAGCCTTTCACATCCTGGACCCTAAGGTCTCCACTGACAGTCTGGCAGTCCACATCTTTACCGGCTCCCATCATTTCTATGTTTCCACTCACCACTTCGGCTTCCACTTCACCTCCTATCTTTTCCATGAACACATCTCCGCTGACTGAATTCAAATCTAAGGAAACCCTGGAGGGGACCATCAAGTTATAATCAACGGAGACATTCAAAGAATTGGATGAGTGTTTGGAATAGTCTGTTTCGATTTCTAAAAGATCTCCCGACTTATTCACCTCGATTTTGACCTTCTGGGCATTCTCTTCGGCCTTGGAGAGAGAAGAAGCCTTGGATACTTTCAGCGCATCGATTTTCACTTCGCTTCGATTCCAGGTCTTGACTTCAATATATCCTGAAATATTCTTCAACTTCACTTTTCCTGTTTGACTCAACTGCACGGTTTTTTGGAATTTCTTCTCATATTTCTCTTTGGAAAGAGAGATCGCGGGGTGGAATCCCACCATCACCATCAGAGATAAAACCAAAAGGATACTCCCAAATTTCTTTGTGTACTTCATACCGTACCTCCTAGATTAAATTTTGAATTGCCTTTTCGGATGATGAAGGGCCAGTGACCCCTATCATTTCATTTAAAAAATCCACCTTTTGCCTGTAGGCGGCCAGTAAATAATGACGCGCTTCCATGTCTTCAGGATTTTCCTGGACAGCTTGTTTACAAGCCTGGATGGATTGGTTGATGAGTTTAAGATTCTGTTGATAAACATGGACTAGGTGAGGATTGAAGTCCTTTTTCTGGGCCATCACTGCTTCCTGCAGAGCCTTTATAGCCAATCGATAGTGACGTTCAGCCTCTTTCAATTTGGCCCAAGACTCTGTCTGATTTACAGAAGAAATGGCTCCGTGACCTTTCCAGTAATTCAACCCAATCAAAGCAGCTCCCACCACAATCACTAACAACAGAGCGGCGGCCAACACATTTCTTTGAGCCGAAGGAGAGAAAATATGGGCCCATCCTTTCCGTTGAGAAGTTCTGAGAGGAGCCTGTGACTCTCTCTCTTCTCTCATTTTTTTCTGTATCTTCCACCAGCTTTGAGGAGAAGGAGAGAGTTTGGCTAAGTTCTTTGTTTCTTCAGACATTTTTTCCAAATCTTCAACCCATTTCTGACACTCTGGACATTCACGGATATGGGTCCGGAGAAAAGCCTTCTGGTCAGAATCCAAACGGCCATCTATGTATTCGCTGATTAGTTTTTTAGCTTTTTTACATCTCATTTTTTTCTCCTTCATACGACTTGTTTTTTCTCCAATTGTTTTCTAATTTTCATCCGGGCTTTAAACAGTTGGGACTTAGAAGTTCCCACAGAACACTCCATAATCTGAGCGATCTCTTCATGTTTAAAACCCTGAACATCATGGAGAAGAAAGATGCTTTTTAACTTAGTGGAAAGATTCTGGATGGCTTCCTCTATAACTCTCCGCATCAGAGTATCCGGTTTACCCTCATTTTTTTCTTCTATGCTTCCTTGGATGTCTGTAAGAGACACATTCCTTCGAAGGAATCGGGTGTTGCTGCGGACATAACTCAAACAGGTATTGACTGAAACCTTGTACATCCAGCTTTTAAACGCTTCAGCCTTGTCCAGTTCATGAATATGAGTAAAAATTTTTACAAATATATCTTGAAGGAGATCCTCAGCTGCCGCTCTGTTGTAAGTGTACCGATAGGCAAGGTTGAAAACCGGAGTTTTAAATCGTTCATAAAGCTCCCCCATGGCCTGCTCCTCCCCTTCACGGGTCCTTTGAATGATATCCACTAAAGGTTTTTCTCTATTGGGTGAATAATCCACAGTCACTCCTTTCTCTGAAACCTTCATTTTACCATAATGGAAGCCGAATTTTTCTTTTTCTTCATGGGGTTCAATCGAGGATGTCGGCATTTTCATTTCTCTTTCCACTGGTATAAGATGATTCAGGAAGGCAAAGGGTTGCTTTTATGTAAAATAAGTTTATTTTTTTTGAAAAAAAGAAGTTGGAGGGAATAATGGTTATTGGAAAAAAAAAGAGCCACCCCCTGTCAGGGGGTGGCTCTTTTTTTCTTATAGAACGGAGCCTATCTTATTTTTCCTCTTTTTCTGGTTCCGGTTCCATGTTGTTGTATTCCACTAAAAGTTTAAGCCACCAATCAGGATATTCCAGGGATTTTCTTTTTCGGTTTTCCGTATCATAATTCCACAGATGATTGAACTTGACCA
>JAGXKI010000077.1 GCA_018335295.1 bacterium | reverse complement strand
GGGGACCTTCAATCAACCTCCGCTCCCCATGCTTTTTAGGCTCTTTGCGCACGATAAACGCAAGAAAAGGGCGTTCGGTTTCTGAACTCAAAGCAGCCACCACACTGACAATCGGGTCTGCACCCAGAGTATAACCTCCCACAGCATCCACATCATAATCTTTAAGGGCATCCAGGATGAGTTTCCCTATCAAGTAGGACCCTCGAGGATGGAGGGTTGTCATTTTGGCATCGATGTAATAATGACTGGTTCTACCAGAGGCGAGGACCCGGGACACATTGGTGCTCAGAGATCTTTCTATGATAAGATCCCGAAGCTCTTTTCTCAGAGAATTCCGATTCATTTGTTTCTTCCGGTCATTCAAAATTTTCCTTAATTTTAATCCCCTGGTAATACTTTTTCAATATTTCTTTATAATCCGCTCCGGACTGCGCCATGCCGTGGGCGCCCACTTGACAAAGCCCTACTCCATGACCCCACCCTCGGCCGCAGAATGTGAAATGAGTGATCTCACCTCCTTCACCATAATTCCTGTCGATAACAAACAAGGTTTCTTTAAGCCCCAGCAATCTGCGTATCCTCAAACCTTTCACTACCACATCTGTTTCCGTCCCTTCGATCAAAAGCTGGATCACTCTGTTGGATTTTCCCTTCTTCTGAGGCACCAAATCTACCAATTCACCAATAGGATAATACCGGTTGATTCTCCTTCCCAATCTCTCTCGAGAATACCTGACCCGCCAGCTGTGATAAGCCGAACTTCGGTCCAGAATATTGGAATGAGGCGGATACTCAACCTCCAGATAGCAAATCTTCTGATCCTTTTCCAACCATCGGATTCTTTCTCCCCCCAAAAGATAATATTGAGAGGTAAAAGACCAATCTACCCCGAAGCTTTTCAGAAGAAAAGCTTCGGGGGAAAGAGTCAGTTCTCTCTTTATCCTCTCCCTCCTCTCTTTTTTCTCTTCTTCCAGTTTGATTTGGTCTCCTTTGAAGCCTCGGAATATTCCGTGATGGTAAATCCCTTGGTAACTCTCCACGATCCGGGCGAGATAAAAAGCCACTTCCCCTCGGGACAAGGGCTCATCAGGAAGAAGAGATTGTTCGGTGGGAGGAAATATCCCGGTTTGAAAAAGGTAGGCTGTGTATTTTTTCACTTCCTCCCCCCAATTCTCTGAATTCTTTAAAACAAACTCTCTTTCACTCTTTAAGGTCAAAGATTCGGCTCTTTCCCTCCACCCAAAGGCTCGGGTCACCAACATGACAAAATCAGAAAGAGCCACCGGAGAATTTTCCAACACAAGCTTCCCGTCCTTTTTCCCAAACAATTCCTGAGCTTCCCAGACCCATTCCAGTGTTTCTTTGGAAGAAATCTCCTCCCTGTAAAAAAGCGGGTCTGTTTCTCTGGGAAGAACTTCCAGGCTGATGAGAAAACTAATCTCCCGGTTTACGTTTCGATTGTTGACATAAACAGGGGGAATCTTGTTTTCGCGGTGTATCTGCCATTCCTTTTGCTTTTCATAAACACATTTGGTACTTCTCAAATATGGAAGAGAAGGCCCAAGAAAAATATTTTCCACATCTTCGGTTCTTCCTCCACAGGTGCTGGTGTAAAGGGCATCAATCAATTTTCCGTTGTAAACAGCCACTTCTCCCCTGGTCGATTCCACCGCTTGGGTGCTCAAGGGATGCTCCGCGTCCATTCCTTTATAATACTGAGATTTGGGAGTATCACAAAGGTCAAACCCTTTATCACCATTGAGTCCAATATTCTTAATGGCATAGGTTCGGGCTGCCACAGCTTGAGCTTTTTGGGCTTCTAAGGAAGGATAGGAGTAAGGAGATAATTCACTGGGGACCACTCCCTTTAAGTAATCTTCGATGTTGAGGATATTTATAAGAATCACTCCCTTACGGCTGGCTTTGAGGACAAATATCCCCCTGTAATCTCTTCCCTTGTAGGAAAGATAGCTCTGAGGATTACTGGGAATGAAATACAGGACCGAGTGGTCGCTCAAACTTCTCACTTCATCCCCAAAAATAATCCACAAGGGCCTGGATTGATCTTCGGTAATCTCCTCCCGCACAATCCACATATTCTCCATCCCCATTTCCTGGAGCTTCTTAATATACTCCAGAGCATCTCCCCGACTGATGAAGTCTCCAACCATCACCCGAAAATTTCCCCCTATGCTTTTCTTATGGGTGCTCTTCACAAACACGTTATGTTCCACTCGGGATCTGAGCTCCTGAGCCAATCGTTCGGCCTTTTTCCTCTCTCCGGTTTGAACCACCTGAATGGCAAATTTTTCGCTGAACTTCTCCTTGTATCCCTTTATGTAAACGTCGTTAATATCCTTTGTAAGGAATTTATAATTATGGTTCACCTCATACACATTCATCCCCGAAGAAGAAGATATTTTGACATCTCCCAAATTCACCCCTAATCCCACTTTGATGATAGGTTTGGGAATGGAATATCCATGAAAAAAGGTTTTTTCTTCACCAAGCTGGACCGGTTGAGCCCCTAGAACTATAAGGGAAAACATAAGTATGATAAAGATTTTGTAGCTTTTGAGTATAAGGTTTTTCATTTTCCTGACTTATGGATTAAGAATTTATAAAAATTTGGAAATGGATGTCACAAATTTAAACTATATCTTCAATCACTCCTTATAAAAGGATGCGAAAGGTTGTGCTTTTTATCGTTTCCTCCTGAATCTGCAATACGTTAGCGGAAACCCAAAGTTTTGTCAAGAACTATTAAAATTTTTTTACCTGCATTGGAATGACAAAAGAATTCAAAAATCAAAGTTCAAATTCCAAAAAGATACTACTTAAATCAAATATCTAAAATCAATCATTTTGAATTTTGAAATTTGACTTATTTTCAAGGAATTATCAAAATGAATGGGATTATGGATTTTCAAGGAAAGGGGCACCTCATGAGAAAAACGACGCTTATTCTGCTGATTGTTTTGTTTTTATCCCTCACCGTTCAGGGAGATGAGATCACCAGCCTTTCTCAAATCTTTCTGAGTGGGAAAGGGGTCCAAGACAGGGATAAGGATCACTTCCCGGATGAAGTCTCTCTCTGCCTGGTTCTCCCGGATGAGCCCCGGCCCGCTCAACGGGCCGTGGCCTCGGATATTGCTGCCAGAGCCAATTTGGAAAGTTTGGTCACCCATTTTTCTCTGGTGAAAAAAGAACCGGAAACCAGGGAAAGGGGCAAACTCTCCAATCCTATCCTCATCGGCTCGGAACTGGAATGGGTCCAAAAGCTGGCCGATTCCGGAGAAATCAATCTTTCCCCATTAAAGAAAAACCAGGGACTGGTAACCCTTTTCTCTGATAACCAACAAAAAGGAATCGCTGTGGTCGCAGGCTCAGAAAGAGCTCTTCTCCGGACCGGCCGGGCCTTTTTCCTGCGCTGGCCCTATTTTTGGGAAATCTGGGGGCGGAAAGAAGGAGAAACCTACATGAGTCTGGAAAAAGACCTGACCCGATTTCTCAAAGAGGCCGGAATTTCTCCAGTCTCTCCCGTTATCAAAAGAGCTTTTTATGAATTCCATCCCCTCCGTTCTCCTCATGATTCCATCCAAAGGCTTGATTTTGAAAGAGGAGAAATCAAAAATCTAACCGTTGAAATCAATTTTTCCAATCCCGCCCAAAAACAAAAAGCTCTCCAGGCCTTAAAAAACCTGGAACATCAACACAGAAAAGGAAAAAATACGGATATCCTCTCTTACTCCGGCTGCCGCCGAATTACTTTTGAATTGGACGATGGATCTCAGACCGCCACCGTCTCTCTTGCTAGAGTAGGATTTCCGGGACGATTTCTCACTCCCTCCTACAAATCCCCCCGAAGTAGAAAAATTAAAGGGAAAAACTTCCACCTTCTCAATTTTTTCTCCAAAGAAGGGCTGTATTCCGACTCCAACGAGGACAAAATCCCGGATGGGCTAGACGGATCTCTCATTATTCCTGAAAACGGGAATTGTCCCTCTCTTTCTCAACTCAGCTCCCGTCTGGTTCTCCATACAGCCGGATCTTCCTTCCCTATCGTATACCTGGATAAAGAAATCGAAAAAGCAGAATCGTTGGTGAGCCCTATACTCATCGGCTGTTCCAATAAACTCAACAAACAATTGATTAAGTCGGGAAAACTGTCTGTTCCTTCCTTATCCCCAGGAAGAGGAATGGTTCAAGTTGTGCCTGAAGCTTTCGACGGGTCCAACGCTTTATCCATTATGGGAGCCGATTCCAAAAGTCTCGGAAACACGCTCCATTACATGGGAAAAACCTTCCCCTACCTCCACAAATTCGAGAAAGGAAATCCTCGGTTGAAGGATGTCTCCTATGCACTGGATGAATTCCTGGAAGGAAAAAGAGGGAGTGCGGAAGCCTACTTCCAGCACCGGTTGGATCAAATGATTCCTGAATTCAAGAAAAAACAATTCCAATCCTTCGAGGTTGAATTCTATCTTCCTCAACAGAACGAAAAATTCCGGAAAAAAATCAAAGATTCCCTTGAGGCCTCCCTTCAGGCTCAGAAAACAAAGGTGGAGGTTTTTCCCCTGAAAGAAAGCAAAACTTTGTGGAAAAAAGAAAGAGAGTTCTCCTGGGAAGGAAACCTGGCTGTGGGTTTGATTAAAGAAAATTTAAGCCGCCTCCAAAATTCTCCAGGCCCGCTGGATATCAGCATCGGAGTGAGCGAAGATCCTTCGGTGCGGAAAAAATTGAAGAGGAAAATAGAAAATCTCCTTTCTTCTCAAAACATCTCTTACGGAGAAGTGGACATTCTTTGTTCCTACAAACAGGGATTCTTCTGGCTGACTGAAAAAATCCTCCCCCTTATAAAAAAAGAAAAAATCAATCACCTCACTGTCCGTTTTGCCCGAGTGAAACCAAAATTCAACAAACTCAACCGATTTTACACCAGCCCTGTCCGCTGGCTCCAGGAACTTTATCCTGTGGATGAAATGATTGCCAGAGAAACCTCCCTTCCGTTGGAAAGAATCGAATTCGAGATGAAAAGGAACCCCACACCCGTGTACGAAGTTCTGGGTTATGATAAAAAAGGAAATCTCTGTATCCAAGAGCATTTTTCTCCCCGCTTAAGAGAAAACCTTTACATAAAAGAACTTCCGGAATGGGGAAAGGTTCAAACCACCACAGGTTGGGTCAAAATCCAGGGCCCAAAGAATACTATTTTGGATACCCCCATCAAAACAGACCTGGAAAGATTCTGGGAATACTACCAAAACACCATCATCCCGGAAATCCATTCTTATATCCTCAAAAAAACGGGAAATGAGCCTTCCTTTAACAAACAGCCTTATTTCAAGAGACTCCAGGTAGAAATGTGGTTCAGCGAACCGGATTATCAATTAGGGGTGGACCAAGAAATCATCAGCAGTCTGGAGTCCATCCACGATGAAATTTATTTTGATACCCTTGATTTCCTCAGAGGAATCACCCAAATCGATACCGAGGAGGAAAAAATTCCTGAAGACACATCGCGCTATTCAGCCCCAGGAAAAATTCTTCCCTTGGTTCATCCTTCCATACAGGGAAAGCCGGGAAAAGTAAAGGTCACTTTTGAAGACTGGCAGGCCCACTCCCCCAAAATGATCCTCAGCTGGAAAGAAAAAGACCGGAAGGAAAAAAGAGAGAAAATTCCTTTTCCTTCCCTTCGACCCGAAAACCTTCGTTTCACCGGGTTCATCTATGACGGAACCCACAAGAAAATAGAAGAGCTTCGCGTCGATCTCCGAATGGAAAAAAAGAAACCCTACATGAATTTGATCGAAAGCCTCCATGCTTACAGGAAACTTTACCAGAAAAACGTGATTCCCCCTGCTTTTCGTTTTCCCGGCCTCCATGCCCTATCTCTGAACCTTCAGTTTAAAGACCTGGGAAAAAAAGAAATCCTTCCTGTAACTCCGGTGAAGCCTCCAAAAGAAACATCAGAAAAGCCTCCTTCTGAAAAATGGTCAGTCCCCACCCAAAAAATCATCTCTCCTTCTCTATGTCTGGACATTGTCCAAAAACTCAGCCGTTCCCAAGAAATCAACAGTTATATTGCGGGTAAATCTTATGAAAACAGGAAAATTCCTGTCCTGGAAGCTTTCACTCCTCTGGACTCATACACCTCGCTTCCCCGGCTTATAACCTTCAAGCCCAGCCTCTACATCAGTGGAAGACAACATGCCAATGAAGTCTCCTCCACCAACTATATCCTCAAACTGGCGGAACTCCTCACCAAAGACAAAAAATACCAGGACTATATAAAAAAGGTAAATTTAGTCCTCCACCCTATGGAAAACCCGGATGGAGCGGAATTGGCTTACCGGCTTCAAAAACTCACTCCCCTCCACAGCCTCCATGCGGGCCGATACTCTTCCCTGGGGATGGATGTGGGCCACCAGGTCCATTCTCCCAGCCCCATCCTTCCCGAGGCCAAGGTCCGCCGACTTCTTTCCAGCCAGTGGCTTCCCGACATTTATCTCAACCTCCACGGTTATCCCTCCCACGAATGGGTCCAGCAGTTCTCCGGGTATTCCCCTTACCTCTTTCACTCTTACTGGATTCCTCGGGGATGGTTTGCCTACTACAGAGGATTGAATCTTTCTCTCTACGAGAAATGGAAAAAAGCGGCTCAACAACTCAAAGAGTTCATCATCAAAGAATTAAACAGCAGAGAAAAAATCAAAACTTCCAATCAAAAATTCTACACCCGCTATTTTC
>JAGXKI010000020.1 GCA_018335295.1 bacterium | reverse complement strand
AATAATCGATGAGACCGGTCTGGATATTATCGAGATCAAAAGATAAAGAGTACCCCAACACAAAAATCATCAGCACAGGAAGGATGAAAACAATAAAAAGACTCCGAGGATCCCGGAGGATATGGATCAATTCTTTGGCTATGACTGCTTTAATTCGTTTCATGGCTGTCGATGGCTTGTTTAAACAAATTCTCCATGGAGGGTGCCTGGTAGGCGTCCAAAAGATTAAGAGGTTCCCCTTGGAGTGCGATATTTCCTTTGTGGATGATCAAAACCCGGTCCGCGTATTCTGCTTCATCCAGATTGTGAGTGGTGACCAGAATGGTTTTCCCTTCCTTTTTCAGTTCATAGATGTTCATCCAGAAATCCCTCCGCATCTCCGGGTCCACTCCGGAAGTAGGCTCATCCAGGAAAAGAATTTCCGGGTCCGGCATCAAGCAGGTGAACAAGGCCACCCTCTGTTTGATGCCCGGTGGAATATCCATGACTTTCTGTTTGAGTATTTTTTCAGGGATAGTCTGAGAGATTTGGGACTTTTTCTTCTGAATCTCTCCTGCAGGGAGCCCGGACACTCCCGCAAAAAATTCCATGTTTTCATAGGAATTGAGGAGAGGGTAAAGAGAAAATTTTTGGGACATATACCCGATAAAAGATTTGATCCGTTTCAAATCTTTCTTCACATCATATTCTTTGATCCAGATATCTCCAGAAGTGATTTTGAGAAGTCCGGTGATCATTTTCAGAGTGGTGGTTTTCCCGGCTCCGTTTGGCCCCAGAAACCCCATGATTTCTCCCCTATTTACAGAAAAATTAATGTGGTTTACCGCCGTGAAACGGCCGAACTGTTTGGTGAGATTTTCAACTCTTATGGCCGATTCCATAGAGGGTTCATCCGGCTGGGGAGCTTTCATCAGAACTCCTTTCATAGTAGAGATAGATATCTTCCAGAGTGGGCTCTACTTCCTTCATTTCTTTGGAGGGAATAGAGGGAAGGAGGCTTGTGGGACCTCTTTGCATGTATTTAATCACTCCCCCTTTCATGTACACCTTTTTTTTCAGTTCTTCTTTTTCTTGAAGCTGTTTCATCACCGCGAATACATCTTCTTTAGGTCGAATCTGGTAGATTCGGGCTGGAAAATTTTCTTTGAGTTCGCGGATAGGGCCTTCTTTGATTTTTTTCCCTTTTCGCAGAAAGATGATCTGATCTCCTTTTTCGGCTTCTTCCAGGTAGGGGGTGGAGGCCACCAGGCTCTTTCCTTCTTTTTTGAGCTGATCGATGATATTGGAGAATTCGATTCGGGACAAAGGGTCCACTCCCGTGGTAGGTTCGTCAAGAAGAATGACCTGGGGAGAAGAAAGCAGGATGGTGGATAGAGCCAGTTTTTGCTTCATTCCTCCGGAAAGAGCTCCAGTCCGACGTTTTCGGAAGGGAAGCATCCCGGTTCTCTCCAAAAGCTGATGTTTGAGTTTTTCCCTTCTTTCAACAGGAACCTTTTGTATATCGGCAAAGAAATTCATGTTTTCTTCCACACTCAAATCCGAATAAAGAGAAAAACGTTCGGGCATGTACCCAGTGATTCGAGTGATCCGGGAATAATCTTTTTCCACCGGATGCCCCTGGAGACGGATGGTTCCCGAGTCTTTGGCTTCCAGTCCCAGGATCATCTTTATGATTGTGGATTTTCCGGCTCCATCGGCGCCTGCCAAAATGGTCAGGCATCCGGAGCGAATATGAAAGGAAACCCTGTCCGCAGCCTGAATAGGTCCGTAGGCTTTACAGAGATTTTGAACACTCAGCATCGGGAATATTCCTTTTTCCTCAATATTCTCATTGTCTTTTAAGCTTCACCGTGACCGGCATCCCCAGTTTAAAATCTTCCCGGCTTTCTTCGATGCGGATTTTCACCTGGTAGAGGAGAGATTTTCGTTCGGTTTCAGAGATGATGTATTTGGGAGAAAATTCAGCCTTTTTTCCAAAATAGGTGATGGTGCCCGAATAAGAGCGGCCTTTCTGTCCATCCACCAGGATGGTGGCGTTTTGTCCCAGTTCCAGTTGGCTCAGCTCTTTTTCCTCCACGAAGGTTTCCACAAACAGAGATGTTTCGTCCAGGATATCGGCCAGAGGAGAACCTGGAAAAACGGTTTCCCCGGAAGTCACAAATCTTTCCAAGATAGAGCCTGTGACCGGGGAATGGATCATGTGATCTTGAAGTTGAAGATCGATTTGGTCCCTTTGATTCTGAATTTTTTCTAGGTTGAGAGATAGAGAAGATAAAGATTCTTGGGTTTCGTGGAGAGAGGTTTCCAATTCTTTAACTTGGAGTTTGGCTTTTTTGAGTTTGTCTCCGGAAACGGATTCTTTCTTATGAAGTCTTTCCAAGCGCTGGACTTGATCTTTCCAGTAATTCAGGTTGGATTTCAATAGGTCTATTTTTTGAGTGAGCTTCCGGCGGTTTACCTGAATTTCCCTTTCATTGATTTCGAGATTTTCTCGTTGGTTCTTCAGTTTTCGATCATCGATTCGGGCCAGGAGATGGCCCTGCTCCACTCGAGCTCCTTCTTGCACATTCAGTTCCCTAATCTCTCCAGGAACCGCTGCCTTGATTGTGATGACCTCTCCGTCTACCACTCCGGCCGTTTTAATGAACTCTGATTTTTGAGCTTGGCAGGATCCAAGAAAGAAGAACAAAACACTCAAAGTGATCCATTGTTTTTGTTTCATAGCTCCTCCTTAATCCGTCCGATTAAAGTGTTGATTTTGACCTCTAACTGTTCAATTTGGATAAGAATTTCTTTTTTCTGGATGGTGTATTTTTGTTTGTTCCTCAGAGAGGTGAGATATTCAATATGAGGAAGTTGGTTTTCTTCATACAAGGCTTTTTTGAGCTGAGCTTCTTCAGTGGCATAATCAATCAAGTCTTCCGCTTCAGAGAGTTTTCTTTTTAGAGAATTTTTAGCGGAGTAGAGAGTGTCCAGATTTTCTGTAACGTCGCGGATGTATTTTTTCCGTTGGTTCTGGAGCTTGAGGATTCGGTTGTCCAGGATTTTTTTATCCCGCCTGAGATTATTCCAGTCAAAAACAGAGAGGTTCACAGTAACCCCTCCTTTGGCATAAAGCATCCATTCCTTTTTGAAAAAGTCGATCCCTGGTTTTCCGTAGTGGAGTTGAGCGAAGGCACTCACTTGAGGAAGATATTTTCCGGAAGTGATTTTTTTGGAAACCTCTGCCATTTGGATGCGATGGTCGAGGGTCCTCAGGACAGGATGGAACTTTTTGAAATAGGAGAGAGCTTTCTTTTTCTTTAGGGATTCCTCTGTATAGCCAGGGTCGATCTCTTCGGGCAGATGTCCGCAGAGTCTGAGAAAGTGGAGTCGTTCCTTTTCTATGGTCCTTTGGATGTCTTCAATATTCATATTGACTTCTTTGATTTTGGAAGAGGTTTCGATAAGGTTGTTCTTGTTGACCAGGTTTTCCTGGAACAGATTTTTGACCTGTTTGAGGTGGAACTCCAGTTTTTGACGGAGGGTCTCCAGCGAGTTTTTTCTTTTTATCAGAAGCTGATACTGGAAAAATGAAGATTTGATTTCATCGATGATTTGGTGTTTTTGGAGCAAAGATTGATTGGCGCTTACGGCTTTTTGGATTTCTTCCAATTCCACCCTGTTGGAGAGGATTCCGCCGGTGTAGAGAGGTTGAGTGAGAGAGAGCTGGAGATCGTAGCTGTGATGAACCCCAGCCTGGATTTTTCGTCCCGGGAAATGGATTCCCTCCGGAATATCCACAGAAGGGATTTCGATTTCCATGGTTTCGGATTGATACAAATAACTCCCGTTGAGATCGATGTGAAACCGCTTTTGAGCCTCATATTTTTGGGTTCGAATTTGGGCATTTTTTTCATCCAGCAGTTTGTTGGCGTATTCCAGATTCCGTTGGATCCCCTCCTGAATGGCTTTTTTTAAAGGGATTTTTTGGTTTGCCTGTAAGGAAAGAGTCAGGGGGAGAATAAGAAAGAAAGATAACAATTTTTTCATTTTAACATTCCCCTTTTGAGAAGATTGGTGACACTCTGGATTCGTTTTTGGATAAAGGCTTCGTTGATTTCTATCTTCACATCCAGAACCGATTCCACCATAGGTGAACCTATCAGCCAGAAAAGGGAGACCGGGATGATGTTCATGATGAACTGGACCGGGTCGGACTCGGTGATTTTCCCTTCCCGGGACCATTGAGCGAGGAGAGACTTCACATCTTCAGGGGGAGGATTGGGGGTAGAGGCGAAGATGTCCCGGATGAGAGATGTGATGGAGTCCGGATTCTGGACCAGTTCAAGAAGAATCATTCGGGGCAAATACTGTTTTTGGGAGAAATAACGGATGAACGCTTCGGGCATAATTTCATAGAAGCGTTCCGGGGTTTTCGCCTGCTCCAAAACGTTTTGAATTTTCTGGATGAGGCCTTTGACCGCATCCTTGATGATGAGCTGGTAAAGGTTTTCCTTGGAGGAAAAATAATAGAAGAAAAGAGCTTTGTTGACTCCCGCTTGTTGGGCGATCCGGTCTACCCGGGCGCCGCCGAAGCCGTAAGTGGAAAACTCTTCAATGGCACTGTCCCAAATTTTCTTTTGAGTGCGTTTTTTTATTTTATTAACCATTTGGTTTAACCAGATGGTTAATATAAAAAAAAGATTCTCCTTTGTCAAGAGGTGCATCACAGAAATGATGATTACGGTTTATTTGGAGTGATTGACTTCTTATGAAGGACCCATTATATTTTTTGGATGTTCAGGATGTGTTTCTAGATGAAGAAAAAGGGGAAAAAGAAAACCAGGTCTTTTTCTGGGATCGAGATCAACCCGGAATTTAAAAAAGCCCTGGATTTGATGAACAAAACTTCCCGGCATGTATTCATCACCGGAAAAGCGGGGACCGGAAAGTCCACACTGCTGGAGTATTTTCGCCAAAACACCCAGAAAAATGTGGTAGTCCTCGCTCCAACTGGGGTAGCAGCCCTGAACATTGGAGGTCAAACCATCCATTCCTTTTTCCGGTTTAAACCGGATGTGACTCTGGATAAAGTCCAGAAGATTGTCAAGGACACCCGAAGCAACTTGTATCAAAAAGTGGATATGGTGGTGATCGACGAAATCTCTATGGTTCGGGCCGATTTGCTGGATTGTGTGGATAAATTTTTGCGTCTGAACTGCCCTCAAAAAAATTATCCTTTTGGGGGAAAACAGATAATTTTTATAGGTGATTTGTACCAACTTCCCCCTGTAATCAAGGGAAGAGAAAGGGAGATATTCAAAAATTATTATCGGACCGGTTATTTCTTTTCGGCCCAAGTGTTCAAAGATTTCCCCATGGAATTCATAGAATTGACCAAAGTTTATAGACAGAAAGATGAGCGGTTTATCCGCCTGCTGAATGCCATCAGGAATAAGACCATAACCGAAGACCTCCTTGAGGTGTTGAATGAGAGGTTTCATCCTTCATTCGTTCCCGCCCCCGATGATTTTTATATCTACCTTACTCCTTATAACAAACAAGCTCATCGGATCAATGAAGAGCGGCTTGGGAAAATAGAAGGCAGGGTTTTTTCCTTTCAAGGCCAGATCCGGGGGAATTTCGGAGAAAGGGAGCTGCCCACCAAATATAATTTATCCCTTAAAATCGGGGCTCAGGTGATGCTTTTGAACAATGATCCGGAAGGAAGATGGATTAACGGGAGTGTGGGGAAAATCGTCGACGTTTTTGAACTGGATGAAGGTCCAGAGGTGATTGCAGTGGAGCTGAGCGGTGGAAATGTGGTGGAGGTGGCTCCCTTTACCTGGGAGATTTTTGAGTACAGATTTAACCAGGAAAGAGGATCCCTGGAGACAGAGGTGGTGGGAGCTTTCACCCAGTATCCTCTTCGTCTGGCCTGGGCCATCACCATCCACAAAAGCCAGGGCAAAACCTTTGATAAAGTCATCATAGATATCGGAAAAGGGACCTTCAGCCCCGGCCAGATGTATGTGGCTTTGAGCCGGTGCACTTCTCTGGAGGGGATCGTTTTGAAAAAGAAGATCCAGAAAAAACATGTGTTCATGGACTGGAGGATTATCGATTTTGTGACCAAGTATCAGTACAGGCTTTCCGAGGAAAGGATGCCCCTGGATGAAAAGATTGGCTTCATAAAAGAAGCCATCAACGAAAGCGGAAAACTGGAAATCGTGTATCTTAAATCCAGGGATGAGAAGTCCAAGAGGATCATCAAACCCCAGTATGTAGGAAAACTTCAGTATAAGGATAAGACTTTTATGGGAGTGGAAGCCTATTGTTTTCTGCGCAGTGAAGTTCGGAATTTTCGGGTGGACCGAATACTGGAAATGAAGAGAACGGATTAACAATTCTATTTTCTAACGGTCCAAATTCAGGTTTCCCAATGGGTGGAAATATGCTTTTACTTTTGGTCCTTCTTTTGATATTTTAATTATATAGAAACTATAGAATTAGCGTGAATTATTCAGGATAGTAGAAAAGAAAGGAGAGGATAAAAAATGAAAAGACGATCTTTTTTGAAAAACACTTCTTTAGGTATGGTCGGAGGGGTTTTACTTCCCTCCGGAGCTTTTGCCAAATTCCCTGATTTGGGAAAAGAATCTTCTTCCGTGGTTTATAGAACCTTAGGAAACACCGGCCTCAAAGTCAGTGTGGTGAGCTACGGGGTTATGGATGCCAAAAATCCGTCCCTGATAAATAGAGCCCTGGAGTTAGGGATCAACCACTATGACACCGCCCACGGCTATCAACGGGGAAATAATGAAAAAATGCTGGGCGAAGTCTTTCAATCCTGGGGAAAACGGAAAGATGTCGTTATCGCCACCAAAGTGGCTCTGCCTCGGGACAGCAAAACCAAGACTTATAATTCCGGGGCCACCAAAGAAGCTTTTTTGGAGAAGCTGGACCAGAGTCTGAAGAGGTTAAAAACAGACTATGTGGATATCCTGTACAGTCACAGTGTTTACAATGAAAGCATGGTCAATTATGAGGAGGTCCTGGAGGCCCTGGCTGCTGCCAAAAAACAGGGAAAAGCTCGGTTTGTGGGCCTTTCCACTCATTCCAACGAACACAAGGTGATCCGCAGTGTCATCAAAAACGGCCATTACGATGTGGTGTTGACTTCGTATAATTTCTTGAAATCCAACCGCAAGGAACTTAAAGAAGCCATAAAAGAAGCCGACCAGGCGGGAATCGGCATTGTGGTTATGAAGCCCATGGCCACAAATCATGATGACTACTCGGGCAAGAGAGATAAAAAATATTTTGAATCCGCCCTCAAATGGGTTCTTTCGGATCCCCATGTGGCCTGTGCGATTCCTGGAATGACCGCTTTCAACCATCTCGAGCAGAATTTTTCGGTGATGAAAAACATGAAAGTGGAGTCCCGTGATATTCATCAGCTAGCCAAAGAAAGATCTAATTCCTGGGGACACTACTGCAGTTTCTGTCAGCAGTGCCTTCCTACCTGTCCCCAGAGAGTGGATATCCCTGAAATCATGCGCAGTCTGATGTATCACAACGGCTACGGGAATCCTTCCTTGGCCTCAGAAACCTATGCTGCCATCGATGGGGAGCAAAAACTGGGTGCCTGTGAGAATTGTTTGACCTGTGCGGCCTCTTGTCCCAACGGCAATGACATTCCCAAGGCTCTTCAGACCGCCCGAAAGATATTTGCTTGAAAAGATAAGCTAATCCAAAAATCAAAAATCAAAAGTCAAAATTATTTAAATGAGAAAACGCTATTAACGTAACCATCGTTAGGAAAAAGCATATCTTTTCTCGCCTTTCTTGCTCGTCTCGCTTTCTACCCACGAAACAGACTAAAAAGACGAAATAGACTAAATCAACGCAACCAACGCGACCAACGCAAAAAACGCAAGTAACGCAAATTCACTTGAGAAGAATTCTCGGCTTTGATATTCTCAAGAGCTTTTGGCTTAAGAGCAGGTGGCTGGACCGCATCCAATCCAGCTCCAATTACAACATATATTGGGGGATGGACAAGACTTTACGAAGCTGGGATGTTTTTCAGACCAACTCCTCCATCGACAAGCAGACCATTCAGATGGTTTTTGCCTATCGTTTCCAGCCTCCTTTTGGGCAGATTCAATTGGCCTTTCAAAAAGGATCCACCCGTTTCGGGGTCAGTAAGGATAGAGGGGCTGCTCTATTCATCAAACTGGCCTACGTCCTTTAGATGAGGTTTTTGTTTAATTGGATTGAGGTGGGGAATTCGTTGATAAGGATGGATTCGTTTCACCCGGACTTTTTTTCAAGAAGGGATTGAATCCGTTCCCGGCCGTTTTCCAGGATAGGGACTCCATGGCCGAAAAAAATGGACTGGATAGGAAAAGTGGAAAGCTTTTTCACAGACTCCAGAGCATCTTTTTTGTCGGCAGTAAACAAAGAGATGGGCAGCCGCAAACCCTTTTTACCTGTCGCAGGATTTTGATTGAAAAGAGCATCTCCACAAAAAAGAATCTTCCTTTCTGGCTGGTAAAGGCTTATGGTTCCGGGAGTATGACCTGGAGTGTATATTACCTGAAGGCCTTCGAGAATATCCAGGCTCTCTTTATCCTTGAGTCCTTTATCCACCAGGCAGGGAGGAACTTTGGGAAGAAATTTTTTTTCCAGCCAGGTGAAAAGCATGCCCATCACCGAGGAGACGGGTAAAGTCTCTGTTTGTTCAAGGTAAGGAATTTCTCCCTCATGCGCTAAAACCCGGGCTACGGCCCGAGTGGCCACTTCATTGGCGCTTCCCATGTGGTCTCTATGGGCGTGGGTTAAAATGATGTAACGCAGTTGAGATAAAGAAAAACCAGCCTCTTGGAGTTGGGCTTCAATTTTCTCGCCCTGCCCCTTGAGTCCGGTATCGATTAAGGTGAGCTCTTTTCCTGAATCCAGCAGATAGACGTTGCATCCCCGAACCTCTTCTAGCAAATAGATGTTCTCTAATATCTTTTTCATGATGTTTTCTCATTATAATATCAACGAGGAATGTTCTCAATGAATAAATGGAGAACCATTTCTTTTGACTCTATCTTTGAGAATGTGGTAATTTTTGACTATAAACTTCCTGATTATGGGAGGAGATGCGCTCATTTCTTCACTTTAATGGATCGATTTCCTTTTCCGTAAGGATTAATAGAATAAAAAGGAGGTCCCATGAAAAAGGTCGTGCCTAAGAATCAAGCCAACCGTCTGCTTAACTGTGGGATGGTGGTAATGGTAAGCTGTGCCTACAAAGATAAAGCCAACATCACCACCTGCGCTTGGCAGATGCCTCTCTCCAAAAAGCCCCCCGCCGCGGCAGTGGCTTTGGATAAGGACCATTTTTCTTCGGATCTGATGAGGGAGAGTGAGGAATTCATCATCAACATTCCCGATTGGTCTATCCTGGATCAGGTGGTGAAGTGCGGTAGTTGGAGCGGCTGGAATGTGGATAAGTTTGCAGAGACCGGTCTGAATTCAGAAAAGGCCCACAGCCTTGTGAATATCCCTAAAGTTAAGGAATGTGTGGGAGCTCTGGAATGCGCTGTTTTTGACATCAAGGATGTGGGCGATCATCATCTTTTTTTCGGGGAGGTCATCTCTGCTGAAGCAGAGGAGGATTATTTTAAAGAGGGGTTCTGGGATACCCGTAAGGTCCAGTTTATATTTCACCTGGGATCCCGGTATTTTTTCAAGTCCAGTGAATTCATTGAAGTTGAAAAATGAGCTATTTTTCCGAGTCCGCTGAAAGGAGGGAGGACAGATGGAAAAATTGATTCAGTTTCGCTTGAACGGGGAACCCACTCAAATCAAAACCGAGCCTGAGCGGAAGCTTCTTTGGGTTCTGCGTTCGGACTTAGGGCTGACCGGGACCAAATACTCCTGCGGCCAGGGTTTTTGTGGGGGATGTACGCTTCTTGTGGACAATCAGGCTGTGAGGTCCTGCCTTTATCCTCTCAGTTTCGTAAAGGGAAAAGATGTTTTGACCATCGAAGGTTTATCCAAAAACGGGGAACTTCATCCTCTCCAAGAGGCTTTCATCCAGCATAATGCCCTTCAATGCGGGTTCTGCACCCCTGGGATGATCCTAACAGCCTACAGCTTCCTTTTGAAAAACCCTCATCCCTCAAGAGAACAGATTGTCTCAGCCATGGAGCAAAACCTGTGCCGGTGTGGAAGTCACAACCGGATTATCCAGGCTGTGAAGACTGCCTCTCAAATGATGGCAAAGGAGGGTTCCCGATGAGAGATAAAGACCGCGGATTCATCGAAGAAAAAAAATCATCTTCTTCTTTTACTCTGGACCGCCGGGAATTTCTCAAACTGGTGGGAGGAGGCATCGTGGTCACCTTTACCTTGGGAGAAACCGCCACTCTGGAATCCCTTCAGCGTTTTGGTTCCCGGTACCCGGAAGATTTCAATGCCTACCTCCGAATCGGAGAGGATGGAAGGGTTTCATGTCTCACCGGAAAGATCGAAATGGGCCAGGGCATCATCACTTCTCTGGCTCAGATGCTGGCGGATGAGATGGATGTTCCCCTGGACCGAGTGGATATGGTGATGGGGGATACCGCTCTCTGCCCCTGGGATATGGGGACTTTTGGGTCCCGGAGCACCAAGTATTTCGGCGCCCGGATGAGAAAGGCTGCGGCGGAAGCCAAAGCTGTGCTCATCCTGTTGGCTTCTGAACATCTCCAGGTCCCTAAGAAAAGACTGGAGACCCGAGAGGGAATGGTTTTGGATAAGAAGAACCCCCAAAATAAGGTGTCTTATGCTCAGCTCACCAAGGGGAAAACCATCGAGCGCCATCTGGAGGAAAAACCGGATATCGAGCCTTATCCCGAACACAATATATGCGGGAAACCTGCTGACCGAAGAGACAATCGAGAGAAGGTAACCGGGGAAGCCAAGTACGCCGGAGATATCCGTCTTCCCGGGATGCTCTATGCCCGAATCCTCAGGCCCCCGATGCACGGGGCTACCCTGAAAAGTGTGGATTTTTCCAAGGCCCGAGAAATCAAGGGAATCCGAATTGTGAAGAAGAAGGATTTGATGGCCGTTCTTCATTCCCACAGGGATCAGGCCGAGAAAGCCCTAGAAATGGTCGATGCCGAATATGACCTTCCTTCCCAAAAAGTGAACAACCGCAATATATTCGACCACCTTCAGAAAGTGGCTCCCCAAGGGGAAGAAGTAGCCCGGTCTGGAAACCTTCAAACCGGAAAAAAGAAGGCTTCCCAAAAATTTAAAAAAACCTACTTCAATCATTATGTCTCCCATGCTCCTATGGAAAACCACACCGCAGCGGCCAAGGTGGAGGGAGATAAAGTCACCGTGTGGGCTTCCACCCAAAGTCCCTTCGGCGCCCGAGATGACGTAGCCGAGGCTCTGGGGTGGTCCAAAGAGAATGTCCGGGTCAAAACGCCTTTTGTGGGTGGAGGATTTGGAGGAAAGACCCGCAGCCAGCAGGCTGTGGAAGCGGCCCGTCTTTCCAGGATCACAGGAAAACCGGTCCAGGTTACCTGGAGCCGGAAGGAAGAATTCTTCTACGATACATTCCGGCCGGCCGCGGTGGTGAAGGTTCATTCCGGATTAAACCCACAAAATCGGGTTGAGTTTTGGGACTATGAAATTTTTTATGCGGGGTCTCGAAGCTCGGAGCCCTTCTATGATATCCCCCACTACAGGGTCACTTCAAGAGGAGGTTGGTTTGGAGATGATGGAGCCCATCCCTTTATGGTAGGGGCCTGGCGGGGGCCGGGAAGCAACACCAACGTTTTTGCGATCGAATCCCAGATCGATGATATGGCTTCCCAGGCTGGGATGGACCCTCTGGAGTTTCGACTGAGAAACCTCCAGGATCAGCGGATGATTCGGGTTCTGAAAGCAGCCGCCAAAAAATTTGGCCGGTCTTTCTCTAAAGCGCCCAGCGGAAAGGGATACGGTATCGCCTGCACCGACTACCTGAACACTTATCTGGCGACTATGGCCGAGGTGGAAGTGGATAAAAACAGTGGGGAAATCCAGGTCCAGAGGGTGGTGTGTGCCCAAGATACCGGGGAGGTGATCAATCCTGAGGGAGTCCGTCTGCAAATTGAGGGATGCATTACCATGGGTTTGGGGTATGTTCTGGCCGAAGAGGTCCGGTTTCAAGGGGGAGAAATCTTGGATGAAAACTTTGGGACTTACCATCTGCCCCGTTTCTCCTGGGTTCCTGAAATTGAAACCGTATTGGTGAGAAATCCGGGTCTTTCCCCTCAAGGATGTGGAGAGCCAGCCATAACCCCCATGGGCGGAGTGATCGCTAATGCGGTGTTTGATGCCACCGGAGCCCGAATGGTGACTCTTCCCATGACTCCGGAGCGGGTCAAAGCCGCCCTTTAACTTACGGAATCCTCTTGGATTCGGGATTGGATGGATTTTATGATTTTTCGGCTTTTTTCAGGGGAAGCTCTCATAACCCAGAATAGAAATTGGCGGAAGGGTTGAACCCACAAGGGTGTTTTCTTCTCCCCGCGCACCCGAAAGGTCCTGAACCCGCCCTCTTCCAAAGGATTGACCTCTTCGTACCAGGAGCTTTTTTGGAATTTCTCCCGAGCTCGGTTTAAAGAATCCAGGCATTCCTTTTTCCCTTTGAAACGGAGGAGGATGATCCGGATTCCCTCCCCGGTGTCCCCTTTCATTCCTTCCTGAGGGAGGAAAATACGCTGGGGAAGGAATTGGTGGATATTGGTAAGGCCGAGACTCCCTTCAAAATAATCCACACTCAGGGGATTCATATTTTTCTCAGGAAGCCAGCGGACCATCTCCGGAACTTCTCCTGAATTTTGAAGCTTATCCGCTATCTCCCGGGCCAATATTTCCAGTCCTTCCACTGTAGCCTTCTCTTCGTCAAATCCGGTCAGAGTGCCGATGAACCGGCCTTTCCAGAAATTGAGGTAATAGTCTTCCAGAAGACAGCGGTTTCCCAAATCCAGCTTTTTTCCTTGAGCGGTGGTTTTGAAAGTGTAAATCCCGAAAGCGCTGGGGGAATCCTCCATCTCAAAAACTTCCACCGAGATGGCATTTCCCTTTTCGTTACTGTATTCCTGGACCACGACCTGCTTGAAACCATATTCATGGTAGATTTCAGCGCCCCCGTTGATGTAAAGGTAAAGGTCTTCTCCCTTATATTCCTGAAGTTCTCCTTTTTTGTGCCACTGCCCCACCTTAAGAGGGAGAACTTGGGTCAATTTTTTCCCCTGGGCCGACGGAGGGAGGGGTTCACCCAAGAAAACCGCAGCACCCAAACAGAAGAACATGAAAAAAAGGGGCCAGAAGAGGACAAGATTTCGATTCTTTCTCATGGGTTTCGGAGGAAAAGATTTCTCCTTGAAAACCGGGAGTCAAACTTTCGTCTCGGTCACCTTGACTTTACTCAAATCCATTTTTCCCAGTCCATGAACGTGAGCCCTTTGGATCATGATAATTTCGGGGGGTTTCATTCCCATTAAGGTGGTGCAGTAGGAATCCACAGCCACTCGGTCTGTCCCGGCCACCACTCGCTGAGGCTCGAGGAGTTTTCCGGGGCCGAAAGGCCCGTTGGTGGTGATGAATTCAGTCGCATCCACCACGCAGAGCCTCGGTTTGATAACTGTGTTCAGGTCGGCGATACATTGATCCAGGTGGGCCAAAGCCTCTGGATCCGTGGTCCAGTTTTCTTTATGGAAGGTTCGGTTGCAGGTGGGAGAGTTGAGCCCCATGAGATTTTTCAGGGTGCCGGTGAACTTGTTTCCTGCATGGTGTTTGGTGATGGGCATGTCGATGAACAAGTCATAGTCATAGAGCTTTTTCATAACCCGGGCTTCCTGAAGAGACTTGCCTTGAGGAACCGGAACCGCTTTAAAGTACTTTTCTTCCTTTCCTACCAGGACCAGTTCGGCCCCTTCCTCTTCTACGGCTTTTTTCAGTCCGCATTTTTCCCAGTTTTTCATTTTAAGCCAGGAAAGGCATCCCACTTCACTGGCCCCCGCTTCCTTACACATCCGGATGACGGCCCGGACAATTTCCGGTTTGGTGTAAGTGCCGGGATGGTTGCTTTGGGCATTGGGAAGGAGGGCCACTTTAGCATTGGGGGGGATAAAGTGACTCATTCCTCCGAGCTGATGGACCGCCTTCAAGGTGCTTTTCATGTAATCAGTTCCCTGAACCACCGAAACCACAGATTCTCCGGAGGAGTTCCATCCTGAACCCCGGAGAAGACGGACCACAGCCGGGCCTCCTAAAACAGAGCCCAGTCCTAGACTCATGCTTTTTTTCAAAAAATCTCTTCGAGGAATCTTTTTTCCCATGTTTGTCACCTCTCCTTCAAAAATTCAGCCATTTATCTATACCATAAGACTTTCTTTCTTGCAATGAATAAGGTCGACCAAGGCGGGGCTGATGTCACTTCCGTGGGGCTGGATCGCCTTATTTTTTAAAGAAGTTTCGGGTCAGCTTGATCACAAGCCCGCTCAGACCCAGGAGACCGATCAGGTTGGGAAGGGCCATCAGGCCGTTCAGGGTGTCAGCCAGAAGCCAGATAGGCTCCAGAGCGCCCACAGCCCCTAAGAAGATGAAGGGCAGGAAGATATACCGGTAGAGCTTGGCTCTTTGGCTCCCTATCAGGTATTCGAAACATTTTTCTCCGTAAAAAGACCATCCCAGGAGTGTGGAATAAGCGAAGAAGATGATCCCTATGGCTATGATATACCCTCCAGGGCCGGGAAGTCCGGTGGTAAAGGCCTGGCTGGTCAAGGCCGCTCCTGTGAATCCTTCCCCTGTACTGGGATCCACTATCTTCCAGGCCCCTGTGACCACGATGGAGACGGCCGTCAAAGTACAGATAACAATGGTATCGGTAAAGACTTCAAAAATTCCCCAGAGAGCCTGCCGGACAGGATTGTCGGTTCGGGCGGTGGCGTGAGCGATGGGAGCACTCCCCAGTCCGGCTTCATTGGAAAACACCCCTCGGGCCACACCGAAACGGACCACCTGCATGACCGCTGCTCCGGCAAACCCTCCCATTGCGGAAATGGGAGTGAAGGCATGCTTAAAGATCAAAGCAAACGCATCGGGCACAGCCGAAATCCGGGTCAGGATGATCACGATGGCTCCAAGAATGTAGAAAACAGCCATGACCGGAACCAGCTTTTCAGTCACCTGGGCGATGCGCTTGATTCCTCCAATGATGACCAGGCCGGCGAGAATAACCAAAGCAATCCCAGTGAAAGCATTGGGAATATTAAAATTGGTTTTGAGGGCATCGGCCACAGAATTAGATTGCACCATGTTCCCGATCCCCAGGGCTGCGAAGGCACCAAAGAAGGCAAAGAGCACCGCCAGCCATCTCTGTTTGAGACCTTTGGTGAGGTAGTACATGGGGCCTCCGGCCCAACTTCCGTTGGGCTTTTTTTCTCGGAAATGGACAGACAGTACCACTTCTCCGAATTTGGTCATCATGCCGAAAAAGCCGGAAACCCACATCCAGAAGATGGCTCCAGGACCTCCGATGGCGATGGCCGTGGCTACCCCGGCGAGGTTCCCGGTCCCCACCGTCGAGGCCAGGGCGGTGGTTAATGCCTGAAAGGGAGTGATATCTCCTTCTCCAACTTGGGTCTTTTCCAAAACTTTCCCCAAGGTTTGTTTCATGACATAACCCAGTTTGGTGACCTGGAGGAAATTGTTGCGCACGGAGAGGTAAATCCCTGTGCCCAACAACAAAATCAGCATGTAAGGGCCCCAAACAATGCCATTCAACCAATCATTAAAAGTCATTAACCAGTTCATGAATGCAGCAAACATGTTTCCTGTACCCTCTTTTTACAGATGACAGCCCCGCGTCCCTCTCGGGAGAGGCCGATCCCATCTGGGATAAATGAATCCTTATGATAAATAAAAAAGAAACGAGAGAAAAGGAAAATTATGGATAAAATCTCCTCTCTTCCCAGGCTCATTTCCAGAAGGGATTCATTTCCGGGGTGAACCCATCTCGGAAAAAGATGAATCTTTTTTCATGGTTTGATATTTTAAAAAAACAGGTTTAAGCTTATACAGATGGGGATCTTAGGTGTGTTTGATAAAGCATTTTGACAGATCCAACTGACCAGAACTCTGGAAAGAAAGTGGATTCAAGGGACCTAAGGAAATAATATATGTGTGTTTGGCGGGAGGTGGTCCCGCCGAAAAGGAGGATTGGAATGAAAACAAAAACACTCAGTGTGATTTTGGGTTTGATTTTTCTTTTGGCGATTCCTTTTGGGGCCTCAGCCCAGAAGAAAACCGAACTTTCCACCAGAGAAATGAATTTTCTATCCTGGCAGAAAATCCAGAAGGTGGTCCCAGAGAGCATCCAAACAGTTCTTCTTCCAGTCGGCTCTATAGAGCCCCATGGGGTGATCCCTAACGGGACCGATAACCTGGCGCCAGAAACGATTGCCCGACATATAGCCGAAAAAGTGGAGGCCCTCATTGCTCCCACCCTGAACTACGGAGTGACTCCCAGTATGGAAGCCTTCCCCGGGGCGGTTTCTATTTCCTCAAAAGCCTACTCTCCTTTTGTTAAAGATGTGTTGAGAGGCCTGGCCCAAAACAAATTCAAGAACATCATCATCCTCAACGGCCACGGAGGCAACACCGAACTCCTCCATCAAGCTGCTTCCCGAGTTTCCCGTTCCTGTGGTGTCCGTATTCTGGTGGTCAACTGGTGGAGCCTCACCGCCGAGGATGTCCAGGAGGTCTTCGGTGAAAAAGGAGGCCATGCCGGAAACAATGAGACGGCTTACATCCAGGCGGTGTATCCTCAGTATGTGAATCCGGAAAATTTTGAAAAGGACATGGCCACTCCCAATCCCAAAGGAACCTCCTGGTTTGCTGTGCCCGTGCCCTCCTCGATTCTGCTTTATAAAAAAGGAGAGGGATATCCTACCTTTGACATGGAACAAGCCAAGGAGTACTTCCGCCGAGTAAACCAAAGAGTGGTCCGGTTGATCCAGGATGTCATAAAGAAGTGGGATAAAGCCGGTCTGTACCGGTAATTCTTTAAAAATTTTTTGAATTCAATCCCATTATTATTTAGAATGGTAGATTCTCCGAGCCGCCGGAGCTAAAACTCCCTGGTCATGCCCGGCGGCCGATAGGGTGAGACGGGAAACTGTCTGGCCTCCCGTGTTAGGAAAGGAGAAACCATGGCAGGAAGATTCTACATCAAACCCTTCGTCCCCTTTCTTGTTTTGATCCTCCTTGGGTTCAGCGGGGTGTTAAGGGGAGACCAGGAGGGTTCCGATGACCCGGATAAGCAGAAGGAAAAGCAAAACCTGAAAATAACCGAAGAAATTGTGGTGACTGCTCCGGGACCTAAAATCCGCCCTGTCTCCACAGTTCATACTCTCACTGAAACCGAAATTGAGAAAATCAACCCCGTCGACCTCTCCGAGGCGGTCCGGTATGTTCCCGGTGTCACCGTGACCTTCGGAAACAAGTCGGTCTACACCCTGAAGTTAAGAGGGATGGATTCCCGCCGCATTGTCCTGCTTGTGGATGGGATTCCAGTGTATGAGCCATATTACAGCACTTTTGATTTAAAGACCATTGCGGCCCAAGGAATCGAGAAGGTGAAGATGACCAAGGGGCCCTCATCGGTGCTTTATGGTCCCAATACCATGGGCGGCATTGTGAACGTTATAACCCAGCGTCCTTCCGGAGAGCCCCGGTTCAAACTGAACGCCTCTTATGGAGAGAGAAACACCCGTGAGGCTGGGTTTCAGTCCGGATTTCAGTGGAAAAACCTGGCTTTTGTGGGTAATTTTCTTTATCAGGACTCCGATGGGTTTTATTATCCGGACCCCCAGGACGGAGAGCGTTTAAAGAGATTGAACAGCCAATACCGGAGATCCACCATCAACGGCAAAATTTATTTCAATCCTTCTCCGCAGACCGAACTTCTCTTCAATACCGGTGTCTATTTATCCCGATATTCGATGCCCCCCGGTCTGGAGGATTCCCGTCCCCGATACTGGAGATTTAAAAATTGGGACCGGTATTCTTTTAATGCCGGTGGGGTCACCGCTCTGGGAAAGAAATCTACCCTGCGGTTTCGAGCCTATTTAGTCCACTATGACAACACTCTGGATATGTACCGGGACCCCCAGATGAGCCAACGCCGTTTTGAAAGCACTTTCGATAATTCTGTGTACGGATTGTTTGCTCTGGGAGATATCTATGCCCACTCCGGTCACCGGGTCAAGTGGAGTGTGAACTACAAGGGAGATAAAGCCCGAATCCAGGATGATGTAGGGCAGCCCTGGACTCAATACGACCAGGGAACCTTTTCTTTAGGTTTTGAGGATCATTTAGTTCTCACCGAGGGATGGAAATTGGTGGGAGGGGTGAGTTTTGATTATCTGAATAAATACATAGGGGAGGATATTTACCGGTTCAACCCTTTGGTGGGGATCCAGTTTTCACCCCGAAATGAGTGGGACCTCCACCTTTCCTTTTCCAAAAAATCCAAGTTTCCCTCCATGCGGTCCCTGTATTCCCGTTCCTCAGGCAATCCGGATCTTCTCAGTGAGTCAGGTACCAACTGGGAGCTGGGCTTCACTTACAATAAAGAGGTTTTTGTTTCGGGAACCGTGTTTTTATCCTGGTTTAAGGACATGATCGACAGCGTTCGACTCCCCCAGTATGAATTCAGACGCTTGTATTTTAATATCGGCCGAGCCCACATCCACGGACTGGAGATGCAGGTTCAAAAGTCCTTTTCCTGGGTAGATTCCACTTTAAATTACACTTATCTGGACCACAGGAATGAGAGTGATGACCGGCCTCTGGATGCTCTTCCCCGGCATAATTTCAACCTGGACATTCAGGTTTTCCCTTTGCCTTCTTTTCGGGTGGGATTGATGGGCTTATGGGCCTCTTCCTCTTCTTGGTTTGATTTTCGAAGGGGAGAGGTTCTGGATATTCCTTCCTACTTCAATCTGGATGCGATTCTCTCTTATGAGCTGGGAAGGGTGGAGGTTTATGCTAAAATCACCAATGTGTTCAATCAATACATTTACACGGAGCCTGGATATCCCTGGAGAGCTCGGTTCTTTGAATTGGGAATAAAAGCCAATATCCTAGAATGACAGAGAAATATACTTTTGGAAAGACAGGATGGATATGATCTTTAATGTGAATTTATGGAAAGGTCCGTTTATGGAGTTAGGTGTTTCCAGGAAACCGGATGGAAAGGAGGGTCTATTATGAAAATCCCCAAAAATGGGATGTGGATACTGCTTTTTGGCTCGGTTTGGGGAATCAGTGAATTGATCGGAGGAGGGGCCTTATATAAATGGGATATTCCCGATGCTTCGGTGTGGCTGTCCGTAGGGGCTTTGTTTATTCTGGGTATAGCCCGGGGAATGGTGAATCAACCGGGGAGCTCTACTTTGATGGGAGGAATAGCCGCTCTTTTCAAGCTTGCCTACACCCAACCTTTTGTCTGCCACCTTTTAGGGATTTTGACCTTGGGATTGGCCTTTGATGCCGGGGCTACACTCCTTTTGAAAGGAGAACGGAAAATCTCTTTCCGTCTTCCCGTGACAGGGGCTTTGAGTGCTTACGGAGGGTATGCGGGTTTTGCTCTGTTGATCACCTTTGTCATACGATATACGTATTGGGTGGCCGGAGGTTGGACTAAAGTGCTTCATCATATTTTTCTCAGCGGGACTTATGCGGCTCTGGGAGCTCTGGTGGCGGTTCCTCTGGGATTCTGGATGGGGTTGAACACTCACCTGCTGACCGAACGGAGTCCAAGATGGGCTTATGGATGGGGGATCGGCTTGTTGACGGCATTGTGGATTCTGGGAGGAGTCTTTGGTTAATTTTTTGGAGGCTTCCTCACCCCAACAGTCGAAAAAATCCAAAATTCAAAAGTCAAAATTCAAAAATATCAAAAATCTTCTCCTTCAAAAACTCATGAGTACCTCAATTTCCTGAATTTGCCTCAAAAACCGCCATGGCTTCAGTCGTGGGGATGTCCACAATATAGACCCTTTATTTTCAGCGAGTTAAGCTTGGTCCGACCCCATATTTTCTTAGATTTTGGGGCGAATGAGGCCGGCGATGTCGTTTTCTTTGAGGAGGTTGTTGAATTCGGGAAGGTCCTCGCTGATAAATTTCTGGTAACGGGCTTTCTGTTTGGATAAACGGTCTTTCAGGACCCGGTACACCTCACGCTGCTGCTGGGTTGGGGCAAAATCCACATTTTTAGAAATATTTCCAGCCAGAACAGAGAGTTTGAAGTAGAGCTTCTGGGGATACCGGAAGGATTTGGTGTCTCCCTCTGCGATGATGGGTTGGAAAAGGTCGTCTTCGATCGATTTGAGTTTTTGGTCAAATCCTTCCAGGGCTTCTTTAACCTCCGGAGCCTTCTTGTGGGCCTTTAGAACATCCTTCAGGTCGTAAAGCTGCCGTTTCATCCATTCGATCTGGCTTATCATACCGGATACGGTGTTGAGGTCGGTCCGGATTTTTTTCTGAAGCGCAACTTGGGCCTGAATATCCTCAACGGATCCCTGGGAGTTGGGGTCCTTCTTGATAAGAAGTTCTTGAGTGTATTCCTTTCCGTCCACTTTCAATTTCACGGTGTAGGTTCCCGGCGCTGCCAGAAAACCCCGAAATCCCCCGAAGGCTCCCCAGCTCATGAGGGGGATCCAGCCTTCTCTGATCCAGGTTTCCATAAATCTTTTCTCTTCCACAACCCGGGGATTACCAGGAGGCTTGGTCCGAATTTTGGTCATTTGGGCACCCGGATATCTCATGTTCCAGGTGACCCGGTTGATCCCGGTGTGTTTGGTTCCGGAGAGAGTCTTCACCTTCTCACCTTTTTCATCCAGGATGGTGATGTGGACCTCTCCAGAGGGCTTTTCTTTGAGATAATAATTGATATAGGCTTTGGGGTCCAGTCTAGGGCCGCCGGCCCTGCTGTGCAGCCGGTAGGCAGGACGGGGGTTGAAGAGGTGAGCGTCTGATTTCACCACCTTGGAAGTGAGCTGCTGAAGGGGGGTGATGTCATCCATGATCCAGAATCCTCGGCCGTAGGTTCCCACAACCAGGTCGTTAAAGTGCTCCTGGACCACCATATGATGCACAGGTGCATGAGGGAGGTTGTTTTGAATGGGGAGCCATTCCCGGCCGTCATCGAAGGAGACATAAATGGCGTTTTCTGTTCCCAGAAAAAGCAGCCCTTCCCTCACGGGATCCTCATGGATCCAGTGGCAGTAGCTGAACACGCTTTCGGGAATATCTGAGCTCAAGGATTTCCAGGATTTCCCGTAATCTGTGGTTTTGTACACATACGGGTCCCGGTTGTTCATTTGGTGAAAGTCTACAGTGATGTAGGCTGTCCCCGCATGATAGTTAGAGGGCTCGATGTTGCTGACGGTTCCCCAAGGAGGCAGGTCAGGGATGTTTTCTGTGACCTCGGTCCAGTTCTCCCCTCCATCCCGGGTCACATGAACGAGTCCATCATTGGTTCCGGCCCAGATGCATCCTTCTTCCACCGGAGATTCGGCGATGGCAAACACCACACACCCGTATTCCACGGCCAGGTTGTCCCGGGTCAATCCTCCCGAAGGACCCATTTTGCTGGGATCGTCGGTGCTCAGATCAGGACTGATGATTTCCCAGCTCCGGCCTCCGTTGGTGGTCATATGCACGTATTGGCTTCCCACATAGACTTTTTTGTGATTGTGGGGAGAAATATGGATGGGGAAGGTCCAGTTGAACCGGTATTTGGCGGCCGCCGCATGGGCTCCGTAGATGGATTCCGGCCACACATGGACGGTTTTGATGTGGCCTGTTTCATAGTTAGCCCGTTCCAGCTGGGCGTTGTAACTTCCTCCCCATACGATGTCAGGGTTCTCCGGGTCAGGCACGATATAACCGCACTCCCCTCCAGCGGTCTCTTCCCAGAGGGTTTTGGTGGGAGCCCATCCTCCGCGGGCCTCTCCTCTGCTGGGTCCCCTGTAGGCAGGTCCATCCTGACGTCCTCCATAAACGTAATAGGGAATCTGGTTGTCCACGCCCACATGGTACATCTGGGCAATGGGGAGGGTGATCCGGCGCCAGGTCTCTCCCCGGTTGAGGGTGATGATAGCTCCTCCGTCGTCGGATATCATCATCCGGTCAGGATTGGTAGGGTCGGCCCACATATCATGGCAGTCCCCGCTCCAAGGGACCGTTTCTGTAGTATATCCGCCGTTGAGGGTCCGGCTCATGCTGTTGGCGGCAAAGTAGACTTCATTTTCATCCCCGGGGTTGACCATGAGACGGGAGGCGTAATGGGGTCGTTCGTTGAGAAGCCGGTTGGAGCTAACCAGCTCCCAGTTTTTCCCTCCGTCATCAGAACGCCACAGAACTCCCCGGTTGGGATGGCCTGTTTCGATCAGAGCATACACCACATCCGAATTGCTGGGTGCCACATCCACCCCTACCTTTCCGATCGGAGGCTCAGGCAGTCCGTGATCGGTCAGCCTGTTCCACGTTTTTCCTCCGTCTGTGGATTTCCAGAGCCCTCCGTTGGGCCCGCCGCTTTCTCTTCCGTAGGTGTGAATGACCAGAGGCCACATCCCGGCGAAGAGAATACGGGGGTTGTTGGGGTCGATGGCTATTTCCGAGCAGCCGGTGTGTTCATCCACAAAAAGCACGTGTTCCCAGGTTTTTCCCCCATTAGTAGTGCGGAAGATTCCCCGCTCTTTCTGGGGGCCGTAGCAGTGTCCCATAGAGGCCACCAACACGATGTCGGGGTTTTTGGGGTGAATCACCACCCTGCCGATCCGGCCGGTTTTCTCCAAACCCATGTGTTCCCAGGTCTTTCCGGCATCGGTGGATTTATACACCCCGTTCCCAATGGAGATATTGCTGCGGACAAAGGCTTCTCCTGTCCCGGCCCACAGGATGTTGGGGTCAGAAGGGGCCACAGCCAGAGCTCCTATGGACTGAGCCGGCTGGTCGTCAAATATGGGAAACCAGTGGGTGCCTCCGTCTGTGGATTTCCAAATGCCTCCCGAAGAGGCCCCGATGTAATAGACCAGGGGATCTCCGGGAACTCCACAAACAGCGGCAGTCCGGTTTCCCGGAGGTCCGATGTGCCGGTATTGAAGTTGACTGTAAGTCTCTGGGGTGATTTCCTGTGCGTAATCGGGAGTAAATCCCGCCAGGACAAACAAGATCACTGTAAAGAGCACAAAGAAACGCGCTCTAAATATTTTAGCTGTATGACTCATGGTCTCTCTCCTTTGATTCCCCATGGGAATCTTTTATAAAGTTATCCGCCACAGGTTTATGCCCGTGGTTTTAAAGATTCCAGGCCAAGCCTGGTTCCATTCCTGGGATTGGGCTCCCTCCCTGCTGTTCTATCTGTATTTTTTTTGAGGAAAAAAATAGAAAAAGAGGGGGATGGAAAGACTGTTTTTAAAGATTTTTCACAGAGAAAAGAGGTGTCAGAGAATATGGGGGCAACCTCTTTCGACAATAAACCAATCACTTCCAGAATGATTCCATTTTACTCTTCTCCATGCCGATTTCAAGGAATAAATTCAAAAAGTAAGTCCAAATTTTTGTTTTTCTTAAAGCGGATTTGTGCGACAATAACTTGAAAGTATCATAGTATTTTTCATGAATAAAATATTGAACGGAGTGAGGATCTTAGAGAAAGGAGGTTCCAAATGAGAAAAAAAACTGAGTTTGCTTTTATTCTGGTTTTCTCTTTTCTATTCCTCTTTTCCTTATTTTGCGCTCAGGAGAGGGAAACCGAACCGGTCCAACTTCAAAAAATTTCAGATAATATCTATGAGATTCGGGGAGGCCGAGGCGCCAACGGAGGGCTTTTTGTGGGAAAAAACGGGGTTATGGTTATCGATGCCAAAATGACCCAAGAATCGGTGGATCAGACCATTCAGGAAATAAAAAAAATGACCGACAAGCCCATCCAGTATCTGATCAACACCCACAGTGACGGGGATCATGTCCAAGGGAACCGGTTTTTTCCTCAGCGTGTCACCATCGTCGCCCATGAGAACTGTCGGAAAGAATTTTTCCATCCAGACCGGAATGGAGAACCCTCGGAATGGAATGATCCGGAACTAGCCCCTTTTATCCCCTCGGTGACCTTCCAGGATAAGATGGCCATCTATATGGGGGAAAAGAAGGTGGAGCTTTGGTATTTCGGGGTGGGCCATACCACCGGAGACTCTGTGGTTTATTTTCCAGAGGAGAAAACGGCTTTCATCGGAGATCAGTTTTTTGCAGGGAGGCCTCAACTCATCCATTCCTATAAAGGCGGGAATTCCTTTGAGTATGTCCAAACTGTCCATCGAATGCTGGAAACCCTGGATGCAGAGACCTTCTGCAGCGGACACAGTAAACCGGTGGACCGCCGTACCCTTAAAAAGCATGTGACTCAGCTGAAAAAGATGCAGTCCCAAATCCGATCGATGGTGGAGAAGGGACAAACCTTAGAAGAAGTCAAAGAAGCCTTTGATGAAAAGGAACAGGGACTGGCCGGGGTGATTTTCAGCGAAATCTCATCAAGAAATAAAAACTAAGGGCGATTGATTTTTTTCTGGAAAACCTGAAAGTCTTCCACGGCTGACCGCAGTTCTTTCTTGAGCCTTTCCTTCACCCGACGGTGCTGGGGAGTCGGAGGATAGAGGGTGGGTTGGGTGGCTCCACTTCGGTTGTAAAGACCCGCCAGTCTGTAGAGATCGCCGCGGATATCATCCAGCCGGTCGGCAAGCTGGGAAGCCTTGGAAGCCTGGCTGCTTTCCTTTTCCGTCAGCTCTTTTTTAAGAGAAGAAGCCTTCTCAGCCGCATCCCATGCCCTCTTTTGAAGCTCCAAAAGTTCCACAAGAAAAGCTTCTCTGGATTCATACTGAGCCTGGGTGATCATGGGCATTTCCGGGTCTCCCTTCACCTGGACTGTCTTTGTGGATTGAGAGGAGCCTGCATGGAGTGTCACTGTATAAGTTCCGGGGGAGACAAACGGTCCCTGGGGGTCCGTGGGATGCTTCAACTCAGGCAGAACTTTTTCAGGCATCTTCAGGCCTTCCCTCTCGCGGTCGTAATCTTTGGAAGGAGGATCAGGATAGGATAGATCCCAGGTCATCCGGTGAATGATCCCGGCTTCCCCGGAGCCTTGAAGTTCTCTTACCACATGGCCGTTTTGGTTTTGAATCACAATCTTCACCGACTCCACAGATTGACTCAAATGATAGTTGAAGATCGCACCCAAGGGTGGGTTCTGGCCCGCATAGGCGGCCTGCCCCCGGTAGGAAGTACTCTTCCAGTAGTGGTGGAGTGAGGCCGGGCGGATGGAAAAAAGGTGTGCTGGCTTGGTTCGAACAGACTGGCTCCACTCAGCCAGAGGAGAGGTGTCATCCAGAATCCACAAGCTCCGGCCGTGGGTTCCCACCACTAAATCTTTAGCCTGGGGGTGGATCCTCAGGTCATCATAGAGTGTGGGGGGAAGATTGGATGAAAATTCAACCCAATCCTGGCCGGTGTTTGTGGAGACAAACAGAGCGTGTTCGGTTCCCAAAAAGAGGACATCCGGATTGTCGGGATGTTCCCGAATCACATTCACGCTTCCCTCTGGGGGAAGACCCTGGGTCATCTTTTTCCAAGTTTTGCCGAAGTCTTCTGTTTTAAACACATAGGGCTTAAAATCGCCGCGGCGGTGGGCATCCAGGGTCACCCAGGCGGTCTCTACACCCGCAGCGGAAGCCTCTACCCGGCTCACATAGGTGGTCCGGTCCACCCCTGGGATGTGACAGCCTACTTCTTTCCAGGTAGAACCGCCGTCGCGGGAGACCTGGACATTGCCGTCATCCGTTCCCACCCAGAGAATATGGGGATCGAGGGGGGATTCCGCGATGGTGGTGATTTCACCGTAGCTGGAGGTCCCGTCGTTTTTAGAGAGCATCGGTTCAGAACCCTTAACTCCCATGAGCTTCAAGCTCTTCCGGTCGATCTGCTTGGTGAGATCTGGGGTGGAGGACCAGGTTTCTCCGCGGTCATGAGAGATAAAAAGTCGGTTTCCACCAAGATAAAAGGTGGAGGGGTCATGCTGGGAAACCAGGCTGGGCGTGACCCAATCGAACCGGTAATCCTCTTGGCCTTCCCCCGGCCGGGGTTCGATATCCAGATGATCTCCGGTTTCCGCATCCAGTCGGACCACACTGCCGTTTTGAGAGCCCACGTAGACATAGCGGTGACTGGTGGGGTCAGGCTGATTGTACATGCCGTCTCCAAACCCGATTTGGGACCAGTCTCCGTTGATAATACCTATCCAACGGCGGTTGGCGCTGGGCCCCATCCAGGAATGATTGTCCTGCATTCCTCCGTAAATAAAGTAAGGGTCTCTCATGTCCAGGCCGATGGCATAGAATTGACCGATAGGGATATTGTTGATGCGGCGGTAGGTCTGGCCTCGGTCCCAGGTCTCATGCAGTCCGGCGTCGCCGGCCAGGTAAAAGTGTTCAGGTCTTTGGGGGTCGATCCATAGGGTGTGGTGGTCGCTGTGAACTCCCACATCATAGGTAGGGCGTGTGGGAAGCTGAAGAAAGGTCTCCCCGCCGTCTTCACTCATGTAGAACTCAGTGCCCAGAACATAAACCCTGTTTTCGTCGGTGGGGTCCACAAAAATATGGCTGTAGTACATGGGCCGGGGGTTGAGATTGTTCACCTTTTTCCAGGATCCTCCGGCGTCTTCTGTCCGGTAGGTGCCGCTTTTTTCAGCATGCTGGATAGTGGCGTAGAGCACATCCGGGTTGGTTTGGGCGATGGCCAGCCCGATCCGGCCCTTGTCCCCTTGGGGGAGGCCTTGAGTGAGTTCGGTCCAGGTTTCTCCTCCGTCTGTGGTTTTGTAAACACCACTTCCGGGTCCCCCTCCGTTAAACCCCCAGGTCCGCCGGAGTCTCTGGTAGGTGGCTGCGTAGAGAATTTGGGGATGAGCGGGATCCATGACCATATCCACCGCTCCGGTGAATTTATTGATGAAAAGCACCTTTTTCCAGGTTTTTCCTCCATCCGAGGTTTTAAAAACTCCCCGCGTCTTTGAAGAGGCCCATAGGTTGCCCAGAGCGGCCACATAGGCCACATCCGGGTCCTGAGGATGAACGCAGACCCGGCCGATGTGTCGGGTGTGAGTGAGGCCCCGGTGGGTCCAGGTCTTTCCTCCGTCTGTGGAGCGGTACACACCGTTTCCCCACGAAGTGCTCTGGCGGTTCTGCTGCTCTCCGGTTCCAGCCCAGAGGATATCCGGATGGGAGGGAGACACCGCCAGGTCGCCGAAAGTGCTTACCGGTTGGTCATCGAAGAGGGGTTTCCAGGTAGTGCCCTGGTTTGTGGATTTCCAGAGTCCTCCTGATGCCGCTGCCACATAGATAGTGGAAGGATCCTGAGGAAGGGCCTCCACATCATGGATGCGCCCTCCGGTGACTGCCGGGCCGATACAGCGAAATTCCAGTTCGCTGAGGGCTTTGGATTCAATCGAAGCGGGTTGGTCCGCCAAAGAAACCAGACTGGTTCCCAGGAAAAGGAGCCCAGCTGCTCCGAAGGGGAGCAAATACCTGAAAATAAAATAAAAAAGTTTTGGGGTCAGAGATGATCCCTTATTAAGTTTGGGGATGGTAAACATAGGATGGTCCTTTCAATTTTTGAAATTTTTATCTTAAATTGGATCAATTTCCCATAGAAAGTAGCTCAGATTTAAACATTATAGATTAATCTGTGGAAGCTTTCAAAGACTAATCCAGCCTCTGGTAAGAATTATCAGCGAGAAAGGCAAGACGAGCGAGAAAAGCGAGAAATGGATTTTTCCTTGTTAGAATCCTCTCTCTCTTTAAGGAAGAAAAAAATATCCTTCTGGATTTTCCAGCTAACCCACCCTCTCCCGTTTCCCCTTCCCCAGAGCTTTTGGAAGCCATGGGAATCCAAGAGGTGGAGGAGGCGGCTTATTCGGAAAAGGTCAAGAAGCTTCTTCTCTGTCTTCCCGGAGAGGAAAAGGTGAAAAATCTCCAGCCTGATTTTAAAAAAATGATGAAAGCGAACTCAGATGAAGAGATAAAAGGGGTTATCGTGACCTCTCAGAGTGACTCCTCTTATGATTTTATTTCCCGCTTTTTTCCTCCATGGATGGGAATCGAGGAAGATCCCGTAACCGGAGCCGCCCACACCGTTTTAGGTCCCTATTGGAGTTCCCGGCTGGGAAAGAAGGAAATGAAGGCTTTTCAAGCCTCCTCAAGAGGAGGAGAAATGACCGTTCGGCTGATCTCCAGCGAAAGAGTGGAATTGGTGGGAAAGGTAGTCACGGTCATAAAAGGAAAGATTTTTCTTTGAAAAAACTCGTTCATTATTGGGAGAAATTTTTTAGCGCGTGAATGGAGATTGGCTTAAAGGGAGGGCGGACCGAGAAAAGCCCGATTTCTTGAGGGGTTTTCCGGCACAGGATTTGGAGGATATCATAGATAACCGGAGCACAGGTTCGGCCCTGACATTTTCCCATAGCACAACGGGTGGAAATTTTCAACGCATTGGGATCGGCACAGCCCATTCCCACAGCTTCCTTTATCTGTTTCATATCGATGCTTTCACAGCGGCACACGATGGTCTCATCAGGGATCTCAAGGATAGATTCGGGCTTGACCTTGTAGAGAGAGTTGAAGCATCGGACAAAGCTCAGGTGATGTTTTCGTTTCTTTTGAAGCTTTTTGACTTTCTTGGGAGGGAAGGCTTCACTTTGGAGCCCCCATTTCTCCAGAATAGTAGAGGCGGCGATTTTTCCTTCATTCAAGGATTTGTGGGCTCCACCGACTCCAGTGACCTCTCCGGCGGCCAGGATGTTTTCCACACTGGTCTCCATCCGATCGTTGACTTTGACGGTCCATCCTCCCTTTTGTTGGGAATATTCCAGTTCGCATCCGGCCAGTTGGGGAGCTTCGATGCTGGGCACAAATCCATACCCTACAGCCAGAGCTTTGGTGGAGTAAGTTTTCTCCGTTCCCTTTATCAAACTCCCCTTTCGGTCCACTTTTCCCACCACCACTTCTTCTAATTGCTTGTCCCCTCTGGCTTCGAGGACCCGTCTTCTGTATTTAACAGGCACTCCGGAGCTGTAGATTTTGCTCAGATACCTCCCCCCGTCCGTAAATTTTGGGAACTGATGGAAAACCTGGGGCAGAAATTTGATTTTATTCCCAAACGGGCTTTGTTCCATTATACCCTGGAGTTCCCCTCCGTTTTTGAGAAATTCATAGGCAGCGGCGAACAAAAACAGCCCGGAACCAGCAATCAGCATCTTCTTAGCTGGAAGAACCCCCCAGCTTTTCATGAGTACCTGAAGCATCCCTGTGGAATAGACTCCGGGAAGGGTCCATCCTTTAAAAGGAAGGTATCTTTCCCGAGCGCCGGTGGCAAAAAGGAGGAAATCGTAGGTGAAGGTGAAAGTTTCTTTCCGGTCCCGCTCAACCAGCACTTTGTTGTTTTCATAGACCCCCATAAGCACGGTCTTATTCAGGAGGTCGATCTTTTTCTCTTTAACCTTTTCCACGAAATTGTACCCGATTTTTTTAATTTTTTCGGGTGGATGAGGGGAATCTTCGGCCAACTTTTCCGGAATTCTCCGTAAAAGCTGGCCCCCGATGTGGATGTTTTCATCGAGAAGCAGAATGTTTAAATCGTAATCGGCCAGAAAGCTCGCGGCCGCCATCCCCGAAAATCCACTCCCGATGATGAGGACGTGGTAGTGATTCTTTAGATTACTCATCGAATTCTATGTTCATCCCCTCCTGGACTTCGGTCATACAGGCTCGGACATTGGGCACGCCGTCAATGGCCATGGTGCATTCAAAACAGACTCCCATACCGCACAGAGCGCCTCGGGGTTCTTCACTCACAGGATTTTTCTTCAGTGTTTTATAACCAGCGGCGATCAAGGCTGCCAAAACTGTCTCCCCCTCATAGGCATTGATTTTCCGGCCGTTGACGGTCAATTTAACCTTTTGTTTTCTTTTTACGGAGTCGATCCTGAGGTCTTTCATTTTCCAACTTTGAAAACGGATTTTTGAAGTCTTAACCTATCTTTTGGCCTCAAAATTGTCAAGGAAGGATTTGAAGGAGGGGTCTTTTTAAGACTCTACAAAGCGGGAGACGATGGTTCTGTTTTGGTGGTTGAAGATATTTTTTCCTTCCGGGGTGTAAAGGTAATCGATTCTGTTTTTGTAAAATTCAGTGATGTTGCGGCGTACTTTTTTTAACGTTGAATTGAGCATATGGTTTTCTTCGGTAAAGGGTTCCCCCAGGACCGCAAAGGCTGAAGGGAGCCACCTCTGGGGAAACATGCCTTCGTATTCTCCTCCGGAGGTGAAGGCCTCGATTTGCTGTTGGATAAGTTTTAACACCGCCTCCTGTCCTTGGGGAGTCTTGCAGGAAAGGTTTTGGTTTTCCAGCCACCGGAGTAGAGCATTTTTATCGGGGACGATGAGAGCCACTGTATAAGGGCACTGGTTGTTATAAAGCATCATCTGATCGATATACTCGGAATGGTCTATGATGGCCTCTTCAATCCCCTCCGGACTGTATTTTTCAGCATCATTCCCGATGAGAAGGCTTTTTTTTCTTCCTAAAACATAAAGAAAACCTTCTTCATCCAGGTATCCTAAGTCTCCTGTATACAGCCATCCATCCTTGAGCACTTCCTTGGTGGCTTTTTCATTTTTCCAGTAGCCGGGCATAACATTTTCGCCTTTGACAGTGATTTCTCCCTTTTCTCCGGTCGGAACGGGGTTGCCCTTATCGTCCCTTATTTTCAACTCAAGATTGTGGGCCACCTTTCCCGAAGAACCGAGTTTATGGGTTTCTTTTGAATTCGAGGAAATAACAGGGGCGGCTTCGGTAAGTCCGTAACCCTGGTACATAGGCATTCCTATCGCATAGAAAAACTTTTGGAGTTCGATGTCTAACAGAGCTCCACCGCCGATAAAAAATTCCAACCTCCCCCCAAAATTCTTTTGGATTTTTTTAAATATAAGCTTATCATAGGCCGAAAGCAGGGGTTTTTTTAACTTTCTTTTAAAACCTTTCCCTCTGTTAGAACCGATGCCGTTGTAGTCATAGGCGGTTTTTAAAGCTTTTTGGAAAAGGGATGCGGTCTTAGGGCTTTTTTTTCTTATGGTATTTTCTATATTTCTGCGGAAATTTTTGGCCAGGGAAGGAACACTCAGCATGATGGTGGGCCTTATTTCCTTGATGTTTTGGGGGATGTTCTTGAGTGTTTCCAGAGCCGTTTTCCCCTGTTCCACAGAAGCCACACTGGCACCGTTTTTCGTCATAGTGTAGATTCCGCAGGTATGGGCAAAGGCATGATCCCAGGGCAGAATCAGCAGGGTAAGATACCACTCGGGACAGGAGACCAGAGAGTTGGACTGTTCAATATTGGCGGTGTAATTCCTATGGGTGAGGAGAATTCCTTTGGGGTCCGCGGTGGTTCCCGATGTGTAGCATATATTGGCGTAATCATTTTCCTGCACACTCTGCCAGATGTTCTCAAAAGTTTCCCTTTTTGATTGGAGGTAGTCTTTCCCCCTGGAAATGACTTCATCCCTGTGGATTTCTTCGGATTCCCATTTGTCTATTTCATCGAGAATAACGATCCTTTCAAGGTCAGGGAGGTCCCTTTTGATCCTTCGTATTTTATCGGTTTGGGTTTGGGAGACGACGGCCATTTTGCATCCGGAGTGAGCGAGCCTGAATTTTAGGTCGGAAAGATCATTGATTTTAACTGAGACGGGAACGTTCACGGCGCCGGCAAAAAGGACCCCCAGTTCACTCATCACCCAGTCATTCCGGCCTTCACAAATAAGGGCTGCTCGGTCTCCTTTTTGCAATCCCAGGCTGATAAGCCCGGCAGAAAAATCAGAGACCCGTTTTTCCATCTCCGAATAAGTGGTGCCTTCATACCGGTCTCCCTTTTTCTCCCATATCAAAACATTCCGTCCGAATCGTTGCACACTGTTTTTAAAGAGTCGGGGAAGGGTCCGTGGGGTCATTTTTTTATCTCTGTCAATTTTCTTCAACCGATTTTGACGTCCATATTATCTATATAAAAAATACCAAGTCAACCCAAATTATTCAGGGATAGGTTTGGAAACTAAGAAGAATTCAAGTTGACTTGGCTGGGGTGGCTGTGATAAAAAAAATTTCAATTCAATTTTCCACAAAAGCCATGAAACGAACATATGATGCGGCCGTTATCGGTGCCGGTATAATAGGGATGGCCACAGCTTATTATCTGAGTGAAGCCGGGATGGACCTGGCTGTGGTGGAGAAGGAGTCCATCGGCTCCGGATCCACCCTCCGGTGTATCGCGGGCATCCGTCAGCAGTTTTCCACTCCCACTTCCATCGGGGTTATGAAAGAGAGTGTGTCTCTTTTTTCTCAAATGGAGGAGGAATTCGGGTTTCCGGTTGATTTTTACCAAGACGGCTACCTCCTTATGGCCCACAATCAGAAACTTGAGGAAGTTTTTAAGTCCAACATTGAGGTCCAGAAAAAAGAGGGAGTCAATGTTTCTCTCCTCAGCCCCCAAGAAGCTCAGTCGGTTGTGCCCAAGTTGAACACACAGGGGCTCCGGGCCGCTGCCTACTGTCCCGATGACGGGCAGGCTTATCCTTTTGCGGTGTTGAAGGGGTATAAGGATAAGCTTGATGAGAAAAAGAGGGATTTTTACCTCCACAACCCAGTGGTGAACCTCCAAAACAAAAAGAACTTTCTTATTTCCCTCCAGGACGGCACCGTGATCGAAGCCCCCAAAGTTCTCCTGAGCGCGGGGCCCTGGACGGCAGAACTGGGGAAAATGATGGGGCTGGATCTTCCGCTTTATCCGGAAAGACATGAAGCTATCGTCACCGAGAGGATCCCCCGGATGATAGGACCCATGTTGGTGGACTACCGGAAGGACGGATGTTATTTTCACCAGTTTTTAGACGGGCATATCCTGGGCTGCTACTCTCCCCATCCGAATGTCCCGGGGATCCGGAAAGACAGTTCACTTGAATTTATAAAGGAGATGGGAAGACGGATGGTTCGGCTGGTTCCTGAACTGGAAAAGGTCCACATTCTCAGACAGTGGGCCGGCTGTTACACCATGACCCCGGACGGGAGTCCCATCGTGGACCAAAGCGCTGTGGATAATCTTTATGTGGCCTCAGGAATGTGTGGGCACGGTTTTATGCTGGGGCCGGCTCTCAGTAAACATCTGGCCCATTTTATGGTAGAGGGGGAGTGGGATACCGATTTTCAAGAATTCTCTATCAACCGGTCCTTTGAAAGCAAAGAAAGCCTCAAATAAAACGAAATAAAAGAAAAACATTTTATATCTTAAATGATTTGTGGTATCTTGTTTTTAAACTATGCTGACTAATATCTAATATTTCAAGGAGGAATCCATGAAACCTACTTTATCCCGTTTGTTTTGGGCAGTGGGATTGGCTTTAATGCTGCTCCTTCCTGTTCAGGCAGAGAACTCGAAGAAGGTCATTGAAAAAACCGAAGCGGACATCCATCTGAAGTGGTTCCATCAGTACAAAGAAATGCAGAAGACTTCCTCTTATAAAGATTTGAAATGGTCACACATCGGGCCCACCAACGTCAGTGGACGGTGCACGGATATCGCTGTCCGGAGTCCCAAAGGCCAGCTCTACACCATCTATGTAGCCACGGCTTCAGGAGGAGTGTGGAAAACCGTGAATGAGGGAACCACCTGGGAACCCATTTTTGACAGTCATGCTTCAGCCTCTATCGGTGATATCGCTCTGGCCCCTTCCGACAATAACATTCTTTGGGTCGGAACCGGAGAGGCCAACATCTTCCGCAGTTCCCAGTTGGGCGCGGGGATCTACAAGTCCACAGACGCTGGAAAAACCTGGGAGCACATGGGATTGGGGGATACCCTGACCATTGCCCGGATCGTGGTCCACCCTGAAGACCCGGATATCGTTTACGTGGCGGCTTCGGGACACGAATGGACCCACAACAAGGATCGGGGGGTTTACAAGACCACTGATGGAGGAGAAACCTGGGAAAAAGTCCTTTACCTCAGCCCACAGACCGGAGCTATTGACCTGGCGATGGACCCGGAAGATTCGGATACTTTGTATGCCGCCATGTGGCAGCGCATCCGTCTCAAGTGGAACGACCCCCGAAACCTGAGCGGCTATGATGAAAGCGGTATCTACAAAACTACTGACGGGGGAAAGAACTGGGAGCCTATCAATAAAGGTCTGCCCGAAGCCAAGTACAGAGGACGGATCGGCCTGGATGTTTGCCTCAGTCAGCCCGATGTACTTTACGCTCTGGTGGATAACTATGAAATAGCCCGAGAACTCACTCCTGAGGAAAAAGCCGCTGCTTATACCCGAAACCTGGAGGGCATTATCAAGGGAGCCACCGTATACCGTTCCGATGACAAGGGAGAAACCTGGACCAAGATGAGCGGCCGGACTGAAAAGATGAAGGAGTTCATGATGGAGCATTCCGGCACTTACGGCTGGGTTTTCGGCCAGATCCGAGTGGATCCCAACGACCCGAACCGGGTGTACATCATGGGCGTCCCTATGAGCGTCTCTACCGACGGGGGAAAGACATTCAAACACATCGCCCGAGGGGTTCACGGTGACCACCACGGAATGTGGATCGATCCCAATAACTCTTCTTACATTGTCAATGTCAATGATGGAGGTATCGCTATTTCCTACGATAAGGGAAAGAATTGGAAAACCTTCACCCACAACCTCCCGGTGTGTCAGTTTTTCAATGTTTCCTATGACATGAGCAAACCTTTCTATGTCTACGGTTCCATGCAGGATCACGGAAGTTTCCGGGCTCGAGTGCTCCGTAAAAAAGACCGTCGAGGCAATGTGAAGGAAGGTTTCCAGGCAGTGGAATGGGAACGGGCTCCGGGAGGCGAGGGCTCCACCCATGCCATCGACCCCACGGACCCAGATACCGTTTACTCTGCTGGATTTTACGGACACATCACCCGGACTAACGTGGAAACTGGGGAGTCCAAAGGAATTTATCCTCCTCAAGAACCAGGATTGGACCTGCTCAGAGGACAGTGGCTGGCGCCGATTGTTCTCTCTCCCAATCATCCCAAGACCGTCTACCTGGGACTGCAGTATCTCTACCGTTCCCGCTTCAAGGGAGACGTTTGGGAACGCATCAGCCCTGACTTGAGCTACGGCCTTGAAGAAAAGCTGGGAGATATTCCCTACCAGACTATCTTTACCATCTCCGAGTCCCCCTTCAATCCCCGAGTGATTTATGCAGGAACAGATGACGGAAAGGTTCATGTCACCAGAGACGGAGGAAAGAACTGGAAAGAGATCATGGACGGACTGCCTCACCGGAAATGGGTCAGCCGGATTGTGGCTTCCCAACACGACAAGAGCACCGTCTACATGACCCAAAACGGCAAAAGAGACGATGATTTCGCTCCCTATGTGTGGAAGTCCACCGACTACGGCGAAACCTGGGTGGATATCAGCAATAATATGCCTCTCGGTCCGGTGAACGCCATCATAGAAGACCCCGTAAACGAGGATATTCTCTATGTCGCGGCCGATCCAGGAGTTTATGTCACTACGGACGGAGGAAAGACCTGGAAAGTGCTGGGAAGTGAATTACCTACAGCTTTTGTCCAGGATATCGTGATCCATCCTCGCGACAACATCTTGGTCATCGCCACCCACGGACGAGGTATGTATGCCATGGACGCCGAACCGATCAACAAAAAATCCGAGCAGCCCCGCCGCTACTACGACTGATATGACTTCTTAACAAAGCAAGAAAAGCCCGTCCTCGAGGCGGGCTTTTTTTATCCTAATGGCTATTAATGTATTAATGGGGACGGGCCCAGCCAATTCTAATATTATCAGATATTTAAGGTGAGTTTTCCACAGAATTTAGGGGTTAAATGGCGATTTTTGGGGTCAAGTTTCTAATGGAAATCAGTACTCTTTAAAGATGAATCTGGGGAGGGTGAGTTGCTCCAATCAGATTTTTGGGCTCCAAAAGGGGGAGCTTTCTTTTCTAAGAGGAATGGTCATGGATGATTTATAAATCAAATACTCCAGCTTCCTGAAAAAGAAATTATACACCAGCAAGATGCGGAATAAAATTATGACATTGTTGACAATTCGTCAAAATTCTGTTGACTTGGAGTCCCAAAAGTTGTATATCTTTTTAGCATAAAGAGGGAGTCGATGGACCATTCCAGAGGAATATTCTCTATGATTTTTATAAGACTCCCCTGGATTCCTCTGGGAAGAATGAATTTTATCCTCAATGATATACGAAGGAGGGAATGAATGAAAAAAAACTTTGTGATGATCCTATCTCTTTTATTGATTTTGGGAATTTGGGTTCACGCCAGTGCCCAGGTCAATGCCAGACTTTTCCGGTATCCGGATGTTTCGGAGACTCATATCTGTTTTGTTTACGCCGATGACATCTGGATTGTGCCCAAAACAGGAGGAACCGCCCACAATCTCAGTTCACCTCAAGGGGAGGAATCATTTCCCCGTTTTTCCCCTGATGGGGAGAGAATTGCTTTCACCGGCAACTATGACGGCAATAAAGACATTTACGTGATTCCTTCTCAAGGAGGAGTTCCTCACAGGGTCACTTATCACGGACAGACAGACCGAATGTTGGATTGGTATCCCCAGGGAAATCATCTGTTGTTCGCCTCTTCCCGGAAAAGCGGGCGTCAGCGATTCAATCAGTTTTACCGGGTTTCCTCAAAAGGAAGTTTGCCCCAGAAGCTTCCCCTGCCTTACGCTGAATTTGGGATGCTCTCTTCGGATGCCCAGGTTCTTTATTATATCCCCATTTCCAGAGATTTTCGGACCTGGAAGAGGTACCGAGGAGGGATGGCTCCTGATATATGGAGGTTTGACCTTGAAACCTATGAATCCAAAAGAATCACCCAGGACCCGGCGAACGACACTCAGCCCATGGTCAAAAACGGGAAACTCTATTTTCTCTCCGACCGAGGCCCTCATAAGCGTTACAACATTTGGGTCTACAACCCTCAATCCGGAGAATTTCGTCAGCTCACTCATTTCAAGGAGTTTGATATTCATTTTCCGGCCATTGGACCTCAAGATATCGTGTTTGAAGCCGGGGGGGAAATGTATCTTTTCAACCTCCAGAGTGAAGAACTGGAGCGGGTCTCCATCCAAGTGGTCACCGACCGGTCCACCATGAAGCCTCAAAGGGTTAGTGTATCCAAACACATCCGCCACGGAGATATTTCTCCTCACGGGGAAAGGGTGCTGCTGGAAGCTCGGGGAGAAATTTTTTCTCTTCCTTCCGAGCACGGGGCGGTGGTCAACCGGACTCAAAGTTCGGGAACAGCAGAGAGATATCCTACTTATTCCCCTGATGGAAAGCATGTGGCTTTCTGGAGTGACCGTTCCGGGGAGTATCAGCTTGTTTTGCAGTCCACCCAGGACCCTCAGGAATCTCAAACCTTAACCTCTTTTTCCTCAGGATTCCGGTACAGGAGCTACTGGTCTCCCGACAGCACAAAGTTGGCTTTTATCGATAAGGCCATGACCATTTATATCTATGACATAGAGGAAGAAAAACTGGAGAAAGTGGATCAAGGATTGTGGATGACCCAGGGAGCTTTGGAGAGATTTTCCGCGAGCTGGTCCCCTGACAGCCGCTGGTTAGCCTATTCCAGAGGATTGGATAACCGCCATGATGCTGTGTTCCTTTATGATACAAACAAAGACAAACGGTATCAGCTGACTTCTGGATATTACATCGATTCCCAACCTGTTTTCGATACCCAAGGGAAATACCTTTACTTTTTCACCAGCCGAACCTTCCGCCCTATCTACAGCGATGTGGATAATTCCTTCATCTACCCCAATACCACAAACATTGCCGCGGTTCCTTTGACCCCGGATATTGAATCACCCCTAGCTCCCCGAAACGATACGGTGGAAGCCAAAACCGAAGAAAAGGGGGAAGAGGAAAAGGAAGAAAAAGAAACCCCCGAACCGGTCCAGATCAATATCCAGAATTTTGAGAAACGGGTTGTGGTTTTACCCCCAAAGGCCGGAAATTACAGGCAGCTCTCTTCAGCCAAAGGAAAGATTATTTATACCCAAAGGCCCCGGACCGGATCGGCAGAGAAAAAGAGTCAGCTGAAATATTTTGATTTGGAGGAAAGGGAAGAAAAAACCATTTTAGGAGACGTCGATGGATACCGGATCTCTTCGGACCGGAAAAAACTTTTGGCCTGGAAAAAGAACACCTATGCAGTGGTGGAAGTTAAGCCGAAACAGAAACTGGACAAGCCCTTGAACATCAAGGAAATGGAAATGGATTTGAATCCTCCAAAAGAGTGGCAGCAGATATTCGATGAAGCCTGGAGGCTGTGTCGGGATTATTTCTATGATCCTCACATGCACGGGGTGGACTGGGAGGCCATGAAAGAACATTACCAGGCTCTCCTTGATGACGCGGTCACACGCAGCGATGTCAATTTCGTTATCGGAGAGTTGATTGCGGAGTTGAATTCCTCCCACACTTACCGAGGAGGGGGAGACATCGAGCGAGGCCCCCGCAAAAAAGTGGGTTATCTGGGCATT
>JAGXKI010000076.1 GCA_018335295.1 bacterium | reverse complement strand
GCCAATATACTTGAAAAAAATTTCCGGAGTGCCGACACGGTCATTCGCTACGGAGGAGATGAATTCTTGGTCATGATGCCCCAGACAGATGGTGGAGTGGAGAAAACGATAACCCGGTTGAAAAAAAAGTTATCAAACTGGAACAACCGCTCATCCTTGCTTGACTTTCCTCTGACCTTGGCGGTGGGCATCTCTTACTGGAGCCCAGATCAGAATAGAGCTGTCAAAGAAGCCATCAAGGAAGCAGACAAGAAGATGTACGAAAATAAGAAAGAGGACTGAAAAATGGGGACACAATACCTGATTCCCGTTTTTTTATGGCAGGACAGCGAAGACACGGGCCGGTGAACCGGTTCCCTTTTCAATCATCATGGGCATCACATAAAGGACTGCTCCGACTTCAGGAAGTTTATCTAATTTCGCGATATTTTCCAGAGCCACTTTGTCCGCTTCAAACAGGATTTGATGTACCTTGAATTCCTTGGACTGACCGTAATCGATGCTCGGTGTATCGATCGCTATCCCTGTGATATCTCGCTCGTTAACTAAGAATTGAACCGATTCCGGGGAAAAACCGGGAAAATGAAGCTCGGGAATGGCTTCTTCGCCAGTTTTTGGGGTACCCAACACTTTCTCTTTGTCCGGATAATATTTTGTATCGATTCCGGTGTACATGATCACCCAGGCATGTTCCGGGATTCTCCCGTGTTTTTGTTCCCAATTTTGGATATCCTCCACAGCTAACAGATAATCACGATTTCCGGAACATTTCTCAGTGACATCGATCTTAACAGCCGGCCCGATCCATTCCTTTAACGGGATTTGATCGATGGTTCGGCCACCCTCTGCAAAATGAATGGGCGCATCGGCATGGGTCCCGCCGTGTTCTGCCGCACAATATTCATTGGAGGCATACCAATAGTCTTTCTCTGTAACCCTCCAATCACCCTTTTTCAATTGAAAAGGACGGGCATTGGGCCAGTAAATGGTATTCTCATTGAACGGATAGGTCATATCCAAGAGCTTTTGTTCAGAAGGTTTGGAAACTTCTTCTGACTGTTGGCAGGATGTCACAAAAAGGCTTACAAAAAAAATGAGAAAAATACAGCCTGGAAATTTCCATGAGATTTTCATGATGGTGCCTCCTTTTGATGAAGAACTCATTCTATTCGATGGGTTGGGTCCCCATTTTCTTATCTCTGTAAACAATCAGTAAGGTTCCCAAAAGAGCTGCAACAATAAGGCCCAAGTCTTCGAAAATCCCGGTGAAGACCGGCATGAAACCGGAAATTCCCCAGATGAAGGGAATGATGAGATACCGTTTGGGAAGTCTTTTCTCGGTCATCAAAAACAGTCCAAACGTAAACACACCAACGGGACAGGGGAAACCTAAAAGTACAAGATGGGGAAAGGTGTGACCCAAGAAATAACCAAAAACGGGGTACCCCAACAGGGCGTAAGCGATAAACAGAATTCCCACAATGGAGTAAGCATCGTTCTTGAAGACAAATGAAAACTGCGGTTTGATTGCAGCCAGCAGAAACAGAACCCCTTGAATAAGAAACAATGCCCCAAATAAATAGGCAAAATCATAAACAGGCCCGAAGTATATCAAGAAAAACACAACCGCGGTCCACAGCCACAGAAACGAAAGAAACCCTGTGAGGATATGATCTGAGTATTTTTTTCTTATGAAAGTAAAAAACAGTACAGCCACACCCAATACAAGAATGACTATGGGTATAGGCCAGATTGAAAGGTTGTAATTTTTAAAAACACCCAATAATTGTTCCAAAGTCAGCCACATAATAATCCTCCTCTTTTTAATTGCCTATATATTCATATTAAATCCTCCGCCTTCGTTAAGCTGATTTCCCCTTGATTTTATCGAATTTCCACCCTCTGAGTTAGAGCATACCTGATAATACACAAAAATCGATTCCAGTCAACAAAAAAAAGGTGATACCATGCCACAAAAAAGCGATGACATTATACTTATTCTCCTTTTTTCTTATTCCTCATAGTAACCCCTCCCCAAACTAATTCCTTAAAAATTGGTGACGCAATACCTATTTCCCCTTTTTTTACTGATTCCTCATGGCAGCCTCACCCCCCACAAAGCACGAAAAAACTGCATGTGATCCTTTCTATCTGTCATTCCCGCTAAGGCATATGCCCGTGAAAAGAGGTACGGGAATCCAGGATTCTATGGCCTTCAAATAAGAAAACCCAATAAATCCTTGACAACTTTGCTTTCCATAAGTAGCTTAAAAATAAAAATCAATAAGAAATTGCAATGCGAAGGCTAGTCCTTATTTTTCTTTTGTTATTTTCAATTTCAGGGCTTGCCTTGACTCAAGAGCAGTACGGGAATATTCGCGGCGTGGTCATGGATGAACTGGACAACCCGCTCCAAGGAGTTAAGGTTACTCTTGAGTCTAAACTTTACAACCCACGCTCAGTCATCACCAAGGAAGGGGGGATATTCCGGTTTATTGATGTCTATCCCGGAACTTACACACTCAAGTGTGAATTGGAAGGTTTTAAGACTTACATCCAGGAAAACCTGATCATCCGTGTAGGCAGTAATTTTGACCTGCAGATCGTGATGCAGCCCACTGCCCTTGAGGAGGAGGCAACCGTCACCGCCCGGCCGCCGATTGTGGACACCAAAAAAACAGGAACCTCCTCGAATATCACTCTGGAGCTCCTTCAGGATATACCATCGGCTCGAGACCCCTGGGCTATTCTCCAACATGTACCGGGTATTGATATGTATACTGAGAATGTGGGCGGCAGCCATTCCGGAAAACAATCAGCATTCACATCCAAGGGGCAAAGCATTTCATCCACAACTTGGAATTTGGACGGTATCCCCATTACAGATATGGTCGCTTTGGGTTATTCGTCCCGTTATTTTGACTTTGACAGCTTCTCGGAAATGCAGGTCATCACAAGCGGAGCCGGTGCAGCAGTTCAAACAAGCGGAGTTTCTCTAAACATGATCACCCACAGAGGAAGCAACAAGTTTGACGCGATGGGCCGGTTTATTTTCACCAATGATGATTTTCAGGCGGACAACCGGACTCAGGAATTGAAAGATCAGGAGTATGTGGGTGATAGAATCGATCAAATATTGGATTATGGGTTCCAATTAGGGGGGCCTATAATTAAAGACAGGCTCTGGTTCTGGATAGGGCATGGATTTCAGGATGTGGGCCGGCTCACCATCAACGGCTATCCAGATAAAATTACAATCGCCACATACAACGCCAAGCTCAATTTCCGAATCCATAACAGCAACAGAGCTGAACTGAGCATAAATTATTACCAAAAAGGAAGGGATGGATTTGGTGTCGGTCCTTCCAGAGCCCCGGAGACAAGTTTAGACCAGACCACCGACAGCACCTTTATCAAATTAGAGGATACCCATATTTTCTCAGACAACTTTCTTCTCACCTTAAAGTTCGCCACAAGCTCTGGGTTATCAGAATTTATTCCCAAAGGAGGCATGGATGTCCAGCCAGGATATGACTTTTATACTGGAATGTATTCTGGTTCTACTCGCTATATGAAAGAAGATCGGCCCAGCCACAGTGCCGAACTCGACGGGAATTACTTTGTTGGAAATTTCCTGGGAGGCCATCATGAATTTCAATTCGGTGTTGAGTATCGGTTAACCCCTGCAGAAAGTTATCGAGCCTACCCTCAGGATGTTTTTAAATATTTCTGGAATGGAGAGGCTTATATGGCCCGTGTCTCCAGAGAAAGTAACAGAAAAAGCCAATCAGACCGCATCAGTTTCTATATAAACGACTCCTATTCCAGGGGAAGGTTAACTCTTAATCTTGGTTTTCGGTTTGACAGGGAAAAGAGCGTGGTCAATGAAGCCACTGTCAAAGCCAGCCAAATGGCTCCTGAAATCCTTCCTGGACTCACATTTCCTGGAATTGACCCAGGTGCTGAATTCACTACTTTTTCTCCCAGAATCGGCTTCACTTTCGCTCTGACTGAGGACAGAAAGACCATTCTACGCGGTAATCTGGCTCGTTACAGCCATCCTATGGCTGCAACCCTGGCCAATCACGTGAACCCTGCGGCTATGGGATATGCGTATTATTACTGGGTGGACGCCAACAGAGATGAACAGGTCTCAACAGATGAGCTTCTAGGATATCCTCGGAACGGTATTATTTTCTACGGAGGTTTTGATCCCTGGAATCCGACCAGTGTTGAGGATCCTGATGTCATTGATAAGGATTATAAATCTGCCCTCACAGATGAGCTTTTGTTCGGGATTGAAAGAGAAATCATTAAAAATTTCTCTCTGGGAGCTAACTTAATTTTCCGCCGGAACCACCGGACCAGTTGGAAAATCCTGCATGATAAAGAGACTGGATGGACGGTGAGCCCGGCAAATTATATTGGGCCTATCCAGGGTTCTCTTACTTATGAGGGAAAGACCTATTCCTATGAATACTGGACTTTAGACCGATACAGGCCCCCTGGCCGGATTTTAACAAACCGTCCCGATTACCACACCAACTACACGGGTCTGGAAGTATCTGCAGTGAAAAGATTGAGTCACAATTGGATGATGAACGCTTCGTTCACCCTGCAGAAAAATATCCTCCACTACGGAGATAGAGGCTATAATGACCCCACGAATAAAGATAAGTATGAAGGACGTCCCGTATTCGGAAACGTCCAGTGGATGGCTAAACTGAGTTTTCTTTACCAGCTGCCCTGGGGATTCAATATAAGCCTTTTTGCCCATGCCAAACAGGGCTATGCTCAATCGCGGCGGATAATGGTATGGACTCCGGAAAGAGCGGCTGTGGGATTGGGTGCGATTAAGTTTATTGATATAGAGAAATACGGCGAATGGAGACTCCCCACGTTTTATAACATGGATTTGAGTCTGGTGAAGGATTTCAGGATGGAAAAATACGGTACTCTTTCTCTGCAAGTGGATGCTTTTAATCTCTTTAACTTCAATCATGTCCTGTACCGGTATTTGACTGTCAATTCGCCCAGGTATAATGAAGTTTGGTCCATACTCAACCCCAGAGTGATCCGTTTAGGCCTTCGGTACAAATTCTAATTACTTTGAAAATCGCTTCTCTATTGTGTCAGTTCCCTATGAGACTTCCATCGTTCATGGTTTGTTATACTCATGAGGGATTCATAAAAATTTTTTCTAGAATCGGTTCTTTATAGAAAGAGAACCGTCCCCACTTTTTTTCATATCTCCACCGTATATACGAGAAATTTGCACATTTCTTTAACACAAGCCACGGAGAAAATCTTTATATTAAAAACAAATGAATTCAGGTTTGAGTATCCACAGAATCGGTGACAGTAATGTTTAGAAAAAGAGGCTTTATTTTAATTTTGTTTATTTTTCCTTTCATAAGTTATTCTGCGGATTCTAAAATAGTGAATATTTCTGAATATCGTGTTTCCCAGGCTGAAGACTCACGCATTTTTTATTTAGATTCAAATCAATGCGGACTTCTTTATTATGGAGCTTTTCATACTTTCAATCCTGATGATTTTCAAATTAAAGAAATTGAAAAATTATGGACATCCTTTCGTCCTACTCTAGCTTATAGCGAAGGAAGGCTCTGTCCCCTTATAAAAAATCGTACTGAAGCAATAGAGAAATATGGGGAACAGGGTTTTCTTCGATTTTTAGCAGACAGGGATGAAGTCAAGTACCGGTGTTTGGATCCTACTCTTGATAATCAGACCCGGTTTCTTATGCAAAAACGGTTCCACACCTATCAGATTAAAGTTTATTTCTTATTGAGACGGGCTATTATTGAAAGGGAAATTCAGGGAAGCAAGGAAAATTCTGACAGCCTATTGAAAATTATAAAATGGTTTAATAAATCCAGATTTTTCAGAGGCCCTATACAGAATTTCGCCGATTTTGAAAAATATGCATCAAGTTTGTTCCCCGAATTGGAAAGCTGGAGAGAAGTACCCAGTTCCTATTTTTATTCAAAGCAGAAGGGAAAATTTTTGTTTCAAATTCATGAAATTCTAATGGAATACCGTGATCAAATCATGCTCAATAAATTAATAAAGAGTCTCAATCAAGGCAACCGGATTTTTGCTTTGGTGGGGAAAAGCCACGTTGTTGCCCAGGAGACCATTATTTTGAGCCGGTTATTGAAAAAATTTAGACTTCAGAGGCATTAAAAAATGAACACCGAAAATTTATTTTTGGAGATTAATTTGGATGATTTTATTGACCATGGATTAATACGGCATAAATCTCTACCGGGAATTATGAAGAATGCAGAAAGAGAGGTGTTGGTCTGGGCCCTGACTCAAACGAACGGGAATCAATACAAAGCAGCCAAACTTTTGAATATGAAACATTCCACATTAAACAATAAAGTTCTGAAATACGATATTCATATTGACTTGTCCGTTTGGTGAATCGGGGATATTTATATAAATTTATCAGGAGTTATGTTTTATGGATTTTGAAATATCAAAACTCTGTATTGAGTTATTTTGTACAGATGAAGATACGTCTTTAAGAGAGGTTTTGACGAATCTAGAAATAGCCATCTTGATCCGGTCACTGAGACGGTTTAACGGAAATAAAAGATTAACCTCTGAATATTTAGGATTAAAACCGACAACGCTGTGCGAAAAACTGAAAAAACATCAAATAGATCCTAAAAAATTTATATTAAAAACAAATGAATTCAGGTTTGAGTATCCACAGAAAGGAGGGAGAATTCAAGGAAAAAGAAAAAAATAATCAAATTTAATCAATCAAAGTAAAAAGGAGGAAAAATTGAAAAAAATTAAAGGAATGGGTTTTTGGGGTGTTTTGGCTGTTTTAACGGTGGTTTTGTTTTTGGCCGGCAGCAGTTTTATGCAGGCTCAGGACAATGAAGACACCTGGGCAGTTCGAATCCCCACAGAAACCGAAGCAACAGATGCGGAATTGATGTTTTATGGAATGGAGAATACTGATGGCGTGTACTTGTATGAAAATAACGGCTCGACTATTGAAGTGACAGTCCAAAAGAATTCCATAACCGGACCGTGGAAGAGGTATTATGATTTTGCGTATAACCTTAATTTCAAATTGACT
>JAGXKI010000075.1 GCA_018335295.1 bacterium | reverse complement strand
CTCAATTTTATTCTCTCTATATAAATAGACGGTTCCGTGGAGAAAAATACTCATCTCAAACAAATAAAATAAAAATATAGCTTATTCTTTTGTTTTCAACATCTTCAATTCGGTCTGACCCCATTTTGACACCATTTTGAATTTTGCTCATTTTGAATTTTGCCATTTTGTGCATTTTGGTTGGCTGATTCTACTTTTTTCTACTTTTTGAAATCGGCTCAAAATAACCCTATAATAACCCCCATATAGAATAAAATGAAAAAAAGACGGATTTATTCCCTTATCTTTGTTGGGTTGGTGGTTTTGGCGGGGATTCTGGTTTTGTCGGTGGCATTCCCCCGAAGAGTCAGCATAACCCACAATGCCCAGAGTGAAAGACCGGTTGGAGAAATCCACGGGGAAAAGACGGTGGGACAGACTTTTGTGGCCGAGTACAATCACCTCACATCAGTGGAAGTTTTTCTGGCAACATACGAGAGAAAAAACAAAGGGAACTTTTTCTTTCACCTCCGAAACGATGTGGGAAGTGAAGAGGATATTTTCAAACACAAAGGGAAAATGCAGAAAGTCAAAAACAACCGCTTTTTCCGGTTTGATTTCCCTGAAATTCCTAGGTCCAAAGGAAAACGATACTATTTTTTCATCGAAGCTCCCAAGGCCAGCTCGGGAAACGCCATCACTCTAGGGTCAAGCCCTCAAGACGTTTACAAGGATGGAGAAAAGATTGTGAACGGAGCCGCAGCACCCGGGGACCTGGTTTTCAAAACAGAGTATGAGCTGGGATGGAGGCTGAGTGGAGCGGCTCTAGGCCGAAGGCTGGGAATGATCCTCACGTTCTTTGGAGGGTTATTCCAGAATAAAGTTTTTTATATAGTTTTGCTGTTGGGCGGTTTTTTATGGGGATTTGTGACTTTCGTCCAAAGAAAAAGACTTTTTCAGAGGAAGGGCGGTTTTCTGGCGGTTTTTGGCATTCTTTTGTTTTTAATCCTTGGGTGGATCACATTGCTTTTTTCTAAAAAAATCGTGGTTTATAACCAGTTTCAAAACACCACTTCCGTGGGTGAAATCCAGGGAGAAAGGAAGGTGGGACAGACTTTTGTGGCCTCTTACGATAATCTTAAGGCCGTGGAGCTTTTGATGGCCAATTACGGAAGAGAATTGACAGGGGAAATCATTTTTCATCTCAAAAAAAGCATCCCAGCTTCCGATGATGTGGTGGTGAAGAAAGTAGATGCGGCCCGGGTCAAAGACAACCGCTATTTCAGGTATCAGTTTCCAGAAATCCAAGATTCTGGGGGGAAGAAATATTACTTTTATCTGGAGGCTCCTGAAGCCAAACCAGGGAATGCCGCCACCATCTGGTGCAATGAGGAGGATAAGTATTTTGAGGGGGAAAAGTTTGTGAACGGGAAGGCAGCCGAGGGGGATCTCACCTTTAAGACCGTTTATGATGTGGGGATTCCGAAGAAAGTGTCCCTATTTCTTGGAGAAATCACCCGGGCCAAGCCCTTTCCCTTGAGCGAGAGATGGTTTTATTGGGGATTGGTGGGTCTTTTCCTTGTGAGCTGTTCGCTGTTTTTGACCTATCTTTTTAAGGTTTTTGTAGATAGAGAATAAAAGGATTTTGAGACTCATTACCTCTGGGCCTCACCCCTTCTCCGCCTTCCACTCCACCTCCCCTTTGACTCGTGAATAATTCAGTTTAATAATTTTAATTTTTGGAGCGTTTTTTATTGATATTATTAATTTTTTCATGAATATAAATAAAAATAATTTATTATTATGCTTATTTTTATTAATTTTTTTAATCTCCTCCCCATTAAAAAATGGGGTCAGACCGAATATAACTTACAGAAAATAAAATAGTTGCATTAAATCAGGGGTTTAAGTATGAATTAACTATAATAAAATCAATAATTTCAATTTGGTCTGACCCAAATTTTAAAATTTTACAAATTTTACGGTCTGCCCCTATTTTTTGACCTCATTTTCTTATTTTTTTAAAAGAAAGGATACGGTTATTTTCAAGCTAAAAATAAGGTAACAGGTATTGTGTCCCGGGATTATTTGGCGATGTAGCCGAGGGCTTTTAATTTTTCAAGCATTTCTTTGGGGATTTTTTCTTGTCTCCCCGTTCTTCTTTGGGCATTGTCCATTTCTTCTTTTATTTTTCTCAGATAATCAAAAAGTTCCTCTTTTTGTTCAATGTTTTTAGAAAACAGGTTGTTCCTTTCTCCGGGGTCTTTTTCCAAGTCATAGAGTTCGAGGGTGGAGTCTATGTTGGGAGGAGGGTATTCAAAATATTTATAGGTTTTTTGAGTATAATCCTTGTTGAATATCATCTTATATTTACCTTGGATAACCGCAATTTTTCCAGGCAGCAGTTCAAAGGGTTTGAATTTGTATATTGAAGACACAATGGGCCTGTCCAAAGATTTGCCGGTTTTTATTAATGGGAGAAGGGATTGGCCTCTGATGTTTTTGGAGTGTTTGATTCCATAATAATCCATGAGTGTAGGAAGGATGTCTTGAGGGGTCACGTTTTCTTTTATTTTCTTGCCTTGAAACTCTTGTCCGGGGAATTTGATTAACAAAGGAATCCGGGTCTGTTCATTATACAAGTCCGAACCATGGGCCCATCTTTGGTGTTCAAAAAACTCTTCTCCATGGTCAGAAACCAGGATAATCATAGAGTTTTCATAAAATTTATTTTCCTTTAAAAACCGGATGAATTCCCCGAAATAATGGTCAAAACTCAATATTTCTGCATCGTACAAGGCCTTTATATCTTCCCTAAACTCATCGCTGGTCTCTTTAAATATGCACTTATTTCCCCCCAGGTCGGTGTTGAAATCGAATTCTTTTATCTCTGTTTCTCGGGGGATTTTATTTAGAAATTTCATTTGAGGGTTATGGGGGGCATGGACGTGATAAGTATGAAGAAAATAAAAAGCATTGGGAAATTCGGCCTCCCTTAATTTATTTCTCACCTCTTCAAACATCACAGCTGAGGCTTTCTGGGTGTAAAGGTCATCATTGCTGTAGTAGAGGTCAAATCCTCTGTAAAAACCAAAACGAGCATCCACTTTGAGCCCTCCATTATAGCTTACGGTGGCGAATTCACGGGATATGTCTTCAGGAAAAAAAGGAATGTCATAAGAGAGAGGAATGATAGCCCGAGGCTTCACCCGTTTTAGCTTCTGATTTTTTATTTCGTATACAGCCCGCTGATCCACCTTGTGTTCGTGTTCATGTAAAGAAGTGAAAAGGCTCATATGAGAAGTGACTGTCCAGGATGAGTTGGAGAATGCGTTTAGAAAAACAACGGAATCTTCAGCAAATTTTTCTAAATTGGGTGTGGTTTCTCTCTCATACCCATACAGGCTCATGTGAAGGGAGCTTAAGGTGTCTACAGAAATCAGGAATATATTCGTTCTTTCCTCCACAGGAATGGATTTATAGATAAGGGGCTTTGAAAAGACCACATCCCGGCCCCCTGGATTTTGGAGGATTATCTCCTGGCCCTTGGGGACGTTTAGTTGGAAGTTTATATCGTTGTAACCTTTTTTTAAGGGAATGACGGTTTGAGACTGAGGGTCCGAGTCTGTATTTGAAGGGGCCGTGGATACAGCTAGTTCCCCTTTCTTGGGGGATAAGCAGGTCATATTGATATGTAATTTTCCCGAAAGTCTGCTTTTTATACTCAAAGAGTCGTTTTGAGTCTCAAACCGGAATGTGAGGCGTCCTTTATGATAATAAATATTGTCGTTTCTATCCTTTTTCAACAGGTTGAGGTCTACATCTTCAGCCTTCCTCTCTTCGGCCTCTGCTCTGTCAAACAGTTGCTTTTTGGAGCAGCCGGAGAGGAGAAAAAGAGAAAGGACCATAAAAAAAACAACCGATTTTCTCATTTTCATTCTGGTTTCTCTTCTAAAAAGGAATTCAAGATTGATGAGTCATATTAGCATAGGAAACATCAGAGAGTAAACAGACCGGGCTATGGGTCCGAAAACCCCCATTTTCCTAGTGTAGTGGTAGGACAAAAAATGGGGTCAGACCGAATTGAAATTGTTGATTTTATTATACTTAACCCATAATATAATGCAACTATAATATTTTCTGTAACTTATATTCGGTCTGACCCCATTTATTCCTCCATTTATTCACTCATTTATTCATTACAAGGCGGCTGACCCCACTTTATGCACTTTTGAGAGCCATCGCCGCGCAAACCTCTTGACTTTCCAGGATAGGAATGATTTTATGAAAAACTTAAGCCCAAAATTATCCAGAAAGGAGGAGTCATGTCAGTGACAATCGATTTCACAGAGGAACAATTCAAGGCTCTTTTGAAATTGGTCTACTTGGGAAACTATATGATAAACGGCATTCGCACCCAGCCGAACCGCCTCAAGGAGTTTGATAATCTGGTGGAACGAATCTATTCGGTTGCCCAGAAAGCTGGATGCAGCGATTACATTGAGTATGATAAAGAGGATAAAACCTATCAACCCGCTGCCCAACTGGAAGAGGAAGCAGATGATTTCATCGACGACTACGATGATAATGTGTTCTGGGAGGAGCTGATTCTAAGGCTTTCCCAGAGGGACCTGAGACAGGAATACGGAACAGAAGCGGTAGAAAATATGGAATTGAGGGAGCGCCTCCAGAAACAAACGGAACTGGAGAAAGTTTATTTGAAAGAATTCGAGGACAACGGAATCGAAAACATAACCATCCAAAAAAAAGAATAAAAGAGGGTTATGGATCCCGAGATCAGCCGCTTAATTTCTTTCGACTTTGGTTCAAAGAGAAAGTTTCTCTTCCCATTTTTGGTTGGTTTTTGCTTAATTTTTCTGGGTTTCAATCATATCCCCCCTTTTCAAGTCTTCCCGCAAAAATTTCCTTTCCAACCCGTAAAAGAAGGTCAAGCCTCCAACCTAGACCAAGATAAATTCTTCCCAAAGCCTTTCCCCTTAAACCAAAGTCTTAAGTTCACAGATGTCACCCAACAATACGGGGTGGAAGGTTACAGCTATTTTGGGGGGCATGGGATAAGCTGGGTGGACGTGAATGATGACGGGAGACTGGATATTTATGTAAAAAATGCAGCCGCACAAGGAAAATCAAAAGTGAGTAATATTCTATTTATAAATTATGGGAATGTATTTGTGGATGAAGCTGTCCAAAGGGGTGTCAGCGATGAGTATCCCATAGGAACCCACGGGGCTGTGTTTACAGAGTTTGATGCAGACAGAGAGTTTGACTTGTTTTCCACCACCACCTTTATAGAGGAAAGTCCTGTCACCAACCACCTGTACCTGAATGAGGGAGCAGGGTATTATCTGGATATTACGGAAAGAATCTCTCCTTCCCCCAAAGAAAATACAGCCTCCCGAGGCGTGGGGGCAGCTGATTTCGATAAAGACGGAGACATCGACCTCTATTTTTCAAACCCATTATCCGACCCCAAGCCTTTTCAAACCGAACCCTCCCCACCCCAGAGCTTAAAGAACTTTTACCTCAATACCGGAGACAATCACTTCACCCCTGCCTACTGCGGCATCGACTGGACCGGGTTTGTCCAAGGAGTCACAGCTCTGGATATAGACGGAGATGGGGATATCGACATAGCGGAAGCCAAATGGGCTCCTCCCTCCACCATTTACCTCAATGACGGGACAGGGAATTTTCATGATGCCGGCGAAGAGATGGGACTTCCTCAAACCCATAATGTTAAGGACAACGGGATGACTTTCGGGGATATTGATGGAGACGGAGATTTGGATTTAGCGGTTATTGGAGATGGAAGGATGGTTATTTATAAAAACAAGGAAGGAATTTTTGATAGGAGTCAAATATTGGATACTTTTTGGCCTCATCTCGGCTACCACTGCTGTTTTGGAGATTTTGACCATGATGGTGATTTAGACCTTTATGAATCCGGGGGATATTTATACGAAAATGATGGAGATGGGTTTTTCTCTCTGAATTCTTGTCAAACCATTTCAAATGTAGCTTCAAACCGGACAGACCCCAGGGGAAGTGCTTTGGGGGATTTTGACAACGACGGGGATCTCGATATCTACATCACAGATAAAAGGAATTATAACGTGCTTTTAAGGAATGATGTGGACAATACCAACTGGGTCCAAGCTGAAATAATGTGGGATGAAACCGGAGGAAGGAGTGGTGTGGGGACCCGACTGGATTTGTACCTTGCTGGACACGTCGGTGAACCCCAGTATCTGGTGGGGCACCGTCAAATAAAAGGTGAGTACGGGTATTTGGGGCAGGATATGCCCGCTGCCCATTTTGGGGCTCCTGGTGATGCGAAGTATGACTTGAAAATCACTTTCTTGGATGGGAGGGAAAAAATCTACAGAGATATCACGGCCGGAGAGAAAATTAATGTTTATTATCCTTATGCCTTGATAATTAGAGCAGATTCCGGTGGAACCACTGACCCTTCTCCTGGAGTCCATCCCTATGACGTAAGGACTGAAGTCACTGTCCAAGCGATCCCGGATGCGCATTATGTTTTCGAAGAATGGAGTGGGGACATAAACTCCAAAGAAAACCCTGTCATATTAACAATGAATGAAGACAAACTCATAAAAGCAAACTTCAAAATGATCAGTCCCCCTTTAAATCTTAGGGGTAAAAAAGTTTTGAACCGTTCTCTTTCTCAGAGGGAATACATCAATGCTTTGGAATGGGACTCTAATCCCAAAAATGAAGGGATCAACATTGCAAATTACCGGGTCTATCATGTTAAAGATGATAAGCTGAATTTGTTAAAGGAGGTCTCTGCTGATACATTTAAATACTGGCATAGGAAAGTCGAAAAAGACAAAGAATATGAATATGCGGTGACATCGGTCACGGAAGAAGGAAGAGAAGGGGCCGCAGTCTATATCACCGTAGGTTCATCACGGAAATCAGTACTTGAGAGTATGGACATTGTAGATTTTGAGCATAAAGTAGTTGAGATCCCGATAGCCATAAGCTTTCCTTTTTATTACTTTGATACAGTTATTGATTCCTTCAACTTTAGCGGTGGAAAGCGGGAAGTCAAAATAGTTAAGGATCCCCTCCACATGGCGGAGGAGTTTTCTCCCAAAACGCTTCAGCTGCAAGATTCCTGAGA
>JAGXKI010000074.1 GCA_018335295.1 bacterium | reverse complement strand
CATAAAATACAGTCAATGGGAATAGGTATTTTTGGGGCTTTTATGATTGGCTTTGATTCTGATGATCCCCGGTCGATCGGTGAGACTTGTGAGTTTATTAAGAAAACGAAAATATACGCTCCTCAAATCAGCGTGTTAACACCTTATCCGGGGTGTGCATTGAGAGATCAAATGGCTAGTCAAAATAGAATATTAAATAAAGATTGGAAATACTACACGGGTCTTGATGTAACCTTTAAGCCGAAGAAAATGTCAGAGAAAGAATTACAAAGGCAGTTAGTGAGATCATTAAAGTCAATTTATAACAGAGAATATTTAAAAAATAATATAAGATATTTTAAAGAAATATTTAAGAATAATTAAAATGAGAATGGCCCCCCACCTCAAAAAAAAATTGAGGGAGTATTTCAAAGATGAAATTTTAGAGAATAATATCAATAATATCACCACCACTTGCATAATGGCGATGATTGCCATCCCCTTTTTCAGCTTTTTGGACTATTTTCTTTACAGAGATCACCTCACATTTTTTTTAATATTAAGAATTCTCTCAACAATTCCCTTTTTGATCGTGTTTTTTTGGATAAGAAAATCGGAATTCATGAAAAAACACATCTTGGGATTGAGCGCATTTCTGTATCTCGATATCGGGTTTACGATTTCTATAATGATTCATATGACAGAAGGGTACAAATCACCCTATTACGCAGGATTGGTTATGGTGATCTTGGTCCTATGCACTGTGTTAACTTTGCCGTTAAAATGGACTGTCGTCATAAGTTTTTTGATTTATGGTTCTTACATAATTCCGATACTCATTAGGGGCAACATTGTTGATTTGCCGATTTTTTTCAACAACAACTTTTTTCTGATAGGGATGGTCATATTTGCGGTTTTTGGGGCTAGGAAAAAGGAATTTTTCCAGTTTAACGAATTCAAATCGAGGTACGACATTCAGAAAGCCAATGAAAAACTGAAAAAGTTGGATGAACTCAAATCTCGATTTTTTGCAAACGTTTCCCATGAAGTGAGGACTCCCTTAACTTCCATAATCGCTCCGGTTCAAACCATCTCTCAAGGGGATGCCGGGGATTTGACGGAAGAGCAGCAGGGTCTTATGGAACAAGTTTACCGAAATTCACTGCGGCTGCTCGATATGATCAATCAAATGCTCGATTTTTCCAAGATTGATTCCGGGAAGATGAAGATTGTTTTAGAAAAATTGGACCTTTCAGAGATGACAAAAGATATTGTTGCTAATTTCAAGGAAGTCGCCGAACGCAAAGGAATAAATCTGAGGTACGATGAAAAAAGTAAGATTCCATGGGTGTATATAGATAAAAAGAGATATGAGAGAATTCTGACAAATCTGGTCAGGAATGCTATTAAGTTTACAGAGACAGGGTCTGTTCATGTACGGTTGCAATCTGAAAAAGACAGGGTTGTTTTAGAGGTTGAAGATACGGGAATCGGGATCCCGGAAGACCACCTGCCCCATATTTTGGAGAGATTTAGACAGGTGAATGGGTCCACGACACGGAAGTTTGAAGGGACTGGGTTGGGGCTCACCATTGTCAAAGAATCTGTTGATTTGATGAAGGGAAATATTTCTGTGAGCAGTGAGAAAGGAAAAGGAACCATATTCAAAGTCGAGTTTCCAAAGAACCTGAAGGAGATTCTAACAGATGCCATCATTGAAAGAAGATCGGGACAAGATAGACGGAAATCCGATACTGATTTTGAGGGCACCGACCGGCGCAAAAAAACCAGAAGAATGGAAGACTTGGCACGCATCACGATGAGCGATTTAAGCCTTATTGATAAACCAGTTGCTGAAGAAGAGGTTGATGAATCGAAAACCCAAACGCCGTCTGATGTTTTTCAAGTGGTCTTGATTGAAGACAATACTGACCTGAGAATGTATCTCAGTAAAATGCTTAAGAAATTCGGGCACAGAGTGATCACAGCTGCTGATGGGGTTAAGGGATGGGACAAAGTGCAGAAAATCATCCCTGATATTGTAGTCTCCGATGTCATGATGCCTAGAATGGATGGATATGAGTTACTCAAACATGTGAAAGGCAACCAGACCACCATGCACATCCCTGTCCTGTTGATCACTGCAAAATCAGAGCTTGATTCGAAAATCAAAGGTTTAGAAACAGGTGCTGATGATTATTTGTCTAAGCCCATCAATATCAGAGAACTTGATGCCCGGATCAGAAATTTGATCACGATGAGAAAATTTCAGCAAGCTGTGGCTGAAACAAAGGCTTTAGATACAAGAATTGAAGAGCTGACCATGAGTTTTGCCCAGTCTTTAGAGACAAGGGATCAAGAAACAGCTGGACATTCCAGAGATGTGCTTGAATTGGGAAGGTTGGTAGCTGAAGAGCTGGATATACCGGTTGATCACAAACTGAGAGATTCATTACTTCTGCATGATATCGGAAAGTTGGGTGTTCCTGACGGGATTTTGTTAAAAAAGGGACCATTGAGTGAGGAAGAATGGCAGATAATGAAGAAACATCCTGAAATAGGAGCAAACTTGTTGGCCAATTTTGATTCCTTGAAAGATATAAGTGAAATAATTTTGGCTCATCAGGAATGTTTTGATGGCAGCGGCTATCCTAGGGGTTTGAAAGGGGAAGAAATACCTTTATTTGCCAGAATCATTGGAGCGGCAGATGCCTATCATGCGATGACTATTGACAGGCCTTACCGCAAAGCGATGGAAAAAGCAGAAGCCCTATCCGAACTTCTCAAGTATAAAGGGAAACAGTTTGACCCTAAAATCGTAGATGCCCTAATTAAAGGACTCAAAAAGAAAAAAATGATTTCCGATCAAGACATAGCTAAAGCAAAATCAATGATTTAAAAAAGGGGACGGTTCTATTTTTCACATACCTTATCCCACCTAAGAAGATAAAATGAGGTAAATCCGTCACTGCCGTTAGGGACGGCCAAACAATCGTTTCCTTATCGGGTATCAAGGATCAATTCGCCCCCACCCACCGCTTCAATCTTCTTTTGGGAATCGGAGGCGGGTATTTCGGTTTCCCTTACCCTTATGCGGAAATCGGTTTCCATTACCATCGGATTTACCTTACAGGGGAGTTGGGCTATCTTTGGATGGGAGGCTATGCGGCTTTATGCCTCCAGTATGAGTTTTTTAGAAAAAATAAATATTCCTTCTCAATAATCGGGGACTTTGGAAGCTTCGGAGGCCTAGGAATACAGCCCCCCCATCCATATGGTCGGAGGGGGCATAGAGTACAGAGTCGAACCATTTGAATCAAAAACCCAGGTTTTAGGAAAGCTGCCCCTCCAATGGGACTTGAACGAGGAGCTGATCCCCGTATTTCAATGCGGATTTCGATTTAAGCTCTAAAAAATAATAAGGTAACTAAGAATAAGGGATCCCGTTTTTCCCTGTCACCAATTTTCCCCTGTTTTCACATCAGAAGAAGGCTGAAGGCCATGACCGCCATGCCTCCGATAAGGCCTAGGAGACTGTCGTGGCCCCTCCCATAGGCACGGCTGGTGGGAAGCAGTTCATCCAGGCTTATATAAACCATAATCCCGGCCACGCATCCAAAGAGCACCCCCATTACCTGCGGGGGGATCACTCCAGATTCTTTTCCCAGGAAGAAACGGATAGCCACATAGGCGATTCCAGCGCCCACCGGCTCGGACAGCCCGCTGAGCACTGAATAAACAAACGCCTTTTTTCTGTGTCCTGTGGCATAAAAAATGGGAACCGACACACTAATCCCTTCTGGAATATTGTGAAGGGCGATGGCCACCGCAATGGCCACCCCGAGGGCCGGATCCTCCAGGGCGGCTAAGAAAGTAGCCAGACCTTCTGGAAAATTGTGGATGGCAATCGCTAAGGCCGTGAAAAGGCCCATACGCATGAGCCTATTCTTGTGGGCAAGGTGGCCGTGCACGTCTTCAACACTTTCCTCCTCTTCGCTGCCTCCTCCAGCGGTCTCGGCCATACCCACCCCACCCTCATGCAAAGGTCTTGTTTCCGGCTCCGGATGAGTTTCGTGAGGATTCTCCGCAGAGGGAATCATATTGTCAATAACCGCAATGAGGGCAATCCCTCCGAAGAAAGAGAGCGCGTTGACCCAGTTCGCCCAATAATTGCCGTAGGCTTTTGTGAGCGATTCGATTCCCTTTCCAAATATCTCGACAAAAGAAACATACAACATAACCCCGGCTGAGAATCCGGTGGAGATGGATAAAAACCGGTAGTTTGTGCGTTTGGCGAAAAAAGCAATCGCACTCCCGATCCCGGTGGCCATGCCCGCAAAGACGGTGAGCCCCAAGGCAATCCAGACCTCTTCCATCAACCTTCGTCTCCTAAAAATTGGGTGGGGAGGAGTGACAGCCTCCCTATTTCCTTAATTTTCACTCTATTAACCCCAATTTACCATACCCCAACACAGAAATCATTTTTATTTACAAAAAAATAGGGGACACAATACCCATTCCCTTATTTGAAATTTAAATATAATCCCAAAATTGAGGACGAGAACCGGGGACAAATTATTAATCTTGTTTGGAAAAAACATATGTGCAAGTAGAGAAATCCCCATTTTTCAGCTTTAAAAGTTTGAATGAATCTTCCCTTCCAATAAAAAACGGATGAAGAGAATCAGGAAAGAATTAGGGGAAGAAAAAGATTTTTGGGCCTAAAAATCGGGATTTAGGGCCCAAAATCTGTGGAAAAATCAAGTTAAGTTATTGAAAAGAATTGAAATGGCCGGGCCCGTCCCCTTTTTATCCCCTTTTTATCTCCTTTTTATCTTTTTATATAAAAAGAGAGACACCTTAAGAAATAATTAGACAAGAGAAGCAAACCCCTTTAAAATCTCTGTATTCGCTGGAGAAAACAGAATGAAACATACTATAAGAAAAACAAATTCCAAAGGAGCGAACCAATAAAAAACAAAAAGGAGACCCTAAAATCATGAAATCCACAATCCACCCGTCACTCATCCTCACCTTTTCACTCTGGATTCTTTTCTCACTCTCTGCGTGCTCGGCCGCCGACCCAGACTTGAAGAGGATGAAAAAGACTGCTCAGTCAGTCACCATATACAGAGACACTTTCGGGGTTCCCCATATCTACGGGCCCACTGATGCCAGCGTGGTCTTCGGTGCTGCTTACGCCCGGGCCGAAGACCGGTTCCCCAAAATTGAAGAGATGACCATCATGGCTACAGGCCGCAGTGCAGAAGCCAACGGAGAGAGCGCCCTCCACACCGACATCCTGGTCCGGGCCTTCCAGGTTGAAAAACGGTCCAAAAACGAATACCAAAACGCCTCCCCTGGATTGAAAAAGCTGTGCCGGGCCTTTGCCGACGGACTCAATTACTACCTCCAAACCCACCCCCAAATCCAGCCCCGCCTCATCCAAGAGTTCAAACCCTGGCATCCCCTGGCTGCTCTCCGGATCGTCCAGCTCGCTCAGGTCATGCGCCTGGGCTTTAGCCCCAAAGAAACCAGGGAGGTTATAAATATCGAAACCTTCTCTGAGTCCAATGTCTGGGCGGTAGCCCCCTCCAAAAGTGAATCCGGCCATGCCCTTCTCTGCATCCAACCCCATCTTCAGTTCACAGAACCTTACGAAGCCCATCTTCACAGCGAGGAAGGACTGAACGTATCCGGCGCTTTCATCCAGGGAATCGGGCTTACCCCGTTTTTTGCCCATAATGAATCCCTGGGGTGGAGCCTCACCGGAAATAAAGCCAACAGCGTGGACGTCTACAAGGAAATCTTCGACGACCCGGAAAATCCTCTGGCCTACCGGTACGGAGAGGACTGCAAAAAAGCGGAGGAATGGAAGGAGACCCTCCGGGTGAAAACCAAAGAGGGACTGGAAAAGCGGGTTGTCACCTTTCTCAAAACCCACCACGGCCCCGTCCTGGCCCAAAGGGAGGGAAAACACCTGGCGGTCAAAGTCGCGAAAATGAAAGAGGGAGGCATGGCCCAGCAGCTCTATTCCATGGCCCGGGCCGAGACCATGGAGTCTTTTCAAAAAGCGGTAAGTTCGTGTGCCATCCCCCGCCACAACATTATGGCTGCCGATGTTGAGGGAAATATCTTTTATGCCTACGGCCCACCCATCCCCCGCCGGGACCCAAGCTTTGACTGGTCCCATCCGGTTGATGGGAGCAATCCCCAAACAGAGTGGCAGGGGTATCACACCCTGGAAGAACTCCCCCATCTCATGAACCCTGAAGCCGGGTTTCTTCAAAACTGCAACACCACCCCGTTTCAGACAACCTCCAGAGGCAATCCTCAAAGAGAGGATTTTCCCTCCTATATCGCCGATAAAGAAACCGACTATCCCCGAGCCCAACTTCTGCGGCGGTATCTTTCGCAAAAAGACACCTTTTCCTTTGAGGAGTGGAAAGACCTGGCTTTTGATACCTTCGTATTAAAGGCCGAGGAGGAAATTCCCGAGCTTTTAAAAGAATGGAAGAGGTTTCAAACCTCCAAAAAATCCATTGACAAGGCCCTGGCCGAGGCGGTCGCACTTCTCAGCGAATGGGACCAAACAAGCCGGGTGGATTCTGTGGCGTCATCTCTTTTTGTCCACTGGCATGAAAAAATAAATTCAGCGCCCGAAACCCAGGAATTCTCCTGGCCAAGAATAGATGCTCTCACCAAAGTTCTCAAGGAGTTAAAGAAATTATACGGAACCTGGAAGGTCCAGTGGGGCGATATCAACCGGCTCCAGAGACCGGAAGAGGGGACCTACAGCGACCAAAAGAAAAGCTTCCCTGTAGCCGGTGTCTCTGACAATCTGGGGACCATTTTTGCATTCCGCTCCAGCCGGAGTGGGGATGTCAAAAAAAGGTACGGCCAATACGGACAGTCCTATGTGTGTGTTATCGAGTTTTCCCCTAAAGTCCAGGCCCAATCCCTCGTCCCCTTCGGGCAGAGTTCCCACCCGGATTCCCCCCACTATTTTGACCAGGCTTCCCTCTACGCCCAGGGCCAATTCAAACCCGCCTGGTTGAGATTGGAAGAGATCAAGAAAAACCTGGACCGCGCCTATCATCCGGGGAAGTAGTTCGGAGCTTTCCCTGGGAATGAGTCGGGTGTCAGGAACTACCATTACCTTCCCACAGCCCAACCAAATCCCAGCCATTGCCAAGAAAA
>JAGXKI010000019.1:16183-40278 GCA_018335295.1 bacterium | reverse complement strand
TTTATTTTTCAGTTCTTCTAACTCAGTAGGGCTAATCTTATCCATCACTCCTCTTCTTTTTTTGTCTGTTCTATTAAATTCTTTACTTTCTGGGGGACCATATGACCGTGGTATTTTCCATCAATAATGGCAATAGGCCCCAGCGCACAGGCCCCCACGCAGTTGACCGTTTCCAGAGAAAATAATTTATCCTCTGAAGTTTCCTCTGGCTTGATTCCCATCTGCCTTTCGAACTCATCCAAAATCATAGGAGCTCCCCGAACATGACAGGCGGTTCCCATACAGATAGTCACCCTATGCTTCCCCTTCGGCTCAAGACTGAATCCTTTGTAAAAAGTAAGCACTCCATAGATTTCAGCTTCCGATATTTTCAAATGCTTGGCTATAGAGGAAAGTGTTTGAGGAGGGATGTATCCGTATTTCTGCTGAATTTCATGAAGAATGTGGATCAGTTCTTCCTGTTTTCCCTCAAATTTTTTTAATTCTTTTTCCATCTCCAAACCTCTCCTTACTCCAAAGCATTCAACTTTTTCACTGATAAACCAAATCTTTCCCCAATATTTTTCTTCACTATGTTTCCTCGATGGACATACACTCCTCGAGCCATGCTTGGGTTTGTTTTCAACGCTTGATCCACCCCCTTTTCTCCTATTTGGAGCAGATAGGGGGTGACCAAATTGGATAGAACCTTTGTGGAGGTCCGGCTTACCGAAGAAGTGATGTTGGGAACACAATAATGAATCACCCCTTCTTCCACAAAAGTGGGGTGTTCCAAGGTAGTCAAACGGCTTGTCTCTATACAACCCCCCTGGTCGATGGCTAAATCAATAATCAAAGAACAATTCTTCATAGATTTCACCATATCCCGGGACACCATGACGGGAGCTCTTTCTCCGGGCCTCAACACAGCCCCGATCAAAATATCTGAGATTTTGGCCATCCGTGAAAGATTATATTTACTGGCAATAAGAGTAATCACTCTCCCCGCGGTCATTTCCTCCAGCTTTCTTAGATTGTTCATGTTCCGCCCCAGGACAATGGTATGAGCTCCAGCCCCCAACATGGCCTTCACCGCACTTCGGGCTAAAACTCCACTTCCCACAATCACGGCTGTAGCTGGAGGAACAGTGACCACTCCGCCTATGATCTTCCCCAATCCTCCATGGTTGGTCTGCAAACAATGGCCTGAGATGGTCAGGCACATCTGCCCAGCCACCTCACTCAAACTTTCGATAAAAGGCAGGACTTCGTGCTCTTCCTGGATGATTTCATACCCTAAAATGGTGACTCTCTTCTGGAGAAGTCCCTGCAGAATTTTCTTCTTGATCACGGCTAAATGGTGAAACCCAAATAAGATTTGATCTTTTCTGGCCAAACGGCATTCTTCTTCATTCAAGGGAGAAATATTCAGAACCACTTCAGAACGACCGAAGATTTCATCCTTTGTGAACACAATATGGGCTCCCTGGGAAGAGTATTCTTCATTGGTGTATCCAGATTTCAAGCCAGCCCCAGCTTGAACATAAACCGAATGTCCCTTTTCCACCAGGATGGAAACACTGCTGGGAGTTAATCCGGTTCTATTTTCAATTTTACTGCTTTCGTTAATGACCCCTATATTCATGAGAACCTCCATTTAATGAAATCCCAATTTATCTAATCCCATTTCCTAAGTCAATGGAAACCTCTTTGGGAATTCCCAATTTTTCTTTTCATTTTCTAAAATAACCTGGATTATTCGCGCGCTGAGCTCCCTGCAGGGTGAGAGGGGGTGAAATTCCTCCCCCTCTAATCTCTTTCACAAACCAATCCTCACATTTGAACAGCTCAAAAAAAAGTCCGTTAAAAAGAGAAAATAAATAGAGAACCTCATTCATCCCTTTTTCTGGTAAACAATTTGACCGTTGAACACAGTCATAAGGATTTGGGCGTTTCTAATTTCCCTGGGAGGAATTTGGAAAAGGTTTTCTCGGATCACCACCAAATCGGCCAACTTTCCTTTTTCCACCGAGCCTTTTTTATCCTCAGAAAATTCAGCATAAGCCCCGTTCCAAGTAGAAGCTCGGATAGCTTGTCGGAGAGATACTTTCTGTTCGGGAACCCATCCATCCGGATTCAGGCCGTCTGAAGTCTCACGGGTCACAGAGGCCCAAATGCCCCAAAGAGGATCCATCGGGGCCACAGTCCAATCTGAACCAAAGGTCAAAATCGTTCCCTGTTGAAGGAGGGATTGATATGGATAACTCCATCGGACCCTTTTCTCTCCTATCTTCGCCTGTGCCCAGCTCCCATCTTCAACAAGATGAGACGGTTGAACGGAGGCGATCAGGTTTAAACCACTTAAACGGGGTATATCCTGGGGAAGTAAATGCTGTACATGTTCAATCCTCCACCTGCGGTCTCTTTTTCCATGAGTCCGGATAAGATGTTCACAAATATCTAGAATGGTGTGATTGGCCTTCTCTCCGATGGCATGAACCGCCATCTGAAGCCGGGCTCTTTCAGCCTGGGCCATCCTTTTCTTCATGATTCCCTCCGGAAACATATGAGGATGTAACAGCCCTTTTTTCTGAGGATTATCTTTATAGGGTTGAAAAAATAACGCAGTGGAGGATCCCAAAGACCCATCCACAAATCCTTTCAGCCCCCCTATTTTGAGAAAATCATTCCCAAACGGAGCCTCCAGCCTCAAACGGGAATAAACCTCAATTTCCGTTACAGGAATAAAGAGATAGATTCGAGTGGTTAAATGGTGGTCTCTTCCTAAACTCTGATATGCCTGGAAACTTTGAAAAGTTCCCATATCATGGACGGAAGTAACCCCTTTACTGTGGGCACACTCCATGGCCGATTCTACAGCCTGTCTTTTCCTTTTCAAGGTAAATTCAGGGATGTTCTCTTTCAACCGCCCCATGGCGGCATCCTTCAAGATCCCTGTGGGGTCGCCGGTCACCGGGTCTTTTTCTATCTCCCCTCCCTCGGGCGAGGGGGTTTCCCTGGTAATCCCGGCTATTTTCAAAGCCAGACTATTAGCCAAAGTCATGTGCATATCGCACCGGTCCACACACACGGGATTTTGAGGACTGACCGGATCAATCCATTCCTTGCGGGGAAGTTGAGGTTTTTCAAACTGATGGTGATCCCATCCCTCTCCGAGTATCCATTCTCCTTTTTCCCGCTGCTGGACTCTATTTTTTATCCGATTCCTGAATTCCTCTGGATCCTTCACCGTCTTCAACCGAACTTCTGAAAGAGCTCGCCCCCCTTCTAAAAAATGAGCGTGGCTGTCTATAAAGCCGGGAAGAACCATGGCTCCCTTCAAATCAACCACTTGAGTATGGGGGCCTTTCCATTCCTTCATATCCCTGTTAGAACCCACCTTTACAATCAGTCCGTCTTTAACGGCCACAGCTTCACTCCAGGGTTTATGATGATCAAGAGTCCATACATCTCCGTTCCACAGGATGAGATTCGCTTTGTCTTCCATTTGACCTATCAATCCTTTCTTCCCTCTTTATAAATGGATTCGGCTTAAGTCCTGGGGAATGATCAATTTTTTCTTGTAATTCCGTTGGATTTCTTCCTTTATCTCCTCGATTGAAAAATCCAACTCGCCAAAAAAATGGCAGGGAACCAAACGTTCCACTCCTGCTTTCTGGGATAATTTTCCCAAAGACAGAGAATCCGTATGCAAGGAACCCAGAGAAGGGAATTTCTTAAAAAAACGAGAAGGGGCGCTGCAGTCATGGATGAGGCCGTCTATTCCGTGAGCTTTCTGAAACAAAGAGGAAGAAACAGCCGTGTCTCCCGAATAAATCAATTCTTTTTTCTCATCCCCAAATTTAAACCTAAACCCCAGAGAAGAAGAATGATGGGGAACCGGAAAAGGAGTGCATTCCAGTCCCGGAGTTATCTCTATGGTTTGATGGGAAAACAAGGCCTGCTCATGGATCCGACATTTCACTTTTCTGTCTCTCAGATGAAACAAATCCAGTAAACGGCGGCAGAAATGAAGAGATTCTTCCGAGGCCAACAGTTTTACATCGCAGTTTTCCTGCATTAAACTGTGCACAAAAGAAGGCAGTCCATAAATATGGTCGGGATGCACATGAGTCACCAGAATGAAATCTATGTTTGGAGGTTCTACACCTAATTTTTTTAACTTCTGGATGGCACTTCCTGAACAATCAACCAAAAGGGTGGTTTCTTGGTGACGGAGAAGAAGAGAAGTGTTGTCTCTTTGAGCCGAAGAAACAGCTCCCCCTGTTCCTAAAAAATTAATTTTAACCATTTAACCGGAACGATTCCTAAAAAAGTCCGATACTTATAAATAACACAAAAAGTATGAATGAGTTGAAAGAATTTCTCAAGGCGTACATAAAAATACTCAGTCTCATGGAATCTATCCTTAGACTTTATAAAAAAATCGGCCTTTTTTCTTTTCTCGCCTGTCTCACCTTTCTCGCTCAATCAAAGACATCCTGTAAGAGAGCGGGGTCGGACCAGTCCTGGTCCGACCCTGCTCTTAAATGAAAAGGGTTCCAACTCTAGGGGATGTGTGGATAATATTTTTGTTCCTTTTCAAAAAGGATGGGTGGCACGGGATGTTCTCCCGCCCGCCCGCAGCGGAAGGGCCCCACTGGGGGATGGGTGAAGCGAGGACGGACGGGAGATATCCCGTGACAGGACCCATCCATAAAAAGAATATGATTCATTAGTAGCTATTTTCGAACTAATTCCCCATGGCGGCTTTGCCACCCTCAACCATTGAGTTTCAGGGGAAAATGTCATAATGTAAGATACGACCCTCAATACTGCGACCCTCAATACTGGATTGACAGGATTAACCTTTTTTGGATAAAAATATTCCATGACGGAAAACCTTCTTCACATATCGGCGCCAGGAAGAATTTGTCTTCTGGGAGAACATCAGGATTACTTTGGTCTTCCCGTTATTGCGGCCGCTATCAACCTGAGGATATGGGTAAGGGGAACCCCCAGGGATGAGCCTCTGTTTAAAATCTCCCTCCGGGACACCAAGGAGATAGAAGAATTCTCTCTGGAGAAAGAATTACCCTACACTAAAGAAAGGGATTATTTAAAGAGCTCAATCAATGCTCTCAGAAGAGAAGGAGTGCACTGGTCCCATGGATGGGATTGTGATATTCACGGAACCATCCCCATCAATTCCGGGACAGCCAGTTCTTCGGCTCTGGTGGTGGCCTGGATAAAATTCTTACTGGAATCCGCTCAGGAACAAAGAGCCCATAATCCGGAAACCATCGCTGAACTCGCTTTTTTATCTGAGGTGGCTGAATTTAAAGAACCCGGAGGACGAATGGATCACTACTCTTCAGCCCTGGGAAAAGTGGTAGGCATCCATTTTGGAAATGGTTTAAAAATTAAAAGATTCAATCCCCCACTCCGAGAATTTATCCTGGCGGACTCTCTCCAGAGAAAAGACACCACCGGAGTCCTGGGTACTATCAAATCTCACGTTCTTACCGCTTTGTCCAAAATTCAAACAAAAAGTCCTTCTTTTACTCTCCACAGTCCTGTCACTCCCGATGAGCAGAAGGAAATAGAAGAACTTCCTGGGTTAGAAAAAAGACTTTTGAAAGGGACTCTCCTCACCCGATCTTTGACCGCCGAAGCAGAAACACTTCTCCATCAGAAAAACTTTGACCACCGCCGGTTTGGAAGACTCCTCACCCGTCAGCATGAAGTGATGAGAGATTACCTTCAGGTCTCTTCGCCGAAACTGGAGAAAATGGTCCAAGAAAGTCTTTCCGCGGGAGCCCTGGGAGCCAAGATCAACGGCTCTGGAGGAGGCGGCTGCATTGTGGTTTATGCTCCCCAAAAAACAGAAGAAGTGGCCGAGGCGTTGAGAAAATTAAATGTCAGAGTCTCTCTGATAAGAGTGGATGAGGGAGTAAAACGAGAAAAGGGCTAACAATTTGCCATAGATTTCATCTTCTTTTAAACTTTTTAAAGTAAAAAAGATTGTGTTTAAGGAAAAGGAGAGCTCATGATCACAGCAACCCAGATCAAAAAAGGAATGGTCCTGAAAATTGACGGAGAACTCTACAAAGTGCTGGATACCAGCCATGTAAAACCCGGCAAAGGTCAGGCTCATATGCAAACAAAACTGCGGAAAATCAAGGATCAAACCCTCCATGATTACCGATTTCGTTCCAAGGATAAGGTGGAGCAGGCCTACTTGGAAGAAATCCAGATGCAGTATCTATTCCAAGAGGGAAGCAGTTATGTATTCATGAACCTTGAAAACTATGAACAGATAAAATTGACCCCCGAAATCATCGGAGAGGGTCTTAATTATCTGGTTCCCAACGCTGTCTTCTCTGTAGAAATGCATGAAGGAAAACCAGTGGGAGCCAACCCTCCCATCAATGTTGAATTGAAAGTGGTTAAAACAGAACCTTATATAAAAGGAGCCACTCAGTCCGCCAGCACCAAACCAGCGACTTTAGAGACCGGAATAACCATCAACGTCCCCCAATTCATTAAATTCGGCGATATCATTCGCTTGGATACCAGAGAGAATAAATATCTGGAAAGAGTTGAATCCAAAGACTAAAGGGTTTCCCGGTAGACCCCTACATTCCCCTGACTGTCCTTTACTTTCACTGTAATCAGGTTGTGGGTTTCAGAAGAAAGACTCAATGTAAAACGGAACCTTTCCTGTTTTGAATCACATATCCCATCCTCTGGAAACACAGGTCTCCATCCGTGAGGCCGGATTAAATATTTCACTTCTTTGATATAAGACATCGAATCGACAGCCGTGAAATTCACTTCAAGCTGATTCTTTTCTCGGACAGCCTGAAACTCCACCACCTGAGGAAGGGAGTTGTCAATCTTGAAGGCGCGGCTGACCTTTTCTTCTTTTAACTCCGTTCCCGCAGGATTTGAAGGGGAATCAGAAGCTTCCAATTTGATTTTATACACTCCATCAGGAAAAGAGAGAGTATCGAAAGCAAAGATTTTTTGGGGATAACTCTTTTTTAAGATTCTCCATTTATCCTTGTTTTCCTCTCTAATATATAAATTATAAAGAAGATTATCCTGGTTTTTATCCACAGCCTCCCACACCATGGTCTGGAATCCTTTTCGATGAACCTTTTTCCCCACTGAATAAGTTTTATTCTTATTGTTTTCAGCTTCCTGGGAAAGTTTCTCTTCCACTCCCCAAATTTTCTCTTCCTGTGGAGGAGGTTTCAGGTAAACAACATTGGGAGAAAGAACCTCCAGTTTGGTAAACCGAGGAGAAACATTGCTTTGAAGATAAAACAGAGAAAGTTTTCGGAGTCCCGGGCTTACTTTTCCTGATTGAGATTTAAACATAACCTTAAACTGCAGGTATCTTCCTTTGGGACTGAGGATTTGTTCTCCTTCTGTTTTTTGATAGGGAGGAGACCATTCACTCCAGGCTTTGTTGGGCTCTCTTGAATTGCCGCTCCGAGTTTGAAATTGGAGAGTGGTCCCCGAAGGCACATCTGCTTCCCAGCCTATCTTCCCCCATTTAGAAAGAATCCGGGCATCTAAAACCTCACTCACATATTCTCCCTTAAATCTCTGAACCCGGGACAAAAGAGATAAAGAGGAGGGATTATTGGAAATGACATAAATTCCCGAGTCAGAAGGATAAAAAGAATACACCTGCTGAGAGCTTTTCTGAAGGAGAAGAGATGCTTTTTTATTCGAATCCACTGCATAAAGTCTTCCTTGATTGCCCGTTCCCAACAGGACTTTTTTTTCTTGGGCATCCCAGAAAAGAGAATAGATCAGTTCATTTTCGGAATGCCATAAGGTCCGAACATTCTTCTGAGGGCTGATCCTATAAAGAGTGCTGGGTTGACCCTTTTCGTTTGGCTTAAGAGATTCAGTCTTTTCCGGAGCTGCCTTCACTGTGACAGAAAGGTCTGTCTGGGCCTTTTCAGCCAGAGAAACGGCCTTCCCTCCCTCGTTTGAAGCCGTGACCTTTCCCCCAGCGGCTGCGTATATATATCCCTTTTCGTCTAAGGAAATACTCTTGATTTCTTCATAAGGAGATTCAAAAAGAACGGAAGTTTTCCCTGTTGGGGTAATCTGATAAATGAGTCCTTGACCCCCACTTCCAGCGATCAAATTTCCATGGGAATCCTCTTTCATACACAGGATGTGATTCTCTTCAGCTTCCAGGATTTTTTTGCCTTCACCTTCCAAACTCACCCTGTAAATGCCTCCTCGTTCTCCTACAGCAGCCCGAAGAGAGCCATCTTCCGAAATCATCAAATCCCATATATATTTTTCAGGAGGATCAAAAAAGACCTCTCCTTTCCCTTGTTCTGTGATTTTGTATATCTTTCCGTTAGGAGAACTTCCGGCAAATATATTTCCTTTGGGACCTTCAACCAAACAATAGATGTCCATCTCCGGAACCTTGAAATAAGCGCTCACCTTGCCTTCTTCACTCACTTTATAAATCTTTCCTGAATGCCCGGTCCCTAAAATTTTCGCTCCTTCGGAAGTAAGGAGAAAAGAAAGATAAAATTCTTCCGGAGGACCTTCGAGGCTTTCATCCTTTGGAGCGAGAGAAAGATATCCATCATAAGAAACTGAGACCCCTTTAAACTTGCCTTCAAGAAAGTCCCTCATACCCTCCAACTCAAATTTTTGAGGCCCCACTGCAGCAAGAGATAGGACCCAAAAAAGGACTCCTACCCCAATAATCCATATTTTTTTCATTTCCTTTCTCTCCTACTTCTTGATTTGAATGGGGATCATGGCCATTCCCTGAAACACATTGGGAACTCTCAGCTGATAATTCCCCAATGTGGATTGGCTGATATCGGTGGGCGAAGAAGAAGCAGCCCGGGGAGAGGAAAACATAGATTTCATGGTAGGTGGAAGATTCGGCATTTCTTCTCCCTTCAGAAAAAGGCCCGGTTTGGAGGCGATCATCTTAAGATAAATCCGGTTATTCTTCCGAAGATGACTTAATATCCGGATGAGTTGAGTCAAGTTTCGGGGCATAAAAGACGGCGATTTATACTGGCTTGCTTCCAACTTCTGCAGAGACTGAGCATCTGCAACCACCAAGTAAAACTGAGAACCTGCAGGAAGATGAGGAGCCCTCAATCCCACCTCTCTTTCAGAAAGGTCTCCTCTAAAATCTCGGGTAAATATTTTGAGACTCATCCTTTCTCCAGGAGATACCTCATATTTATCCACCCATACCTTCTCTAGATAAGAAAACTTCACTTGTTCAAAAGCCCGCAGCTTCACATCAATGCGATGAATGGATAAGTCTTTGAATCCATTGTTGACTAAAAAATAGACCACAGAGGCAAACAGATTGGATAAATTGGTCACCGAGGTATCATATTGCCCGGAAAAGAGATCTTCCACCTGAACGTTACGGCCGTTTTCAAGATAAATCTGACCGCTCACAGCTAAGGAAAGGTCCCCAATGGATCTTTCTTGGGAGATGAGGATATTCTGAAGCACCAAATTGACAAAAGAAGGCGTGAGAATCTTATCTTCAACCACTTCCATCTTAAAATCCATTTTCTCAGTCTTCCCACTCATCATCTCCACATTCAGAGGAATGAAATCAGGCATTTTCTTCAATTCCCCATATATCCCTGAATGGCGGTCTTGGGAAAAACTCCCTACCAGCTTCCCGGTCGATGCCAGCTTGAACGAGGAGGATACACTAGGTACCACCGTGATGACCTCGGCTTTAGTCATGGCATAATTCACCGGTCCCAGATTATACATGGGGTGACCGAAAGCTAATACCTTTCCTTCATGAACATAGGTCGCAGTTCCTACAGCGGAAACATTTAAATCGCCGGAAACAAACTGGACTCCCACAGGATCTCCTTCCCGGAGAGAGATGTCCGAAGGGGAAAAATCTTCAAGCGATTGACCCGAAGGGCTGGCCCGAACGGGAGTGAACCCCATCGAGGAAAAGAACGATTTGGCTTTCTTGAATACTCCCGGAGAAAAACCACTAAACATTAGGGGAATGTTCAAGGGTTTAAAAGTCTGTCCATCGATATGATGAGCTGTTTTCGATTGAAAAAATCCTTTGTTTATTTCATATAATTTTTCCAGGCTCAGGTATTTCTGCACTGGGACCCGAGGAGTGAAAGAAGTCCTTTCCTCACTTTTTTCCTGAAAAATGGAAAGCATTTCTGAAATAGGAGTAATCCCTGCAATGGCTTCCTGAGCGTAAGGGAAACTGTAGGCAATGGCTCCGATCAATTTTCCATCGATGTACACGGGACTTCCGCTCATCCCGCTGATCATTCCGGTCTCTTCCAGAATATCACTCTTCAATTTAGCCAATATGATGTTTTTTTTAGGCTGAACATTTCTCAGGACTCCCAGAATCTCTACATCAAATTCCTTGAATTGATTCTTGCCGAAAACACTTTTTCCCTTCCCTTTCATACCTTCTTCAACCTGGTCCAATGGAAGGATAGAAGAGGACTGACTCCACATAAGAGAGCACAATCCCAACAGGATGAGGAAGAAGAGACTGAATTTGACTTTCATATTATTTTTTATCCCAACAACCCTAATTTTTTTCCCCCTTTCTCAAAACTCTCCAGAACTTTGTTCAACTCTTCTTCTGAATGGGTGGCTGAATAACTGGTCCGGATTAAAGCTTGTCCTTTGGGCACAGCTGGATAAATAGCCGGATTGGTAAAAATTCCTTCTTCTCTTAACATTTTCCATAACATAAACGCTCTTTCATCATCACCTATTAAAACAGGAATAATAGGGGTTTCTGTTGCACCTGTATCGTATCCCATCTCTTCCAAACTATTTTTCATTTTATGGGTCACTTTCCACAACTTTTCTCTCCTTTCGGGTTCGTTCTCAATAATATCCAGGGTAGCCAAAGCTGTGGCCACTGAAGCGGGGGTGATGCTGGCGCTGAAAATCAGGGAGCGGGCAAAATGTTTGACGAAGTTGATGACTTTTTTTGTGGAAGCCACAAATCCTCCCAAAGAAGCAAAGGATTTGCTGAAAGTTCCCATGATGATATCCACGTCCTTTTCCACTCCAAAATGCTCGCAGGTTCCTCGACCATTCTCTCCCATTACTCCGAGTCCATGGGCATCATCAACCATGACTTTGGTGTCGTATTTTTTGGCCACTTCCACAATACCCGGAAGGTTGGCTAAATCTCCCTCCATACTGAAAACACCGTCCACCACGATCATCTTTCCCATCTCTTTATCCAAAGAGGAAAGCACCCGGTCCAAATCTTCCATATCATTGTGTTTGAATTTATATACTGATCCAAAGGTCATCCGGCAGGCATCAATGATGCTGGCATGAACCCTCCGGTCGGTAATTACCGCATCTCTCTTTCCCACGAGTGTAGAAATGATTCCTAAATTGGTCTGGTAGCCAGTGCTGAAAGCCAGGGCCGCTTCTTTTCCTGTGAAACGGGCCAGCCGATCTTCCAGCTCAGTATGCAGGTCCAGGGTGCCGTTTAAAAACCGGGACCCGCAGGTGGCCACTCCATAGTTATCGATGGCCTCTTGAGCGGCTTTCATCACCTTGGGATGATTGATTAACCCCAAATAATTGTTCGACCCCACCATGACCATCTCTTTCCCGTTCACCTTGACTTTATTTCCCTGGACTTCTTCTATCGGTGTGAAATAGGGGTAAAGACCCGATTCCATAACTTCTTCGGCTCTCGTAAAATTGTAACATTTATCAAAAATATCCACTTTCTCCTCCTTTGAATTTTTCATAAATATGCCTTCTCCCTCCTTAAGGAAATTGACCTAGTCTCGTAATTTTCATAAAATCTTTGTCAATGAAATTCTTCATTACGGGCAGCACTGGTTTCATAGGAAGTCACCTCATCGACCATTTGCAAAATCAAAAAAATATCGAAATATTCGCACAGGTAAGGAATCTTTCAAATCTCAAATGGCTCCGGGGAAAGGACATCCATTTTCTGAAAGGAGACCTTTTTTCAATCCCTTCTTTACCTTCAGACATTGATTATGTTTTCCATCTCGCAGGTCTTACCAAATCAACCAAAATGGCTAACTATTATACAGTAAACCACCGGGGCACAGCAAGTTTTTTCCGAGCCCTCCGTTCACAGAAAATATCCCCTCGAAAGATCATCTACCTCAGTAGCTTAGCTGCCGTAGGACCTTCCTACGGCGGCCATCCGGTTAAAGAAACCGATTCCCCACACCCCATTACTCCCTATGGAGAAAGTAAATTCCTGGGGGAAAAGGAAGTGTTAAGAAATAAACATGATTTCCCGGTAGTAATCATTCGACCGGGGCCCATATTTGGACCTCGGGATACTGATTTTCTTTCCTACTTCAAATGGATCAATAAGGGAATACTCCCCTCCTTCGACTCTTCGCCTCGGTGGATAAGCATTTGTTATGTTCGAGATCTCATAAATGCCTTAATTCTCCCCACCCAATTCCCTACTCAGAGCGGCGAAATCTTTCATATTGCCGATCCCTGTCCTTATTCCTACGATAAGATAGGAAAAACAGCCGGGGATGTTTTGGGTAAAAAACTCAAAAGGGTGAAAATTCCTCTCTCCTTCGCTTATCCCTTTGTCCTGATTTCTGATGTGGTGAACAAACTGACCCAAAATCCGATCATCATCAACAGAGATAAATATATAGAAATGAAACAAGAAGGATGGATGATGAACACTCAAAAATCCCAAAAAAAACTCTCCTTTTTCCCTCGATATTCTCTGCGGGAAGGGCTGGAAGAGACGCTTCATTGGTACCAACAAAACAACTGGATGTAAGAAGCGGGTAAGAAGAGATAATATTTAGGGACTCTTTTTAATGGTGCTTCCCCGAGTATAGAAAGAAACTTTGAACGGAGAAGTGGTTTTAAGGCACCATTTTTCCTCTCTAGAACAGGCAAAGTACTTAATCTTTCCCTCCAGTGTATGCTTTCCTTTTGGGGCATCCAACTTAACGGTAAACGGAATCTCTAGAGGATCATCTAAATTCAAATAATCTTCCCCGTTTTTCTCAATAATTTCCATTTCCAAATCTGAGGAGGTGAAAAAATTTTTGGGGAAAGTCAGTTCCTCGGTCTCATCCAATTCCACAATAAAGGAAGGCTGAGGATTGATGGTGATTCCTTCCCGGATTTCCAGCTTCAACACCACTTTTCCTTCTTGCCCTCTATAAAGTCCCCACGGTTTTACAGAAGCTTCGATTTTTAAAGGCTTTCCTTCTTCAAAATCCTCTCCAGAAAAAAGAAGAGCAAAGGACAACAAAGCTACCGCAAACACATAGATAAGTCTTTTCACTTTATTTTCCTTTCTCTTTTTTTGTTATGAATATAACTCCATCTTTAAACCCGAGTCAAGAAAACAAAATTCCTTAAATTCCCTAATGTCTTAGCCTGAACTATTCATAAAAAAGGCCGATACTTATAATAAAATAAAGAGCATGAAAGAGTTATGAAGATTTTTCAAGCCCCATTCTTCTCCAGTAAACACTCTTTTCTACTCCCGAGTGCAAAAAATGAAGATCGTTGAGATTAAAGCTTTATTTTTTTTATCCCATTTATTATTATATTTAAAAAATAAACGAGATGAGCCAAAAAAGTATCATTACCGGAACGGGTCATTTTGTCCCTCCCAAGGTGGTCACCAATTTTCACCTAGAAAAAAAGATGAATACTTCTGACAAATGGATCAAACAGAGATCCGGAATCAGAGAAAGACGGTATGCGGATCCCGGCATAGGAAGTTCTGATTTGGCTTATGAAGCCGCCCTAAGGGCTCTTGAGGACGCCCAAATTCATAAATCAGAAATCGATTTTATCGTGGCTTCCACTCTTTCTCCAGACCATTATTTTCCAGGGATCGGAGTCCAGGTCCAGGCCAAACTGGGGCTTTCCCATATCGGAGCGCTGGATGTCAGGAACCAATGCAGCGGATTCATCTATGCCTTATCTGTGGCCGACCAGTACATCCGCAATGGGGTTTATAAAAAAATCTTGCTGGTTGCCTCTGAAGTCCAATCGTCAAATCTGGACTATTCGGATGAAGGAAGAGATTTAGCCGTTCTTTTTGGAGACGGAGCTGCGGCCGTCATCCTTGAACCTAACCCCAAGGATGACGGACGAGGAATTCTTTCCACCCATCTTTTCTGTGATGGAAATTATGCTTCCCAATTATGGATGCAAAAGCCCAGCTCCAAAGACAAACCCACTTTTCCTAAACAATTAGGAAAGGAAAAAGGGTTTTTCCCTCAAATGAATGGTCGGGAAGTTTTCAAACACGCCGTCGAGAAAATGCCCCAAGCTGTAAGGGTAGCCTTGGAGCATAATCAACTCACCATCGATGATGTGGATATTCTGATTCCTCATCAAGCCAATGACCGAATCACTCGAATGGTGGCCAAAAATCTCAAAATCCCTATAGAAAAGGTTGGGCGGAACATAGACCGTTACGGAAACACCACCGCTGCTTCCATTCCTATTGCTCTTGATGAAATTATAAAAAAAAATAAACTCAAGCAAGGGAATATTGTGGCACTCACAGCTTTTGGATCGGGATTTACCTGGGCTTCGGCCGTGATAAAATGGTGATCAATGCTCAAGAATGAGGGAAAAGTTGTACTTGAAAACACTTTTGTGATAGGATTTTCTTTCAAAAAGGTTAAAATATTTAGAAAAAAATGCTTCTACGGAGGAGGCTCCCATGAAAAAAGTCACAATTTTCATCACTCTTTTGTTTTTCGCTCTGGGAAGCACAGGACTGCTCTTTTCCCAGCAGAATCAAATGGATACTAAGTTTCAAGAAATAGTAGATGAATACTTGGATGAACTTTGGAAATTCTATCCAACATCTGCGACAATGGCGGGTTTTCACGATTACGACAAAAAGCTGGAAAATTTAAAATCCGGAAAGATCGAAAACAGACGGGAAACTCTGGAGGAGCTCAATCAAAAATTTGTCGCTGAAGTCGATCAGACGAAATTGAGTCCAGAGGTAAAGATCAATCATCAGATTATCGTCGATGCCTTGGAAAGGGAACTTATCCTTCATGAAAACCTTCTCCCCTGGGAATATGACCCCATCTTTTACAATCATATTTTGGTCAACTCTATAAAATCTCTTTTAACCGGAGATTTTGCTCCCATGGCCACCAGAGCTAAAAATGCCCGGGAAAGGCTGGAAGATATTCCCCGGCTGATCAAGCAGGCCCGCAAAAACCTAAAGACCCCTCCCAAACTCTTCACCGAAACAGCTATCAAACAATTCCCCGGTGTACTCAATTTCTACAAAAACGAAATCCCAACCCTCATAGAGGAGGCCCCTTCCGATTTAAAATCCGACATCCAATCACGACTTCAAAATGTCATTCCTGAGCTCGAACAATTCCAAACTTACCTGAAAGAGGAACTCCTTCCTAAATCCACCGGAAATTTCAGGTTAGGGGAAGCCCACCGCAGACTAGTCCGGAGGACTTTTCAGAATAAAATCCTTCTCGACCAACTCATCGCCAGAGCCAAAACAGATTACAAAAATCTAAGAAGGGAAATGTTCTTGGTATGCATTCCCTTTTACAAAATCATGAATCCCAAAATAGACATCGAAAACCCTCCCTCCAATTTGACCGAAGAGCAGCTCAAAAACACAGTCATTTCTCATGTTTTTGATAAAATCGAAAAAGATCATCCTACCCAAGAAAAATTTGTGGATGAAATCAAAACGTTTTCCGATGAGGTCAAAACTTTCATGTCCGAGAATCAGATTTTCGAGCTTCCCGAAAAGGAGCTTTCTCTCGAATTGATGCCCCTGGAATACCGAAGAATGGGGTGGACCCGGCTGATCACTCCCCCTGTTTATGGAGAAAAAGGGAATTATACCTGCCAGATATCCCCCATCCCTAACGATTTAAAAGAAGATAAAGTCCAATCTCTTCTCCAAGAATACAACAATTATCTGCTGCCTTCCTGGATCCTCCGGAATGTCTATCCCGGGAAATTCATTCCGCTCAATGTCACCAGAGAGAATTCTTCTTCTCTTCTGAGAAAACTGTATCCCAATAAACCTTTGATCAAAGGGTGGCCTCTGATTATCGAAGATACTCTAGTGAATTCAGGATTTGGCAATTATGACCTCCGAGTTCGACTCAATCAACTTAAGCTCCGGTTGAGGGCTGTGATCGATTTCATTCTGGAGTTCAACATCCATGAAGGAGGAATGACCAAAGACCAGGCCATCAGCTATATGACTCGAGGAGGATTCCAGAGTGAAGCTGAAGCCGAAAGAAAATGGAACCAAATCGTCCTCAACCCAGGGAAAGCGGCCTTTGCTTATGTGGGATTACAGGAATTATTGGACATAGAAAAAGAGTACAAGAAGATGAAAGGGGACGATTACAACCGGAAAGAATTTTTTAGAAAAGTTCTTGAGCATGGAGCTATTCCTATTCGTCATCTCTATGATAAAGTACTCCAAGAGCAGCCTTAGATTTGTCTGTTGATTCTCCCATCTTAAAGAATCTTCTAAATAAAAAGACATTTTCTCTAATCTTTCATCCTCCGGTGGAGAATTAAATTGGATACGATGATTGTGGATTCTCACGCTCATCTGGGCTCTCCCCGATTCAAGGATGACCTCAATCAAGTGATCCAAAGGGCCTTTCAGAAAGGCATAGGAGCGATTTTCTGCCCCTCTGAGATCAACGACTCTCAAAACATTCAGGTCATTCTCCAGTTGATTGAATCGCACGATAACATCCTGGCCGCCGCTGGAGTCCATCCTCATTCAGCCACTGAGTTTAATCCTGATTATTCGAAAAAAATCAAAAACCTGGCTGAAGAGAACCAGATTAAAGCTGTCGGAGAAATCGGTTTGGATTACCACTACAATTTCTCTCCACTTGAGACACAACAGAAGACATTTCGCCAACAGCTCCATCTTGCACAGAAACTCAACCTTCCCGTCATAATCCACAGCCGGGAAGCCGGTAAAGACGTGATTAAAGCAGTAGAAGAGGAAAAATTCACTTGTGGGGGGATTCTTCACTGTTTCACAGAAGACTGGAATACGGCCAAAAAAATGATGGACCTGGGTTTCTTCATATCTTTTTCTGGTATCCTCACCTATCCTGGAGCTCACTCTTTAAGGGAAACAGCTAAGAAAATCCCATTAGAAAAAATTCTTGTGGAAACGGATTCCCCTTATCTTGTTCCCGTGCCCCACAGGGGAAAAAAAAAGAGGAACGAGCCAGCATTTGTTAAAGAAGTGGCCAAGGTCTTGGCTGCCGTTAAGGAAATCCCTCTGGAGGAGCTGACTGAAAGAACCACCCAAAATTTCAAAGCTCTCTTTTCATTTGAAATAAAAAAATCGAGATGATAATATTAGTGCCAATCAGGAACGGAAAAGAGTTCCAAGAGAGTTCTCAAGTGCGTTTGAAATAAAAGTTTCGATAAACTCAGAATGGACTTTAAAGCATGAAGTTATCCAAAAATACATCCTCCAAGGAATCTTCCCACCCTTTATCCATGAACGGTTTATACAAAAACATTCAAAAATCCATGATAAAGGTGGAGGAAGAACTCAATCGGTTCTCTCAATCCAAAAATCCCCTCATTTCGGAGATAAACTCTTATCTTTTCCATAAATCTGGAAAACGAATCCGTCCAGCTCTTCTGGTACTTTGCTCCAAATTGTATGGTTACAAGGGATATGAACACATCTTTATGGGGGCCTTGGTCGAAGCCATTCACACAGCCAGTTTAATCCATGACGATATCATCGACAATTCCGACATGCGCAGAGGAAGGCAAACAGTCCATTCCAAATGGGGACCTAACATCAGCGTGCTTTTAGGCGATTATCTCTACATTAAAACCATCGGCCTTTCCCTGGAAAGTCACTACCGGGAGATCATTCAAGTTCTGACCAATACTTCAGCCAAAATGATTGAAGGTGAGCTCACTGAATACTATATGAGCGGGAACGTGGATATCAAAGAACAGGATTACCTAGAGATCATCCAAAAAAAGACGGCGTCCCTTTTCTCTGCCTCTTGTCAGATGGGGGCCATTCTGGGAAACGCTTCTCCAAAGGAAAAACAATCCCTCGCTGATTTCGGTATGAATCTGGGTATGTGCTTTCAAATAATCGACGACCTCCTTGACTATACCGGAAACGAAAAAGATATGGGCAAACCTGTCCTCTCTGACGCTGGAGAAGGACGCATCACCTTACCCTTGATTTACACTCTCAATAACGACGGAAAAGGAAACCGAAAGCGTCTGGCCGAACTTTTGAAAAATAAAAAGCTTGATGGAGATTTCAGGGAAGAAATTCTCAAAACAGTCCAGGGAAACGGGGCCCTGGATTACACCTACCAAAAGGCCAAAGAGCATAATTTAAAGTCCAAGAAAATCATCCACAATCTTTCTTCCAATGTTTATCGAGAGGATTTACTCTCTTTATCCGATTATATCCTTCATAGAAAAAAATAATTATCCTGAACTATTCAGGTTAGTTCTCTTTTATTACAAAAATGACAGAGATCGAAGTTAAAATTGAAGTCAATGATCCCAAAGCCATCAAGGAAAAATTATTATCCTCAGGAGCTAAACTGGAAAAAGGACGATCCCTGGAAAAAAACACCCTCTATGATTTTCCTTCCCAACCTCTGTATAAAAAACGTCAGGCTTTGAGACTGAGAAAGATAAATAAAAAATTTTATTTAACTTTCAAGGGAACTCTTCAAAAATCAAGGAAGTTTAAAGTCAGAGAAGAATACGAAACAGAAGTTAAAAACGGAAGAGAATTTCAAAAGATCCTAAAGGGGCTTAATCTTAAGCCTACATTCAGCTATAAAAAATACCGGAGCCTTTTCAGAAAAAAGGGATTGAAAATATGTTTAGACGAAACCCCCGTCGGTAACTTCCTCGAATTGGAAGGGCCGCGCGAACACATCGTTAGATTCGCTTCAGCTTTAGGCTTTTCTCCGAAAGAATTTATAAAAGTAGATTATATTCAGCTTATAAAAAACAAAAGAAACTAGTTTAACTTTTTACCTTTTTCTTTTCTTTGGTCTCTTCAGATGTTTCCTTCTTCTGGGAGGTTTCTACTTCTTGGGTCTCTTCTTCAGTAGAGCCCTCCATCTTCTGGCTCCTTTTCTCTTCTTCTTTTTCAGATTGGAGAAACTCATAATCCACTAATCCTTTCTTCACTTCTTCTTCAGCCACTCGGATGAGATTCTTTGATTTGGATTTAACCTTTGGTTTTTCTCCTTTCAATAGTTGTTTGGCTCTTTTGGAAGCTAAAATCACATACCTAAACTTACTGTCAATGTCTCCGTAGGATTTCAAGAAATTTCCTCTCCTCGGATAGAATATTGGAATGAAATAATAAATTTAACAGAAATGCCTTTAAAATTCAACATATACGGGGATTTCATTTGATTCAGCCCTATCCTGTGTTAAAATAAATCCCCAAAAAAAATGGACACTAAAAAAAACTGGTGATGGATTCAAAAAGAAAATCTTCTATCCTGAAAGCCCATCAGGATTCCCAAAAATCAATCTGGGCTGTGGGAGGCGGAAAGGGAGGAACTGGAAAAAGCTTCATCGCAGCCAGTCTAGGTATAGAATTGGCTTCCAAAGAAAAAGATGTAGTCATGATCGATGCCGACTTAGGCGGAGCCAACCTGCACACTTTCCTGGGAATGAAAGAATCAGATGTGGACCTGGGTCACTTCATCACCAATAAAGTTAGCAGCCTGGAAGAGACCATGGTTCTCACTCCTTTCATAGGACTGAAGCTAGTCAAAGGAGCCGAAAATGTACTGTTTGCCTCTAACATAAATTATTATAAAAAACTAAAATTGATAAGGCATATCAAAGCGTTCAATTCAAAAAGAACCATTGTGGACATCGGCACAGGAAGTTCTTACAATTGCCTGGACTTTTTCATCCTTTCCAACCCAGGGGTTCTAGTCATCAACCCAGAACCCACTTCCATAGAAAATGCTTACTATTTTCTGAAATCCTGTATTATCAGGATATTGAAATTGTACATCAAACACTACCAGATACAAGATTTAATCAAAAGAGTCGCTGAACAGATTCAGGATACTTCCAAATCCATTTTCAGTTTTCTCAGTGAAGTGATGTCACATGATAGAGATCATGCTCAAATCCTGTATGAAGCTTTAAAGAATTTTAACCCCTGCTTGATCATCAACAAAGCAAGAGATGAAAAGGACTATGCCCTGGGAGAATCCATTGTCAATGTGGTCCAAAAATATTTAGTCATTGACCTCAATTTTCTAGGGACTGTCCCCTATGATGAAAATATACACCAGAGTTTAAAGAACATGACTCCATTCATGAGCGCCTATCCTGACTCTGAAGTAGGAAAATCCATAAAATCCATTGCAGAAAAATTAACCGGGATATCAGACACAACGAATCCCTAATCCATATGGATGTAAAAAAGATTGAGGAAATGGATTTTTACGAAATCCTCAACGTAAATCCGAAAGCTTCTCTGGAAGAAATCAAAAAAGCCTATCATCTGGGAGTCAACACATACCACCGAAACTCCATAGCCACTCATGGTCTTTTATCTGATGAAGAAAGACAAAAGATGCTGAAAAAGATTGAAGAAGCCTACCAAACTCTAAAAAATCCCAAAAAGCGAAGTAAATATGACTCCCAGTTGAAACACAAAAATAATCCATTCCCAAACAGAACTTCTCCCCGGAAAACCACACTTAAACTGATTATCGAAGATGCAGAAATCGGCTAAAAATAGATAGATTATGAATAGAGGTCAAGGTTGAGGTTCAGGTTAAGAGAAGAAAGGATAAAGATTGAGGTTAAGGTTGAGTCAATTCAACGGAATCAACCAAACAGACGAAACACACATAATAGATTAGGTAAACGAAACAGACTATATAGACGCAATCAACGCAACAAACGGAAGTGAGAATTATCGCTTTTCTCGCTTTAATCTTATATAGAATTTTATTTTCGAACTAATTTCCCACTTTGATATCATCTTCTGTCTCAAACTTCCCGTCTTTTCCCGCCGAAACAAGCCGGAAGCGGTTTTGATATATTTTTGTGTAGCGGATAGTAGTGCCCCAAGCATCCACTTTGATAGATGAAACAGGTTGGAATGTCTGGATTTCTTTAAGATTCTGGGGAGTTCTTCCTTTTTGCGCTATAAAATTAATAATCATCTTTTTCAGAGTATTCATGTTGGTCACAGTCAATTCCTTTTTCACCCGATCGAAGGACTGAATGTCCTGTTTTGCTTTCTTCCCTTCCTCAGCTGTCATCATGTACAAAAAATAAACGCCCACACCTACCAGGATGAGAATTACCAGGAACCCCTTCAATTTCATGATTCCTCCTGAAACGAACTGTATTTATAATATCGACAATCCGTCCAGAGATGTCAAATGAGGGATGGAGTCCTTTTTTCTATCTCTCATTTCCATTCTGAATTATAAGGCTTTAGGGGAAGGCTTTTTCCAACTTTTCAAAAAGAACTTTTGCCCCAAGATAAACGGAAAATAGGTATGTATAAAAAAGGGGGAGCGGACTGTCAGCAAAAGGGGGAATGATTAGGGGATTATTTTGAGGTGGGTCTGAATGAAAGGAGGGGGATTCCTTTCAGTCCGCTCCCCTATAGAACAAACATAATACTAACAGATAGAAGGCTATCAGTTCAAGGGGTTTATGAAATTTTTTTTATTTTTCTTCCCTTTTGACTTTTCCAAGAGGCCCTTTTAAAATAAAAAATCCAAAGTTTCTTTAAAATATTATTATGAAGTCCAAAATCAACGGCCGCTCTCAGACCTTCCCCCATCTCTTCCTCCTTTCTCTTTTTTTAGTGTCTTTAGTTTTTCTAAACGGGGGTTGTCATAAAAAAGATAAATTTTCCACTTTAAACTTATTATCCCGTTTTGAGCATGCTCAAGTGGTCAAAGAAACTCTCCGGATCGACTTTAAAAGTCCAGAAGTTCGGAAACATCTTATAGAGGGATGGTCTGGAGTAGAAAAAGGAGGAGTCTGGGCGAGTTCTTTATCTTCAAAGCTTAAATTCTACTCTCTGGTTCCTTCCCGAAAGAAAAAGATGATCTTTTTCTGTCATCCTTTTTCCTATCCCCACTCTCCCAGTCAATTTATAAAAGTTTACCTGAACGGGCAATTTATTGGCCGTAAAAACCTTCAGAAAGGATGGAAAAAATATTCTTTTCCACTCCCTGAAAAGACCCTCCAAAAAGGGGAAAACTTCTTAACCTTTCGATTCAATTATGCCAAAAGCCCCCATGAAACCATGGACAAAGAAGATAAAAGGAGCTTGGCGGTTCGCTTTGCCTCTATTGATTTTCCTTCCCCCGAAGGCTATGATCCCCCTGTCTTTAAAAAAGAGGGATCGATCTATTTTAACCCGTTAAGCCGGATCCATTACTATTTAAAACCTTCGGAAAAATCCCGCCTGCAGTTTGACTGGGAATTGGAAGGTTCCCGAATATCCACTTTTAAGCCTCATTTAACTCTAAAAATCATAATTACTGAGGAAGACGGGACTAAAGAAGATATAATCAAGGAAAACCTTGGCTCCTTTTCCTCTAAAAAAACATTTGATGTCAATTTAGCTTCTTACCAGGGAAAATATATCCGTTTAAGCTTCCAACTTAAACCTACCGGTATAGAAAAATCTCCGGACTTATCCAGAATATATGGAAAAATCACCCGGCTTTTAATCAAGGAAAAAGAAATTTCTCCAGAAAAGTCGGGGACAAGAACGACCCTTCCTAAGAAGTTCAAAAAACTAGACCAAACCAACCTCATCTTTGTGGTCCTGGATGCAGTGAACCCTTCTTATATGAGCGGGTATGGGTATGAAAAACCCACCACCCCTTTTATCGATTCTCTCCTCTCCCAGAACACACTCTTTACTAAGGCGTACGCTCAATCTTCCTGGACTCTCCCCTCTACGGCTTCCCTTTTCACTTCCACCTTTCCTTTAACTCACCGGGTGTGGAGCCGGGAAAGAAGACTTTCCGATAAAGCTTATACCCTAGCTGAAGCCCTTCAGGATAAGGGATTCTCCACCTGTGCTTTCACTTCTAATGCTTCTGCTTCATCAGTGTATAAAATCTTCCAAGGGTTTGAGGATAAAATTGAACTTTTCAAACGGGATAAAAAGCTTCTGAAAAGCAACAAAAAACTCAATGTGGTATGGGCCGAAGATTTTATAAAACCTGTGCGGGAATGGCTTGTTCATAACAAACAAAAACAGTTTTTTATGTACATTCATTTTCTCCAACCACATGTTCCTTACGACCCTCCTCAATCTTTTTTAAAGGAATGGAACCAAAATTATAAAGGAGACCTCCAAAACAAGAGTCCCTTCATTCCTAAACGTTTTGATCAATCCAAACTCAACCCCAAAGATTTAGATTATATAGAGGCAAGATACTGTGCCAATTTGAAATATGCCGATTTCTATGTATCAAAATTATTCCAGTTATGGGATAAATCCGGAGTCCTGGATAATTCCATAGTTCTTATAACCTCGGATCACGGAGAAGCTTTCCTGAAACATAATAACTTTGGACACAGCAACAGCTTGTATGAGGAAGAAATTCACATTCCCCTGCTCATAAGATTTCCTGAAAAATTTGGTTTGGGCAGAAGAAAAATCAATGAAATAATCCAAACCGTAGATATCATGCCTACATTTATGGATATATACGGCCAAAATAACCATAGAGAAAGACTTCAGGGAAGAAGTCTTATTCCTTTACTTTTTCATCAAAAGAAAAAGCTGAAAAACCCAAGGATTCTAGGTTGTTTAGCTTCCCCTTTTTCTAAAGGAAAGACCCGCTCGGATATGCTGAGAGATAAAAGATATAAAATCATTAGAGAGAAAGAGGAATTCCTCCTGTTTGATCTCCAATCTGACCCTGGCGAGAAAAACAACCTTTTCTTTAAAAAACCCATCATCTCTCATTACTACAAGCAGCTTTTATTGAGGCTTAAAACCGATTATATGGAGACAA
>JAGXKI010000019.1:0-15600 GCA_018335295.1 bacterium | reverse complement strand
CAGATTTGAACTCAAACTCTGGATTTTATCCATTATCTTATTTTTATAATACACTTGAAGAGTGGTCAGACCAGCGGTCATGGCTAAAGGATTACCCGAAAGAGTCCCAGCCTGATAGACTTTCCCTTGGGGAGAAAGAAAAGACATCAATTCATATTTTCCTCCTACAGCCCCCACCGGAAGTCCGCCCCCTATGATTTTACCCAAGCAGATTAAGTCTCCTTCCACTCCAAAATAACCTTGGGCCCCTTGTTCATGAACCCGGAATCCAGACATAACTTCATCCATGATAAGCAAAACTCCATTCTGCGTACAAAGGTCTCTCATCCCTTTAATGTATTCTTTTCTCGGGACGATCACCCCCATGTTCCCTGCCACCGGTTCTACCATAACCCCGGCCACCTCTTCTTTTTCCAGAACTTCTTGAAGGGAGGATAAATCATTATAGGGAAGAACGATGGTATTTTGTGTGCAATCAGAGGGAACTCCTGAGCTACTGGGGACTCCCAAAGTGGCTCCTCCCGAACCCGCTTCGACCAGAAGTCCATCGGAATGTCCATGATAACATCCCTCAAATTTGATAATTTTATCTTTTTTCGTATAAGCTCTGGCAATCCGGACAGCGGTCATAGCCGCTTCTGTCCCAGAATTTACGAAACGGACCAAATCTATTCCAGGAACCCCATTACAAATCAGCTCAGCCAGTTCTGTTTCTGTGACCGAAGGCAAACCAAAGGAAACCCCCTTCTCTACAGTCTTTTTCAAAGCTTTAACTACCTGAGGAGGGCTGTGCCCCAGAATACCGGGTCCCCAAGTGCCTATAAAATCCAAATACCTGTTGCCGTCAATATCGTCCAAGTAAGCCCCTTCTGCTCTTTGAATGAATACAGGTTCTCCTCTCACCGCTTTGAATGCTCTCACGGGACTGTTCACACCACCCGGAATAAATTTTTTTGCCTTTTGATAATCTTGGATAGATTTTTCTCTTTTCATGGTATCTTCACTCCGTTTAAAATCTTGGCAGCATCTTTAGCCATGTAGTTTAAAATCAAATCAGCTCCGGCCCTTTTGATGGAGACCAATGTTTCCATCATGACTTTCTCATAATCCACCCATCCTTTTTCTGCGGCTGCTTTTATCATGGAATATTCCCCACTGACACAGTAGGCAGCTACAGGGAGGTGAACATTTTCCCTGACCAAATGAATAATATCTAAATAAGGTAACGCTGGCTTAACCATGACCACATCCGCGTTTTCTTCTACATCCAAGATGACTTCCTTGAGGGCTTCTCTTTTATTGGAAGGGTCCATCTGATGAGATCGTCTATCTCCAAATTGAGGGGCAGAGGAAGCGGCCTCTCTAAACGGACCGTAAAAAGCAGAAGCATATTTGGCGGCATAAGACATGATAGGAATATGAGAATAATTGTTTCCATCCAGAGCCTGACGAATGGCTGAGACTCTGCCGTCCATCATATCCGAAGGGGCCACCATATCAGCTCCAGCTTCCACATGAGTCACCGCTTGTTGAGAAAGCAGCTCCAAGGTAGGGTCGTTCTGTATTTCACCTTTATCCACCACCCCGCAGTGGCCGTGATCCGTATATTCACAAAGACAAACATCGGTTATAACAAAAAGATGAGGGTGAACCTCCTTTATAGCTTGAATCCCTTTCTGGATTATCCCTTGCGGGTTATAAGCTTCTGAGCCTCTGCTGTCTTTCTTTTGGGGTATGCCAAACAGGATGACCGCAGGAATCCCCAAAGATTGGATTTCTTTGATTTCTTCTCCCACCCTGTCCAAAGAATACTGAAACACACCGGGCATAGCTTTAACCGGGTTTTTGATGTTATTTCCTTCAATCAGGAAAAGCGGATAGATAAGGTCGTTTAGGCTGAGATGATTCTCTCTAACCATGGACCTCAATGTTTCATTCTTTCTCAAGCGTCGAGCTCTGTAGAGAGGAAACTTCATGACAATTCTCCTTCCATTTTCGTTATTAGATGAGAAAGGGTATATTTTGAAGGCATAATATAATCGGTATACCCATCTTTTTCCAAAGCCCTGGCAGTGGATGGTCCCAGGACAGCGATGACTTTTTGTTTTAATAGAGAATCAATATTATCTCTCATGATCTTTTTAAAATTTTCCCAGCTGGAGGGACTGGTGAAAACGATACCTTTAAAGTTTTTTTTCTTTAAATCCTCCACTTCATGAGAAGAATACCGAGGACAAACCGTTTTATACAGGGGAACCCGTTCCACTTTCATTCCCGCTTCTTTCAGGATGTTGTCTAATTCTGAAGAAGCCAAAGACGAAACAGGTCTTAATATCTTCCCTTTTACTGAAGGATACTTGTTTATAAATTCTTTAGCGAAGGCTTTTCCGGTAAAAACAGAAGAGACAAATTCAACCTCAAGGTTATTTTCTCTAAGATAACGGGAGGTCGCCTCTCCCACCGCAGCTATTTTAACTTTTGTCCAATCTTCTTTTTTAACCAGGGGAGAAAGAAAATGATAAACACTCCGACTGGAAATGATGACCCATTCATACTCTTTAAGATCAAAAGGAGTCTTTCTTATTGGTTTAAATTCTATGGTTTTAAAATACAAAAATTCAATTTTGGACTTATCCAGAGTTTCTTTATTTTTTTCTACAGTAAACGGGGATGAAGTGAGGAGTATCTTCATTTCTTTATTTTCTTCAGTATGGACCGGCCTCCTTTATTTAAAAGGATCTGGGCAAGATGGAGACCGCTTCCTCTGAATTTCTCTTTTTTTCTTTTTAAATCCTGGAAAATTATGTTTTTCCCCTCCAGGTCTCCGATAAAACCTTTTATCAAAAAATAATTATTTTTAAAAAAGGCATAACATCCCAGAGGAACTTGACATCCTCCTCCCATAGTGTTCAAAAACTTTCTTTCTTCTTGGATGGACGATTGGGTTTGTTCATGGTGTAAATTCAGACACAGCTCGTTTATTTTTTTGTGGCCCTTTCTGGTCTCCACGGCCAAACTTCCCTGTCCGACCGCAGGAATCATTTTCTCCACAGGTAAAACCTGAGTGATCCGTTCCCCTAACCCCAATCTTTCCAATCCGCAGGCAGCCAGGATAAGTCCCTGATAAGCTCCCTTATCTAATTTTCTCAACCTGGTTTCTACATTTCCTCTTATTTCTTTCACCCTCAAATCAGGCCTCATATAAAGGAGTTGACTTTTACGCCGAAGACTGCCGGTTCCTAAAATACTTCCTGATTCCATTTCTTCCAACGAGGAAAACTGATTGGAGACAAACACATCGTAAGGACTTTCTCTTTTTATCAAAGCTGATATCTGGAGTCCAGGTGGTTGGTCCACAGGTAAATCTTTAAGGCTGTGGACGGCTAAATCCACTTTTTTTTCTAATAAAGCTTTCTCGATTTCTTTAACAAAAAGTCCTTTATCATCCATATGGGACATGGGAGATGTTATATTTTTATCTCCGGTGGTTTTTATAACCTTAAGCTCTATTTGTAATTGAGGGGAGGTATGCTTCAGTTGCGATATCACTATCTCCGATTGGCGGAGTGCTAATTGGGACCCACGGGTACCTAAAACGATTTTCAACCTTCTACTCCAAATTAAAGATATCTTTTATAAATTGTTGATATTTGTTTTTCTCTTTTTCATCAGATGAGAATTTTTTTAAGGCCATGAAGGGGTCATGAAGGAGTTTATTCACAATAGCCGAAGAAAGCCTTTCTAATTCATTCTTCTCCTTAGGACTCAATCCTTTTAACTTTTTCATAGTTTTTTTTACTTCTTCCTGGCGGATCGTTTCCGCTCTGTTCTTAAGAGAATGAATCAAAGGACTTATCTGCTGCTGGTTCAATTTTTCCTGAAAACGGATAATTTGTTGTCTTATTATTTTATCTCCTATTTTGGACTCTCTTCTTCGCTTTTGAATATTCATTTTGACTGCTTCTTCCAGGTCCTCAATGTTGTAAAGGTAAACTCCTTTGACCGAAGATATATCTGGTTCTATATCGCGAGGAACTCCTAAATCAATAAAAAATATAGACTTATACTTTCTGATTTCCATGACCTTTCTTACGAGCTCTTTTTTGATTAGATATTGAGAAGAACCCGTAGAGCTAATCACCACATCTGCTTGAAAAAGGCTCTGGAGCAGATCATCTATGGAAAAAGCTGAACCTTTAAATCTCTGAGCTAATTTTTCTGCCTTTGAATACGTTCGATTCACTACGTTCAGAGATTTGATGCCATTTTTTTGGAGATGATAAGCAGCCTGTTCTAAAATTTCTCCTGTTCCTATTAACAATCCGTTATGCCAGACTAAATTTCCAAATATTTTTTGGGCAAACTCCACGGCTACTGACCCTAAAGAGATCGAATTTTCAGATAAATGAGTATTTCTTCGGACTATTTTTACTGATTTTAAGGCCTGCTGGATTAAAGGGTTAAGAAGTTTATTGCAAGTTCCGGCTTCTACAGCACTTTCATAGGCTTCTTTCAATTGTGCTGTAATCTGATGCTCTCCGAGGACCATGGAATCCAGACCACTAGCCACACGGAAAACATGCTCAAAACCCTTCTGAAAGGGATAAAAATAGATGTATTTCTCTAAATCTTCCACAGGAATATTTTTTTCATGGGCTAAAAAATCAATCACAACCTTTTTTCCCTCTTTTAAATTTTCCAAACTCATCAAGAATTCCGTTCGATTGCAGGTTGAAAGGACTAAAGCTTCATTCACAGCGGATAAAGCCCCTAATTTCTGACAAGTGGATATCCGTTCTTGCTTAGAAAAAGAAACTTTCTCTCTTATTTCTAACGGGGTGAATTTGTGATTGAACCCTGCAACCAAAAATTCAGACATTACAATTGACCTCTTGAAAAGATAAACCCGTGGAAATGAGAAAAATAATTGATCAAACTGTAACCCAACACAATCATCATAAAAGAAATAATCAGAACCCAAGCAAACCTTCTTCCTCTTAATTTACCCGAAATTCTTCGGAGGAACGCAAATGAATAAAAAATCCACACCAGAAGAGTCCAACCGATTTTTGGGTCTAACATCCACTCCCCCGCCAATTTAGTGCCAGCCAGCATAAATCCCAAAATAACCCCGAAAGTCAAAAAAGGATATCCTGTTAAAAGAGAAAAATGGGAGGTTCTTTCCAGTAAGGAAAGAGAAGGAAGTCTGAATATACCCTTCATCTTTTTGTCTTTTAAAAAATTTTCTTGAAGTAAATAGAAAAAGGAGGCTATAAACGAAAGGACAAAAAAAGTCACACCCAAAAGAGAAAAAGCGGTATGAAGAGTGAATAAAGAATCCGGTAATTCCTTGATTAAAGGAAAAGAATTCCTGGAACTAAACAAAGAAAGAAAAAGAAAAAGAAGAGCTACAAGGGGGAGAAAAGCACCTAACATCCTGATTTTAAATTTATATTCAGAAATAAAGTAAACCATTAACACCAGAAAAGCTAAAAAATTATATATCTCAAAAGGATTGGTTGAGGGATGATGATGGGCCTTCAATCCGGATATAAACAATACACCTGTCAAAAATACACTTCCTAATACCAGGAAAAGAGTGGCTCTATTGAACCACTTCTTTTGCTGAAAGAAAGCATAAAAGTAAAATAAGAGGACAGCTCCCGCAATAAAAATAAGAGATAAATAAAAAATTAATTCCATCATCATTTATTTATGTTTTTTTAAATAAGAAATTACAGATTGAGCGGTAAAAAGAGAATTCTTGGTGCAGTCATTGAGAGCCACCCCATAATAGGCATTGCCAGTAAAGAAGAGTCCTTTATAGGGAGTGATTTCATTCTTGACCTCTTCTAGAAGCTTTAGATGGCCTCTTCTGTATTGAGGAATGGCCTTGCTGTACTTAAACATTTTCATAAAGTCTGGCTTAGCCCTGATATTGAGGATGGATTTGACCTCCTCGAGGCAAAAGTCCTTTATCCGGGTCTCTGAATAATCTTTAATTTGAGGAAAGCGGGCTCCTCCTGCCAACACTTTGATAAGTTCATATCCCTGAGGGGCTCTTCCCGGAAAGATATTGGATGAAAAAAGACAACCTAAAATTTTTCTTTTTTCCTTATGGGGGATTAAAAATCCAAAACCATCCACACAACCCTGGACTTTTTCTTTTTTATACCCTAATCCTAAAACCGCCATAGGAGAATAGGGAATCGAGGCCAGCTTCTGAGAAACAGAGGAAGAAAAGCCTCTGAAAATAGAAGCAAACACATAAGCCGGGACAGCACAAATTAACACATCATAAGGAGTGTTCGTGTTTTTATCCACATACCAATATCCATGGTTATAATCGATGTTTTTTATTTCCTGGTTATAATAAATATGAATAAGATTTTCCTGGGATATTCTCTCCACTAAATACTCGATTCCTTGGGGAAAGGAAGTAAGTATCCCTCCCGGTCCAGCAGGCCCTGAAGTTTTTCTTTTCTTGCGAATTTCCATTAATGCCTTGGTCAGGGATCCATACTGCTGTTCCAGTTCCCATATTCTAGGAAAACAGGCCTTTAAACTCATTGTACGGGGGTTCCCGGCAAAAACTCCTGTGACCATAGGATCCAGCAAATTCTCAACAGCTTCATTTCCGATACGCCGTTTCCCGAATTCAGCGATGGTCTCATCTCTCTCATTAGGGGCTTTTTTTATAAAAGGTTCCAGCAGGAACCTTGATTTTCCTTGGATACTCAGAACATCTGAAGTTAAAAACTGGATGGGTTTTTCTGGGGTAAGCTGGAGTTGGTTCCTTAGATAGATATATCGTCTCTTGGAAGCCTGGTTTGCGGGCAAAAGCTGTGAATAGATGTTTAAGAGTGAGCACAATCGAAGAGTCGAAGGTTTGCTGTCCAGAAACCCGTTAGGACCTGCCTCTATTAAAAATCCTTCTTCTTTGAAAGAGTGGACGGTTCCTCCGACTCTATTTTCCTTTTCGTAAACATCTACAGTAAAATTTTCTTTGTGTCGTTGGAGATTCTGGAGAAGATGATAAGCCACACTGAGACCGGATATGCCGGCTCCAATCACTGCAATTCTAACCATTTTCTATCATCCATTACTGTTTCTTGAATAAAGGAGACAAAGTCATCCTTGTTGTTTAAGCAAGATAAACGAGTAAACTCTAATTTGTTATTATAATTTATATTATTTCTATAGACTACGTCAATTTCATACTCAGTCTCGTAGTTATCCACGGTAAAACTTAAAGGAAAAACTATCACTTTTTTAAATCCTTTCTTTTCTATTTCAGCAACGACCTCCATAAATTTAGGCCCGGCCCACTGCAAAGGGCCAAATCCACTCTGGAATCCCAAAAAAAGATTATAGTCGGAAAGTTTCTTTTGAAGAAGGTTAAAGTGAGTCCATGTGCTTTTCAAATAAGGGTCCCCCTTTTTAGCATATTTTAAAGGGATAGAATGGGCTGAAAATAAGACGGCTGTTTTCTCAGGATAATCTACGGACTGTCTTATCCTTTCTGTGATTAACTGGTTAAAGCTCGGTTCAAACCAGTACTCTTTTAAATAGAATATTCTTTGGCTACTTTTTCTGGCTGAGGACAAACAAGTGCCCGTTGTAGTCAGAGAGTAATGGGGAAAAAGAGGAAAGATATAGACTTCCTTATCGGGTATTGAATCGATGATTTGAGGGATAAAAGGGGGAGTGTAAGCCATCGCAAGATAATAACGGCGGTGTTGATTCTGATTCAAGGTATGGACAAGGCTCTGGGTTAAAGAAAAAAGAGGAGATCCTCCAATGCTTTCGTAATTCTTCTCCACTCTTTTTGCCCTCAAGTGGCTTATTAGGACAGCCAATGGTTTCCTCATCACAGCAGGAAGCTGAATGATATTTCTATCGGAAAAAAGTCTGTATAAATAATCCTTTACTTCCCCTTTATGTTGAGGGCCTCCGTAATTGACAAGGACAATGTGTTTCATCCAAAATTATGAACAGTTTCCACTAAATAACGGGCGTGAGCTACAGGAGTGGAGGGCAGGATTCCATGACCTAAATTGAAAATATGCCCTTTTACCTTCTTTCCCTTTTGAAGAATTTCAGTGGTTTTTTCTCTTATTATTTCTCTTCTGGAGAGGAGTACAGCTGGATCAAGATTTCCCTGCAAAACAAAACGGTCTTCCAAGGATTCAGAAGCTCTCTCTAAATCAAGGGTCCAGTCTATACTCATTACCTCTACAGGGAGATGCTTGAGGATGGAGAGAAAACCCCCACTCCCTTTCATAAAATAAATCAAGGGGAGGGAATACTCTTTTTTCACTTCTCTTATGAGCTTATTTAAAAAGGGGAAAACATATTTTTCAAAATCAGAAGGGGATAAAATTCCACCCCACGTATCAAAAAGCTGAAGCACCTCTGCACCAGCTTCAGCCTGAGTCTTTAAATAAACAAACAGTATCTCTGATACTTTTTCCATCAATAAACGGTAGCTAGGAGTATGGTCATAGAGGAAAGACTTGACTTGGAGAAAATTTTTGGAGGAGGCTCCTTCGATCAGATAACAAGCAAGAGAAAAAGGAGCTGCTGTAAACCCGATTAGAGCCTTTTCTGGAGGAAGCTGCTGATTGATAAATTTTACAGTCTGGGATAGACTTTCTAATTCTCTGCTGGAATAATCAGGGTTCAGATTTCTAATATCTTCCACAGAAGTTACAGGATTGTGAACCACAGGCCCCTTCCCTTCCACAAATTGAACTTGAAATCCCAGGGAAAGACAAGGAATAAGTATATCTGAAAAGAGAATAGCCGCATCCACATCTAATATCTCCACAGGTTGAAGAGTGACTTCGGCAGCTAATTCAGGAGTTTGACAGAGAGTTAGAAAATCATATTTCTTTCTCAACTTCTGGTAGGCAGGAAGATATCTTCCTGCCTGTCTCATAATCCAAACAGGAATCCTTTTTACTTCCTTTCCTTTTATGACATTCAGGAGAGATTTTTCCATTGTTCTCTTGAAGAATGAGGCATGTAATCACAATAAGGTTCCTCATCCAGATAATCACCGGTGAGAGAATAAGCCCGAGCCCGACACCCTCCACAAATATTTAAGTATTCACACCGCCCACATTTTCCTTTGTAGGATTTAAAATCTCTTAATTTTCTAAAAAGAGGAGAATTCCATATTTCCTTTAGAGATTTTTCTAAAATATTTCCTCCAGATTTTGGAAAATAACTACAGGGCATAACTTCACCTTGAAAATTAATAAAAGCTATGGATTGAGCCGCGACACACCCTTTGCCGCTTCCTGTGGAAAAGCTTAAACTCCTTCTCTTAAAATTTCGTCCTTCCTGTTGAGACCTTTGAGCAAACACCCTGTAATAATGAGGAGCACAGGTAGGACGAAGATAGATGTCATTTTCATTTTTTTCTAAATCATAGTGCCAGTTAAGAATATCCTCGTAGTCCTCTTTAGCGATGAGTTCTGAAAGGACATCTTTTCCTCGCCCTGTAGGAACAATCATGAACATGTACCAAGCTTTTGCTCCCAAATTCTTGGCCAAACGGAAAGTGTTATTTATATCTGATTGGTTTCGTTGGGTGAAGGAAGAAGTGATGATAAACTCAATATTGTGCTTCTTTAACTTTTCAATTCCTCCCAGGATTTTATAAAAGGCTCCGCTTTGTTTCCGAAAATCATCGTGGATTTCTGCCGTGGATCCATCTAGACTTAAAGAAACCAGTTTTATCCCTGAATCTTTTAACTTCTGGCAATTTTCGGAATTCAGAAGTGTCCCGTTAGTGGCCAGGCACATCCGGAGTCCTTTTTTTGTCCCATAAGAAATAATCTCATACAAATCTTTCCGTAATAAAGGTTCTCCTCCGGAGAGGACGAGAACCGGAGAACAAAAAGAAGAAATTTCGTCGATGACTTTCTTGGCTTGAGAAGTCGAAAGGATCTCGGAGAATCCTTCTGTGGAGGCAGACCGGCAGTGAATACAATTAAGATTACATCTGGGAGTAATTTCAAAAGCCACCCACTTTAATTTAAATTTCATTTCTTGGATTAAGTATACCAGTTAATGAAACCGTTTGAAACTCCGAGCTTTAACCCAGGCATTCTTCCCAGAACAACAAAATCTCCTCTCCATCGGACTGGTGTATTTCCTCTATCTTTTCAGCAGCGTGTTATCCAAATTTTGGGACCTTTTGGAAGGAGTTTAAACATCAGAAAACCTGAATTATTCGTATAATTTAACCTTTCAGAGAGAAAATACCAGCTCAAACCTTTCTTTCAAACTTATAAATAACTTGATAAAATGAAAAAGTACAAGATATAAATAAAAGGTATTTGATTCGAGAATTATTCAAATCTTCGTTTTCAATCGAAGGATCAATTATTGAGTCATCTGAACTTTTTTATTTTAAGATTTGTATTGTTCTATAGAAAAATAAAACTCATGTCTTTATTATGTTATAAAAATGACTGAAACAAAAATCGATTTCAACCGAATCGAAGCTGTGGTGTTTGACATGGACGGGGTGATAACCCAAACCGCGAAGGTACATGCCCGGGCCTGGAAGAAGCTATTCGACCGGTATCTTCAGTGGAGAAATGACAAATACAAGGAACATAATGAGTCTTTCGATATAGAGAAGGACTATTCGAAATATGTAGACGGGATTCCCCGCTACGACGGAGTGAAAAACTTTCTCTCCTCCCGCAATATTGAACTTGAATACGGGGATCCTTCTGACCCTCCCGGAAAAGAGACCATCTGCGGGTTGGGGAATCAGAAGAATCAATTCTTCAATGACAAACTCAAAACCGATGGAGTCGATGTTTATGAGGACAGTGTTGAATTTATTAAATTTCTTCGGTCAAGGAATATTCAAACCGCTGTGGTCTCTTCCAGCAAAAACTGTTCAGCGGTTTTGGAAGCTGCCGGGATTAAAGATTTATTCGATGCCCAAGTGGACGGGACGGATATCAGCCAACACGGCCTGAAAGGCAAACCGGCTCCGGATATATTTATTGAAGCTTGCAAACGTTTGGGCGTTCAGACAGAAAAAGCCGCCGTCTTGGAGGATGCCATATTAGGGGTTACCGCAGCAGGAAAGTCAAACTTTTTATATGTGGTGGGAGTCGATAGAATCGGACATCCTGAGCATTTAAAAAACAAAGGGGCGGATGTCGTAGTCTCCGATATCCGATCTTTATATAAAAACTCATCTTCAGAGCCTTCTGCCAAGGGAAAAGAAATCCCCTCTGCGTTAAATGAGTTTTCTCAAATCATGCAGGGAGTCAACGGTCAAACTCCCGCGGTTTTTCTCGATTATGACGGGACTTTAACCCCTATTGTGGAAAAGCCCGAAGATGCCGTACTTTCGGACGATATGCGCCGGGTGATTTCGGAACTGGCAAAGTACTGCACAGTCGGTATCATAAGCGGAAGGGACCTCCAAGATGTCCGGTCCAAAGTCAGATTGGAACAAATTTTATTTGCAGGCAGCCATGGATTTGACGTACACGGACCCCAAGGGGAAAAATTCACCCTTCAGAAGGGAAAAGAATTTCTGCCTGAGCTGGATGAAGCCGAGAAAAAACTCAAACAACAACTCGCTTCGATCGAAAACTCTCAGGTCGAACGAAAAAAATTTTCGATTGCGGTTCATTTCCGCCGGGTGGAACAGAAAAAGATAAGTCAGGTAGAAACGGCAGTGGACCGGGTTCATTCTCAATATAAAAATTTGAAAAAAAACAAGGGCAAAAAAGTATTGGAATTGCAGCCCAACATCGACTGGGATAAAGGAAAGGCTTTGCTTTGGCTTATGAAGGAACTGGGGATGGACCTTTCCTCCACCCTCCCTTTTTATATCGGTGATGATGTCACTGACGAGGATGCGTTTAAAGTTTTACAGACCCGGGGTATCTCCATACTGGTTTCACAAAAAGCCCAAAAAAGCTATGCCAAATACATCCTTAAAAACCCGGATGAGGTCAAGGAATTTCTTGAAAACCTTCTGAGTTTTCTGAAAGGACAGATTCAATGAACGGATGGTCTTTACTATACGAAGGGTATAATCCCGATCAGGAAGGACTGAGGGAAGCCTTGTGCACACTGGGCAATGGTTATTTCGCCACCCGGGGAGCTCATGAGGAATCCCAAGCAGACAGCATTCACTATCCGGGGACTTATCTTGCCGGTGGTTATAATCGATTGAAAAGTAAGGTCAAAGATAGAGTCATCGAAAACGAAGACCTGGTGAATATGCCTAACTGGCTTTATCTTACGTTCCGCATCAACGGAGGCCAATGGTTCAAAATAGACGACGTGGAAGTGCAGCACTACCGGCGGGAATTGGATTTGAAGAAAGGGCTTCTCCTGCGGGAAATTCAGTTCAAAGATGACAAGGGAAGAATAACCTCTTTAAAAAGCAAACGGCTTGTTCATATGGGAAACCCCCATTTAGCAGCTCTTCAAACTGAAATCACTGCCGAGAACTGGTCTGGTTCTTTGGAATTCAAATCAGCCCTGGATGGGACTGTAGTCAATGACGGCGTAGAGAGATACAGAGGCCTGAACAACAAACATCTTGAGCCACTGGAAACCGATTTTTTTGAAAAAAACTGTCTTTATCTGAAAGTCCAAACAAATCAGTCTGAAATCCGGATAGCCGAGGCTGCCAAACACCAGGTGTATAAAAACGGCGAGAGGATCGATGTTGAATACAAAAAATCCGAAAAACCCGGATTTATCGGAGCCCAATTTCATGTTGATGTTAAGCCTAAAGATACAGTAGCCGTTAACAAAATCATAAGCCTTTTTACAAGCCGGGACAATGCTATATCCGAATGCGGTCTGGCTGCCCGGAAACAGATAAAAAATGCTGAAAATTTTGAGGATATATGCAGCTCCCACTCCATTGAATGGAAGCATCTATGGAACAGATTTGATGTGCTCTTCCGTTCTGTGGATAAAGCCGAAAACAACAAAATGGAAATCACGGTTCGTCTCTATATATTTCATCTTTTACAAACCATCTCTCCTCATTCCATGGACCTGGATATCGGAGCTCCCCCGAGAGGCTGGCATGGTGAGGCTTACCGGGGACACATTTTCTGGGATGAGCTCATTATATTCCCCTTATTGAATTTCAGAATGCCTGAGATAACCCGCTCGCTTCTGATCTACCGGTACAGACGCCTTGATGAAGCCCGCTTAAATGCTTCCAAAGCAGGATATAAAGGAGCTATGTATCCGTGGCAAAGCGGAAGCAGCGGCAGAGAAGAAAGCCAAACAGTCCATCTCAATCCCCTCTCCGGCCAATGGATCCCTGACAATTCAAATCTCCAGCGTCACGTCAATTCGGCCATAGCTTACAACGTCTTCATGTATTATCAGGTCACCGAAGACACAGAATTTTTATCCTCCCACGGCGCTGAGATGATCTGGGAGATCGCCCGGTTCTGGTCCAGCCTGACCCAATACAACAAAGAAGAAGACAGATATGAAATACGGGGAGTGATGGGTCCCGATGAATTCCACGATGCCTATCCCAACGCACAAAAACCGGGCTTAAACAATAACGCCTATACAAATGTTTTTGCTGTTTGGGTCATGCTTCAGGCAATAAAAATGTTTGACTTGCTTCCCGAGGAAAGAATCGGAGAACTTCGGGAATCCATCAGACTGGAGGATGAGGAGATAGAAAGGTGGAAAGACATCACACACAAGATGAAAATATGTTTTCACGAGGACGGAATCATCAGTCAATTCGAAGGATACGAGAAGCTCCAAGAATTCGATTGGGAAGGTTACCGAAAAAAATATGAAAATATCCAGCGGCTTGACCGGATTCTGGAAGCTGAAGGCGACAGTCCCAATAATTATAAGCTTTCCAAGCAGGCGGATGTACTGATGCTGTTTCAGCTCTTTTCCTCAGATGAGCTCAGTTCTCTGTTTAAACGCTTGGGGTATTCTTTTGAACATCAAACCATCCCCCAAAATATCCAATATTATCTCCAAAGAACTTCTCATGGGTCCACGCTCAGCTGGGTCGTGCATTCCTGGGTTCTTTCCCGTTCCGACCGTGAAGGTTCCTGGAACCTGTTCAAACAGGCTCTGAAAAGTGACATAGCGGATATTCAAGGAGGCACCACCAAAGAAGGCATCCACCTGGGAGCTATGGCCGGTACAGTCAATATTCTCCAGAATAGTTATACCGGCATTCAAACGTGCGAAAATGTTCTCTGGCTTAATCCCTGTTTGCCCGATAACCTGGAATACCTTGAAATGGTCATCAGGTACCGAGGACATTCTCTAAAGCTTTTATTCAAACGAGACTCTTTCAAAATTCGGGCATTGCGGGCAGCAGAAAAACCGATCAAGATCGGATTTAAAAATCAAGTTTATGAGATGGAAAGCGGAACCAGCAAAGAATTTGAATTGTAAAATACAGCCATTTATAGGAAAATCTCATAAATTCTCTGATTATTTAATCAACCAGGAAATTTATTTTTAATTGAAAGGAAAAAAGAGAAGCCGAGAAAATTACACAAATCTTGATCCGCATATCTTGGATTAACATCCAAAGGCATTCTCCCCACCTTCGATTAAATTCGGCGGCAGATTTGAGCAGGTAGCTTATTTCTGTTGGAGGTTGTAACTTCTATCAACTCCACATCGTTTCTATTCCGGACTTCTTTTATAAAACCGGATCCCTTTTTGGATAGAGTCCCGATCAAGGGGTAATTTGAATTGAGAATATCTTCGACCGCTTTACAGAATTTTTCCGAAAAAACCTCCATTTTGCCGATTTCATCAATGACAAAAACATCAACTTCTCCCCTATGCAGAAGTTCTTTGACCCCGATATTTTCAAGGTCCTCTATACTGACTCTGTATTTTCCTACCCTGTAGGGACTTTGAATCTCTTTATGCGATAAAACACCGGATTTGCCCGAAAACGTGTTGATCTTAAAACCCGTACGGCCCCCTTTTTCTCTTATTTCGGAAGTATAAAATCCTTTAAATCTTATTTTGTCACAGAGACGAACCACTTCTTTTATAACCGTAGTCTTCCCTACACCAGGATATCCAGTAAGAAACAGGTTTTTATTATTAAAAGACATTTTTCCACCCTATAACTATTTTAAATTATCCTGAACTATTCATAAAAAAAAGCCGATATTTATATTAAAACAAAGAACCTAAATGAGTTAAAAGAATTTTTCAAGTTGTGCGCAGAAAAACTGAGTTTTATGGACTCTTTCCCTATATTTTTAATTTTTTAAAGGAATTTTCTTTATCTCCCTTTAAATAATCAGCAATCCCTGAATAAAGAAGAGCATCAAAGTTATTAATGTCTGTTTCCTTTTCAAAGAGGATGGGTGGCACGGGATGTTCTCCCGCCCGCCCGCAGCGGAAGGGACCCACTGAGGGATGGGTAGAGCGAGGACAGACGGGAGACATCCCGGGACAGGACCCATCCTTAAAAAAACTTTTTCGATCACGCTATTTTCGAACTAAATGGGACAAACTCAAAAAATTATGTTGTCACAAAAATCTTTTTTTCCAAAACTGTTGTTTTTGGGATCT
>JAGXKI010000018.1 GCA_018335295.1 bacterium | reverse complement strand
TCCAGAGGCTTTGGCAATGGCTTCTTATCCATTTTCAATGCCGAAGTGGTGGAATTGGTAGACACGCATGGTTGAGGGCCATGTGAGCATTGAACCGCTCGTAGGGGTTCGAGTCCCCTCTTCGGCACTCCTTCCTCTTCCATTCAACATATCTCCTTACAAATAAATAACTTGACATCCTTTAAGGTGTCCAAAAAATCTTAAATAAAAAAGGGGAAAGCAGGGATTAGAACTCTGCGGAAACCCTTAGTTTTCTTGCATGCTTTGTTATTCTAATGTTACAGCTTTTGTATTTTCTGCACCATTATTGACAAGTCGACCGCATCCCTCAGGTCTTTTCAAATATATGCTCTATCCTATGTTTAACCAAAGAGCAGGCCTGGTCAGTGCTTAAAAAACTGGATCTGATCCTTTGTGTCCCCTTATTATTGAAGATGAAGATCCCATTATACGTTCTAAAGGATGGGCCGAGATGATAAAGAAAGTCTATGAGATCGATCCCCTCATCTGTCCTAAATGCGGGGGAACCATGCGAATTGTCTCCTTTATTGAAGATCACAAAGTCATAGACAAGATCATCAAACATCTCAATCTGACCTTTAAGGCCACCCGGCCCCCTCCTCCTCAAGCACAGCTCTCTATGGCGGCTGAGGAACTATCAGAATTTATATGATATTCTAATCCCCTTTTTCATGGGCAAGAGGGACCTCTGTTCTTTGTAATCCTTTATTCTACTGATTTTCTGATGTTCTCTTTCTCTTGTGGATTTTTTGTTGACTTTTCCTTTATTTTATATGTAGGATGAGTGATAGAGTCGCTTAGAGGATGGGAATTTTGTGAAATGGAGGAAAAATCAGCAGCAACAGAAAAAAACTAAATTCCTATCCTTTAATGTTAAGGAATAAATTTTAAAAGGAGGAAGAATATGATTTCTTTAACCGCGTCTCTTTCAAGTCAATCTAAAATCTTAGAGGATATCACGGGACCTCTTGAAACAGCTTGGCAAAAAATTGCTGAAATTCTTGGAGGTCTCGCTCCAAAAGTGATTGGATTCCTGTTAATTCTCATTATAGGATGGTTGATTTCAAAATTTCTGGCTTTTGCTATTAAGAAGTTGCTCACTTTGGCAAGAATTCCTAAACTAGCAGAAAAAGCAGGGATTGAGAATTTTTTAAGGAAAGGAAATTTGAAAAGAGATACTGTATCAATTATCAGCAGGGTTGCCTATTGGTTTTTCATCATTATCACTTTTATTGTTGCTTTCAATTCAGTCGGACTTTCTAAAGTTTCTGAAGTATTGAATGATTTGCTTCTTTACTTCCCGAATATTTTTGTAGCTTTGGTTATTCTTGTGATTGGATTTTACCTTGCAAATTTTGTTTCTGGACTTGTTAATGCATTTGCAGGAAATATTGGAATTGAAAAACCCGAAATCATGGGAAAAACAGCTTATGTGATTGTCATGGTTTTCGTTATCCCCATTGCTCTCAATCAGCTTAATATTGCTTCTGAACTGGTCACAAATGCTTTTCTGCTTCTTTTCGGAGCTCTCTGTTTAGCTCTAGCTCTTGCGTTTGGACTGGGAAGCAGAGAAATCGTTACTGAGTGGTTAAACAAAAGCAAGCTCTTTGACAGAATAAAATCTAAAAAAGAGTAACAGAAATTTTTTGCTTTTTGGCTGGAATCCTCCCTTTTAAAAGGGAGGATTCCTTTTTTTCATAAGAATATGACATGATTGAAGAATTGATTTCCCCTTTAAATAAAAGAACCTGATATCGATTTTGCTTATCCTACATACAAGATATTCGTAATTACTAAGTAATTACTATACTAATGAACATATCGTTATTAACAAACCTGCTTATTTAAGATCGATCTTTCTGGGATAACATAAATCTGTCCCCTTTAAGGATAAGAAATTCGTTTTTTGCTGTGCCGGCTTGATGAGCATTCATTGCAGTGATTTTGCCCCGTCCTCTAGTAGGAAATGATAAAACAGGATACGCGGGGATGTCAAATTGAGCTGAAGGGAGGAAAGGAGCCGGGAAGCCGCAGACAAGCCAAAAAACGAATTTCTTATCCTTCAGATTATTGGTCCTCTCCCCCAAGGTTCTCTGATGAAGAAAGAATGTTGATTCTGAGAATCAATACTCCTATAATTCCTGGATGCACTTCCGAGTTTCATCTGTTTGTTTCACACTAAATTTCCCATTATTCCAAGAAAGGGTCATCTCCTCATTAGCTTATCTATTATTTTTTTGAAAAAGAAATTCCAACAATAGAAAAGGAGAATGGAACAATGTCTGATTTAAAAACTTACCAAAATTATGGGGAAGAACTGGAAAGACGGCTCAAATTAAAAACATTTCCCATAGCTGTGAAATTGTTAAACAAGGAAGACAATGTCCCTGATTACGCAAAGAGACCGTTGAAAGACCTGGGACACCATCTGTCCCTTTGCCAAGGTTATCAGCTTTCAAGACGCGAGGGTGAAACTCTAGCTATGTTAAAAGAAGACAACTGGTGTTTTGAACCGGTTGTGGGCTATGGGCTGGGAGAACCCCCGGAATACTTCATGGAAGGCTACAACCGGTATCCCCGGGATGTGAAAACTCTAGAAGCAGGCCGTCATTATGCCCAAGAATTTCCCCGATTGGAAACAGGAAAATACAAAGGGGTATTGTTTGGGCCTCTAAAAAAAACTAACTTCAAACCGGATGTGGTGATGATTTATTGTGACCCGGAACAGTTGAGTCTTTTACTCCTAGGGAGGGAATTTAAAGAAGGCACCAATCTCAAATGTTCCCTATCCAGTCATACAGCTTGTGTTTACGCAGTTATTCCGGCCATCCAATACAACCGGTGTCAAATTGCTATACCGTGCCGGGGGGATCACTATGCGGCCATGGCTGCCGATTATGAAATGATTTTTACCGTACCTGAATCCCGTTTGAATGACTTAATGGCCGGACTCAGGTATGTAGAGAAAACGGATTCGAAGCTGCCTAAGGGATACCGGATATATCCTGAGTATCCTCTCCCTGAGGCGTATGATAAAATAGCCAAAATGATGGGTTATATCTAATTTGGAAATAACCCTTTCGCTTTTTATCTTGTTCACTTTCTCTCCCCAGGGGTCGAACTGAATAATTTCGAAAAATTTCAATACACACACAACTTGGCTTTGTATGCTTTGTGGACCAAAAGCTCCAGGTTAGCCCTAAAATTTATATCATAGATTCCATCCAAAGGAATGGTCAGAACAGGAATACCCGTATCTCGGTGCAACCTCTCCAGATAACACTGGAGAGCGCTTCCGGCCATACAGTGGGCGGGAATCAAATTGAGAATTCCGTTGATTCTTTTGGATTTGGCATACAGAGAGGCCAACCCGATGCCCTCCACTGCCTCACTCACGGCCCGGGGATCCATAAAATAGGCGGCTTCCTTGATGATCGCTTTGGCCTTGGGTTCCGGGAAGACCAAATAGGGATTAACATATTCAATGATTCTTTTTTCCAGATAATGCTGAAGATAATTGATGAATCTTAAAATCAGGGACCCGTTTTGATGAGAAACATACTCCATAGCAAAGTTGAGAAACGAAGTGGCCATGGGAAGAACCGACACGGCTCCCAACTCTTCCAGGTGAGGAATGCAGTACTGATTGCTGGGTTGGTGAAGACGGACATATCCTTCTCCCACAATCCCGATATTCACCTTTTTCTGATGATTTTGGAGGGGAACTTGTTTGATCTTTTTGATGAAATCGAAAGCCGCTTTGGGAATATTTCCCTGGACAATAGACCGGCAGAACTCTTTGATGCCCTCTTGGTACGACTCATCCACCGACCCTTTCTCTTTTTCATAAGGCCTTCGGGAGAGAACCAACTGGCGGGCCATTTCATTGGTGACAATGCTTTTCCAGAATCTGTAAAAGAACTTTCCCACCTCTATTTTTGTGAGTTTTTTTCCTCCGTTAATAAGCTCCATCTGTTCTATGTAGCCAGCGGTTTTCCCGGGAGCGGGAGTGATTATGGGAATGTTTTTATACCCCAGTCTCTGAAACACAATTTGCTGCAGGAGATAATAAACTTTCTGACGGCAGGCTCCATCTGCTTGATGATTAAAGAACGCGATTTTTTGGGGATTTGGAGAGTGATGGAGTAAAAATTCAAGGTAATCTCCAGCTGTCAACCGAGCGGCCCTCATCACCCGATGGTAGAATTTCCAGTTGGCCAGGTCCTGGATGTCTTTTATATTGACCTCTTCTAAGGATAAATAATCCATAGGAATGGGAAAACCCCCAGCTTTGACGATCATTTGGGGAAGGTCCACGTTGATCCCAGGATCTCCTACGGTGTAATCCCGTCCCACCAAAACCACAGGAATTCCCCACTTAGGGATTTGAGAAAAAATTTCTTTTCCCCTTTCTTTTATCTGGTTTCTGAACTTTCTCCAGGCTTCCAGTCCCTTTTTTAAGGCTTCCTGGGCTTCTTTTTTTGTCTTTCCCAATCTCTGGGCCACTCGGATCATTTCCTGATCCAGGTTGTAAAACTTTCTGTGAAAGCGGAGGGCGGGCCTCAACATTTTGTCTTCAACAGCTTGGAGTTGAGGAGAGGTCGCCGGAGCGGCATAGGGCATATTCTGGGAGAGGGTACAAAAATGAGTTTTTCGCTCTTTCCATTTACTCTGGGGAGCATCGATGAGGCTGGGGAAAAAAATCATATCTACTTTCTTTTCCATAAGGTCTTTCAAATGACCATAAACCAGCTCAGCCGGAAAACAGGTTTCGGCCACCACATTATCCAATCCTTGACTGATAATCTTTTTATTGGTTCTTCCCGAAATCACTACTTCAAAACCCAGCTCTTCAAAAAAACCTTTCCAGAGAGGAAAATATTCATAGTACTGGGAAAAAACACGGGGAATTCCTACACGGGGTAAAGATTTTAAGGATTTTCGAGTTGAATTCGGGGACCCTTGTTGCAAAAGCCGCTCTCTTTCCTTAAAAAGGTCAGGAACCCGAGAAGAGGGCTTCTCTTTCTGTCCTGTAGAAAGAGAATATTTTTCACAGCGGTCTCCTCCGTAGAGTGTCACTCCATCGCTTGTGGGCACTTTGGAAACATTGCAGAAATTGGCACAACCTTCGCACTGGAAGGAAGTAACGGAATAACGCCTCTTCCCCACTTTTTCCAGACCGATAAACGGGGAATGCGCAGAGAGTTTCTTTCTTGCCCAAACAGCCGCTCCAATCGCTCCCATGACTTCGGTGTGTTCCGAAACAATGATTCGGGATTGAGTGAAATATTGGAGTGCCCCGGCCACCGCATGATTGAGGGCCACTCCTCCTTGAAAAAATACGGTTTTCCCTTTCTTATCTCCGATTTTAAACTGGCTTAAGAAATTTTCAGCGACCGCATAAACCACACTGGCCAAAAGGTCTTCCCGGCTCATCCGGCTCTGCCTGGCAGAGAGTTCTTCCTCGATAAAGACAGTGCATTTTTTGTTTCCAAAGGAAACCGGAGCCGGAGCCTGAGCCTTCATCTTTCATTAGGTACTCATTTCCAGGATGAAGCGAAAATTATTGAGATTTATTTAATGATCTTTAAGGCGGTCAGACTGAAGTTAAATCCCTTATATTCTTAATATTAACTCTTTTTTGGAAGAAATAGCAATTCATTTTTAAGCTTAACAAAATTTTCCCATCAACCCCTAAGTCTCCACCTATGAGTATAACTATATTATTTCAGACTTATTAAATTTGGCCCTTTTTAACTATTTTTAATAAAACAAAGGCATCCCCTTTTTCAAGAGAACGCCTTTCTTTTGTTTGGTTTCTAGCTTTTTCGAGCTAAACTACGGTTACATTTTTGGCCGCAGGCCCTTTCGGGTTCTGCTCGATCTCAAAGGTTACCTTATCGCCTTCTTGGAGAGATTTAAAACCTGATCCTTTGATCGCTGAATAATGGACAAACACATCAGGTCCATCTTCTTGCTCAATGAAGCCGTAACCTTTACTGCTATTAAACCATTTAACAGTTCCTTCAGCCATTGTGGCATTCTCCTTTCCTAAAATACTTAAGGTTCCAAACTGGAGGGTGCCACTTTAATATGGTGTTTTCCTTCAGAAAGAAACCAGTTTGCTCTATTGAGCAAACCTTTTTTCATGTTTGATACTTTACCATATTTTTTAAAAAAAAGATAGGGATAAAAATGTTTAAAATCAAATTTATATTTTCTTTCCTAAGTGCAACCCGATTCTGCTCGAAGGAGAAAAATCAGGGATGAAACCAAATAAATCCTTAAAGAGATAAGCATTTGGGAACCCTTTACTGGTTATATATATTTTATTATCTTTAATTTAAAATCGGTCTGACCCGTTTTTATCGTTATTTCTTTTTAATTTAAGAATTGCAATTTTGTCTCCTTCATTTTATAAAAGATGAAAGGGTTGTAACCTCCAAAGGAGATTTCAATGAGTTATTATAGGCCGAAAACGAAAATCATGAATTTTCCCGATGATATTCGGAGTTTCGGACGTCGGCAGTTTTTTCAGGGAATGCTGGGGACGGCATGAAACACAAGAATAACTCCACAGCCATTCCCAACTACCAATTAAAAAGTGGTTGCTTAATGCCTGTCCTTGGAATGGGAACATGGAAGTTAACCGGCAAACCCTGTGAAAAGGCTGTAAGATGGGGCTTAGAATTAGGATACACTCATATTGATACTTCCGACGACTACATGAACGAAGAATGGATTGGGAAGGCCATTTGGGGTTTGGATAGATCCCGCCTGTTCATAACCTCCAAGGTGGATGATTCAAAATTGCATAGAAATGACCTGATCCAATCCTGTAAAGAAACCCTGGAAAAACTGGGTACCAAATATGTGGACCTCTATCTTATTCACAGGCTCAACCCCACTGTACCTATTGAAGAAAGCATGGAAGCGATGGAAGAATTAGTCAAGAGAAGCAGGGTGCGCAGTGTAGGAATCAGCAACTTTAACATAGCCGGCATCCAGAGAGCCATCAAAGCCACCCAAGTCCCGGTCTGTAATAACCAAATAAAAATTCATCCTTACCATTATCCCTCTAATATTGTTGAATACTGTAAAAAAAACGGGATCGTGGTCACAGCTTACAGTCCCTTGGATACCGGAGAAATTGTGGATGATGACTTACTTACACAAATAGGAAAAAAGTACAGGAGATCGGCTCCTCAAGTAAGCCTGAGATGGCTCCTGGAAAATGGACTCATAGTGATCCCCAAAGCCAGCTCAAAAAATCATCTTATCGAAAACAGGAATATTTTCAATTGGAATCTTTCAGATGAAGATTCAGCAAAATTAACCCAAAGCAGCCGGGAAAGTTGGAGAGGATGAGGGAGCTCCAACCATTCAAAAAGAGCATGCGGATTTGAATATCTCAAATAATAAATGTTGCGAACCCCTCTATTTTTAGCTAACATAAAAACCACTGAGCTTCTTATGAAAATTTTTATCAATCATTTCAATCCACAAGGAAAGAGGTAAATCATCATGTCACTTCAAAAATTAGATCGTTCATTGAATCAAACTATTGAACAATTAAAGAAAGAAGGAAGGGCCAAACCTCCCGAACGGGTGATCATGGACTTCATACCTCCGCAAAATGGAAAAGGGCCTCGTTTTAAACTGCAGGGAAGTGATAAAGAATTCATCCGCATGAACACCAACAGTTACCTTTCCCTTTCCCATCATCCCGACCTCATCGAAGCCGCCGATGAGGCCAGCCAAAAGTTCGGAGTAGGCCCCCGGTCGGTGAGGTTTATCGACGGCACCTACAAATACCATGCGGAACTGGAAAAAAGAATCGCCCGGTTCTTGGATAAACCGGCGGCCAAAATCTTCAATTCCGCTTACACCTCCAACTGCGGACTAGCTCTGGCTCTCTCCAACAAAAAAACCTACTGGATTGGCGACCAGCTCAATCACAACAGCATCATCCGGGCCATGCGCATCGCCAATGTCCCTAGAGAAAACAAGGCCATTTACAACCATAACGATATGGAAGATTTGAAAAGGTGTTTGGATGAGACTCCCGAGAAGATGGAGCGGGTGATCATCATTTTCGACGGTATTTTCAGTATGCGCGGGGATTACGCTCCCATTGACCAAATTGTGGAAATTGCCGAAGCCTATGGGGACCGCTTTAAAGATGGAGTCATCACCATCGTGGACGATTCTCATGGAGTGGGGGCTTTCGGAAAAACCGGACGGGGCACTGCGGAATTCTGCGGAGCTCAGCCGGATGTCATCGTGGGAACTTTCGGCAAAGCCTTTGGAGTCAACGGAGGTTTTGTTGTCGGAAGTGAAGCCGTTATCGAAGCCATCCGCCAGACCGCCGATACCTACATTTACACCAACCCTCTGGGAGTGGCTGACTGCGCCGCAGCGGTCAAGTCCATAGATATCTGCGACAGTGAAGAAGGACGGAAGCGGCTTAAAAATTTACAGGAAAGGATCCAGCAGTTCCGGGATGGCCTGAAGGACCTGGGTTATGAATCCATCCCTGGCCCCCATGCAGTGGTTCCGGTTTTAATCCGGGACACCCAGAAAACCCATAAATTTGTCAAGCATCTCTACGAAAACGGGATTCTGGTGGTGGGTCTCACCTACCCTGTGGTACCCAGAGGGGATGAAACCATCCGGTTTCAAATCAACGCTGCTCACACCAAAGAAGACGTAGACATTGTGCTGGACGCCATGAAAAATTTCAAAAGATAAACCTTAACCTTCAAAGCACTCGTTTTTTCAGGATAACGCTCTGCTTGACCGCACGAAAATCAGCCATTGCTTTCTTTTTTTCTGCATAAAAATCCCCTATGAATATCAACTCTTTAGAAAAAAATCCGGAATCCCAACCCGGAGCGATGAGAGAAGATTTGATTTACTGCAGCTTATTCCATTCCATCTGAAAACTTACTGAAGAAGTGGTAACCTCCAAAGGAGTGACAGAGTCCCCTGTATTTCCTCTTCCCGGATTTGCCCTCACCATGTACTACTCTACCAATTCCAAGGGATGATTGACAATTTCCAGTAACCAATCGCCGTCTGAGTATTTGGTTATCCAAACACCATATCCCTTTGAACTATTAGAAATAATATCGGTAAACCCGAAGACTTCATGCCATTCACTTTCTGCAGTATCCTCAGTTAAATAGGGATAACCGTTACTAATCGAAATATAAATAATTCCACAGTTCTCTGGCATAAGGGTACGCTCATTCACACTAAGATTGTCAATAGCTTGAGCTTCTATCTGTACTTGCACCGTTGCACTCAAATAGGTGTCATAAGGATGATACCAGTTACCATCTTCGGAATTACTATTCAGGAACGTTGCAATACAATCAGAACATACTTGGGCAAAACAATCCTCTGATAACCCAGGGAGAACACAGGGAGCAGGGGGTAGAGCAGGGGCCGGACCAGGACTGGTCCGACCCCGGTCTCTTACGATTTCCGGTTTCGCTCTCCTTTCGCTGTGCTCAAGGAACCATGCCCGCTCAACCTCCAATACGGGTTCTTCACCCATTACTACCAAACCATTTTCATTTGTTGAGGGTAGCGATGCCGCCATGGGGAATTAGTTCGGAAATAGACTTTAGGCCTCTTTGTCATTCCGGGCTTGACCCGGAATCCAGTACCTTAAATCCTGGATTCCCGTACCCGTTTTCACGGGCACATGCTTCCGCGGGAATGACGGGAACGAGCAGAAATGACAATGAAATTCAAAATTCAAAGTTCAAAAAGATATGACTTAAGAGAAAGAAATAAACCTAGAATCAATAATTTTGACTTTTGAATTGTTTCATAGGTTGGGGTTGGGAGAGCCGTCAAGGGGAATGATTTCCTAAGCCTATTCGTATATCTATGAGACCTCGGGAAGGCAGAAGGATGTTTTATACTTTTGGGAACATTTTCGGCATTTCATATTGGCGATCAATTTGGTGCACTTGATTCCTTTTTTGGATGAATAATTGACTCCGATAGCCCCTTGACATTCTGGACAGGTCTGGGGGAGAACAATCATAACTTTGATAGATTTTTGCGGATCTTTGGGCGAAGGCAAAAAAACTTCTTTTATCACAAATCGGATGATCCCCCGATCTTCCAGTTCCTGAAAAAGTCCTTTGAAAAAGGAAAGAGTATTCTTCCGGTTTTTATAAGCCATTTTTTTGCCGGCCTTGGTGCGCATATTCCGAGGCAGAACCGAAGCATAGGTCATCTCTTTGCTGGAAGATTGAACAAGAGATTTAATCATAGGTTGCTTTCTCAATGTAGTCTTGATAAAAAATTGAGCCGCTCCGGTGAAACCGGTTTTAGCCAAAAAATCGGAATCATGAACAACATCGGCTATCCTGTTTTTCGATTTATTTTCATTATAAAGGGCTTCCAGACTCGATGTAATCTTTTTTATTTTTTCTTCTTCCATACCTTCCTTTGAAAGAATATCCTTAGCGATTCGGGAAGAAAGGTGTTCTTCAGGAGTCTCCTCTTTATGGTATTCTCCTCCATAGAATTTCCCTACATCATGAAAGAGAGCTGCGACAACGACCAAAAAGGGATCCTCCCCTTCCATAGAGCAGATCCTTTTAGCTAGAGAACTCACCAAAACGGTGTGCTCCCAAAGGAAACTTTCTTTTGATTCACTCAGATCCGGGGAAAAATCCTTTTCTGAACGTTCGATGATCTTTTTAACCCGGTTAACAAGACGCGGATATTGAGGAGAAATCAGCTTTTTCAAAGAATCCATATTTACCTCTTCAGCCTGAAATAATTATCCCTGGCTTAAAAAGGAATGTCAATGAGACCTTGCTTTTTGCCTTCTATCTTCTAAGATAAAGGTATGAAAAAATTATACCTCTGTCAGGGTCAACCCCTCAGTTTAATTGTTCTGACCGGAGGGCTCAGCCGCCGGATGAAAAGATACAAGGCCCTTCTTCCGACACCAGAGGGCACCCTCATCGAACACCTCCTCCGGCAGCTAAAGGACCATTTCGATGATATCTTAATCAGTGTGTCCCAAAAGGAGCAATTTGAATTTCTGCCCTACACTCTTGTTGAGGATGAAGTGCCCGGAGAAGGTCCCATGATGGGTCTCAAAACCACTATGCCTTTTTCTAAACATCCTAAAATTTTTGTCACTGCCTGCGATATTCCCTATGTTCGTCTCTCTTTTCTGGAAAAGATGATTCAGACCGCGGAAAACTGGGATATCGTGGTTCCCTGTTCTCCAGGAGGTCGGCTGGAGCCCCTTTTTGCCGTGTATTCCAAGTCTGTGCTGCCGGTTATCCAGAATCTTCTGGAGTCAGGAATCCGCTCTCTCCTCCCTTTATTGCATCACTGCCGCACCCGAGTGATCCCAATAAAGGAAGGGAGTTGGTTTCAAAACCTGAACACCAAAGAAGATTATGAACAATTTTTGAAACAAATTAAGGAATAACCTCTTAACCTAGGTAATTTTCTTTCTTCGTTCTTAAATAATTTTTCAAAAAAGGAAGTCCTGAGGACATTTGAATCCATAAATAGATCCCCAATCCCTGAAGGAAACTTTCTCCGATGAAAAAACGAAACAAACGGATAATCTCCATCTGGAAAAAGCTCTCTCCTTGAAGAAAGAGACCCAAAGGAGTCAAAAACAAAGCATATAATATTTTCCACCCCACCGCTAAAGACCACAGAGATTTCAGCTTCCAAAGCTCCTGTTTCTTCCAGATAGTAAGGAAAAGAACTAGGGCCAATGATTCGCAGAGGATAGCCATAGCCGGATTGAGAACCGCCCAAAAGTCATGGGGAGGAACCATCAAATCCATGAATTTAAAAGAAGCCGCTACAAGGGAGGTTAAAAAAATGGTGATCTTCCCGGTCCATCTCTCATAAGCCTTGACCATAAAAAATAAGGCTGCCGGAAACATCAAAAGGCCAGGAAGACCGGGAATTCTTATCATATGAAACACATGCCCTAGAGAGGCTTCAGTTATCCCCCATAGAGAGCCCCAGAACAAAGGAATCCATAAATTCAGGGGGACTCTTACAGATATTTTTCTCATGTCCATATCCTTTTTCATAAATGTCTGCAGCTATTCGGCTTTTTCCACCCGCCATATGGAGTCGACAAAATATTTCTTTGAATCATAGAGCTGCTTTTCTATACCAAAACCAGTCTCTCGAGCCAGACTTATGATGTCGGATTCCAAATACTTGTAAGAATATTCAGTGTGGATGGGCTCCCATTCCTCAAAAGTGAAAGACTGCCCGATCGTCTCCAAAAAAACCGTCTGTTTTTCCAAGCTCACCAGATAACTTTCCATTGCCCCCGTAAACACATCATAGCTGGAGTAATGACGGAATTTATTCAAATCAAAATTTCCTCCTAGTTCCCGGTTGATCCGCCTCAACAAATTTAAGTTAAACTCACTGGTTAGGCCTTGGGAATCATTGTAGGCTTTGAGCATCAGATTGATTTCCTTTTTCAAATCAAACCCCATCACCACATAATCTCCGTTCTGTAAAGAATTCCAGAGATTATGCAAAAACACTCGTGATTGGATTTTGTCAAAATTTCCCAGGCTGGATCCCAAAAAAAGGACCAGGTTTTTCCTGTAATTCAGATGGTTCAGCCACTTGATCCCATCAAAATACTCGGCCACGATTCCTTCTACTTCAAGGTGGGGAAATTCTTTTCCTAGAAATCGGGTGAGTCCTTCCATGGCGGATTCAGAAATGTCAATAGGAACATATTTGAACTGCAATCCACGTTTTAAAAAATGATCGATCAATATGCTTGTTTTACGCCCATCCCCAGCCCCCAGCTCAACGAGATTGAAAGGTTCTCCTTTCATAAGCCGGCTAAATTCTTCTTTTTTGGTTCTTAGGATTTCAAATTCACACGGGGTAAGGTAATATTCGGGGAGGTCCATGATTTTCTGAAACAACTGGCTTCCCTTCCGGTCATAAAAATAGTAAGAGGGTATTCTTTTAATATTTTTGGAGAGTCCCACCAGCACATCAGAAGAAAATGTATGTTCTGGAGAGATTGCTTTCTCCAAATCTTTATCTTTTAATACACGGTAATTCGCGCTCATTTTTCTCTCCTTATTTACAAGGAAGAAACCGGACAGTGGATTTCATCTTTTGAAGCACTTGCCTTAGGGCTGAAAGGGTATCTTTAATATCTTTTTCTGTGGTGAATCGGGAAAGGGAAAACCGAACCGCACAGTGGGCCTCCTCTTCGCTTTTTCCCATCGCCATAAGAACATGAGTGGGTTGGGGAGACCCGGATTTGCAGGCAGAACCCGAAGACAAAGCCACTCCTTGTTGATCCATGGCGATAACCAGGGATTCCCCTCTGATTCCGGGAAGGGTGAGATTAAGAGTATTGGGCAGCCGCCTTTCTGGATGACCGTTGAGTTGGGCTTCAGGAATAAGCTTTCGGATTCCCTTTTCCAGCTTATCCCTCAGTTTTTTTGTCTTTTCCAGTTCGGGAAGTTTATGCAGGGCCAATTCTGCGGCCTTTCCCAAACCCACGATAGCCGGAACGTTATGTGTGCCCGCCCGAAGACCATTTTCTTGTTTCCCCCCATGAATCAAAGGTTCCAGTTTGACTCCCTTTCGCACATACAAGGCCCCCACTCCTTTAGGACCGTGGAATTTATGCGCGGATAGACTGAGAAGGTCCACATCCTGAGCTTCCACATCCACTCCGATTTTACCCACTGCCTGAACGGCATCGGTATGAAACAAAACCCCCTTTTCATGGGCCTTCTGGGAGAGCTTTTTGACAGATAGGAGGGTTCCTACTTCATTATTGGCCGTCATGAGGGAGACCAGAATGGTTTGGTCAGTAATGGCTTTTTCCAGTTCTTGAGGCGAAAAACACCCGTATTCATCCACATTCAGGTAAGTCACCTTAAATCCAAATCTTTCTAAAAACTCACAGGCTCGCAGGTTTGCCGGATGCTCTATGGAACTGGTGATGATGTGGTTTCCTTCATCCCTAGAAGCAAAGGCCACTCCCTTCAAAGCCAGATTATTAGACTCAGAGCCTCCCCCAGTAAATATGATGCGGCGTGGTTTTGTGTTCAAGAGTTTGGCCACCTTTCTCCTGGCTTCATCGGTGGCTTTTTCAGCATAGGTTCCCATCTGGTGAATACTGGAAGGATTCCCGTGCTTTTCTCCCAGATAAGGAATCATAGCTTCCCGTACGGACTCATCCACACCTGTGGTGGCATTATTATCCAGGTAGATTTCCCTTTTTCTTTTTTCCGGTTGAAGCCCTCCGGGCGGAGCCTTTTGGGTCATTTTTGCATTGAACTGAGCTCTTTTCTTTGCCTCCTGAGTGCCCGGACGGACCTTTTCCACCTCACAAAGAAGAGCTTTGTACACCGGAAAACCGGATATTTCATCATAATTCCCGAGGTCAGTCAGTTCATTGACATTCCATTCCTGCCAGGCTTTCGGTCCTACCGGAGTCCCTCCTCCCATGTTGCATTCTATGGCGCCCTTAACCATGTGAGATGTCACCCGGGCCCGGAAGGGAACCGTTCCTCTGGGAGTCCGAACCCTCACCAGGTCTCCGGTCTCAATTTTCCTTTTTCTGGCATCCTTTGTATTGATTTCCACAGTGGGTTCAGGATTGTCTTTCACCAATCCCTTTATTCCATGGTGCTGAGAACGAAAATCTGTCTGGGGCCGGGCTCCTGAATTAAAAACCAAAGGAAACTCTCTGGCCATTTCCGGAGTGGATAAGGGGCCTTCCTTTACTTCTGTGTATTTGGGGAGAGGTTCATACCCGTATTCTTCCAGAATTATGGATGAGATCTCGAATTTTTTTGTGGGGGTATCAAATCCCAATTGACCGTCTCTGCGAAGGCTCCCCTTCTCCCATTTTTTATACTCCATAACCGGTGTAGGTAATTTAACCCAACCTCCATTTCTTTGTACATCTTCCAGGGAGTATTCCGAATCTTTGAGGGCAAAACGGATGAGAGCCTCTTCGGTTTGAGGGTAAAGGTGTCCGTAGCCCAACCTTCGGGCCAACTCGGCCATTATTAGATAATCATTCCGGGCTTCTCCCACAGGTTCAATAATTTTCTCCCTAAGACGGAAAATAGGCCCATAAACCATGTAGGAATTGATTTCGAACATGGTGGTAGCTGGAAGGACGATGTCTGCATAGGCTGAATCAGCGGTTAACTGACGGTCGATACAGACCAGAAAATCCAGATGGGAGAGAGTCTTTTTCCATATTGAAGTCTGAGGCCATGAAGTTAAGATAGAACCTCCTTGAATGATCAAACCTCGTGTTCGGTAAGGTTCTCCTTTAAGCACAGAACCGACCAGCCCGGAAGCATGAGATTCTCCCCTGTAATCACTGTAAAGGGGAAAATTTTCTCTAGCCACAGCTTTTTCCAGACAGGGATTTTCTTGGTTACAGGTTCTATGGATAGGAAAATGAGTATCCGGCATAGTCAATCCTATCCCACCCGGCACATCCAAATGTCCGGCCAGAGCAAACAGGGTTAAAACAGCCCGGATCGCTTGAAGGCCACTGTTGGAATACTCCAACCCTGTGTACATAACTGGACAGGCTCCCTTGGCCTCAGCTATGCCATGGGTTAAATCCCGAATCGTTTGGGCTGGGACTCCTGTTATGGATTCCACCTCTCGAGGTCTAAATTTCTGGACGTAGGATTTGAGCTCTTCAAAGCCATGGCACCAGTTGTGAGCAAAATTTTCATCATAAAGTTCTTCCTCAATAAGGACTTCAATCATACTCAAAGCCAGAGCTCCGTCTGTTCCCGGCCGGATGGGAATCCACCGTGCCTGAGTCCGTTCAGCAGCTTCGGTCCAACGGGGGTCAATCGCTGTAATCCGGGCCCCTCTCCGGGCCGCTTCTTCCAGACGAAACATATCCAAAGGAGGAGAATCTGTAGCCGGGTTTGTTCCCCACATCAGGAGCAGTTCCGCATTTTCGATATCTGTGAACATATCAATAAGCATCCGGCCCATGGTCACATGAGGAGCCAACATGGCAAAGGACACATAACAGAGAGCTCCCACTCCCATGGTGTTGGGAGAGCCAAAAGGAAAAAGAATATTGGAGGCCGAGGAAACGGGGGTCCCTTTGGGTTTGTACATATCGCACAGGGAAAGCTCAAAGGCTCCCCGACCGGTGTACACAGCGGCCGCTTGGGGTCCAGATTCCTCCTTGATCTGATTCAATTTCCTGACAATGGTCTCATAGGCTTCATCCCAGCTTATCTTTTTAAACCGGTAGTTGCCCTTATCCCCCACTCTTTTCAGGGGAGAACGGAGCCGGTGTGGGGAGTAGACAATTTCGGGAGCATGCTCTCCCCGCCGGCAAATCATCCCTAAAGGATGATCCTCGTCGGCCCGGATTTCCTCAATACGTCCGTTCTTAAGCCCCACTTCCACCCAACAGCCGGCCGGACAAATTCCACAAATTCCCTTCTTCCACTCTAAAGCACCCATTGAATTTCTAAAAATTTTCCCTTGGAGATTATTTTGGACTGATTATCCCCTTTTCAAATTTTTTTATAAATAAATTCATCTGACAATGAGAACTCAACTTCATTATCTCTCAGTTAGGGAGATAAAGTTTCGCGGCCACTCAGGCCGGGAAGGGCGGTTTCCTTTTTTTCCCCATTTCCTGACATTTTTTATCAGTGAGACAGTCATCTAGAGGATGCTTGAATTCATAATAAGAAAAAAATCCACCCCGGCAAATTCTTCGTGTTTGCCCATTTTGAATAACCACAAGATGTTAAAAGGGGAACCCACTCCTTCTTCCAGAACCTCTTCTGTGTTTAAATCGGTGTGAACATCTCCCACAATATCCATCCCTTCGTCCGCACCCGAGGTGATTTTTTCATGAAAGGGGGAGGAAAATCTTTCAATCCAGAGAGGGTGATACCGATATTCTATATCAAACGGTATTCCTTCTCACTCAATTCCTACCCTTTCAATTCTTTTTCCGAAATCATAGAAAATTGGGATACCACCTCCTCAAAATTCCTTATTTTCTCATTTTACTCAAAAAAAGCCTTGATTTCGATTGAATTAATTTTTCTTGGAAATCCAGTCCTGAATTTCTTCTTGTTCGTATTTTTCCTGTTTCAAAGTCAAATCCAGGTTGAGCATAAATCCCCGGTGTTTTTGGGCTTCGGAATCCTTGGTGAATTGATTGTGGCGGTTTTGGGAATCTTTCAACTTTTGGACGGTTTTCTCCAGAGCCAGACCGATGGAAGTGCTTTTTTCAATCTTTCCCAACTCAAATTTCGGGGACATTCCGTTTTCAGCCACATCTTCCGCCAGATGAGCCAATTGCTTCATCTGGGTCATGGAAAAATCCATAAGCTGCCACGCCTCCATTCCTTCTTTCTGGAAAACCCAGGAATCCCGGATGTGCTGGATCATTTGAGTGTACTTTTGAGCCACCACTTCCTGAAGTCTATCCACAAATTCGGGGGAAAGCTCGTTTTCTCTTCTAGGGAGTCCTTCAGCCTTTTCTGGGGAAAGCTTGTCCAAAATCCTCTGGAACTTGGTGGCGTGCATATTGGATTCCCAAGCTTCTCTGCGTAATACTCTTTCAATATGGGAATCCTCTACTTTATCCGCTTCTTCGTTGTAATGGGGAATCAAATTCTTCTCATAATCTACATACGATTTAAATATTGTGGCGCGATTGGTGGGGTCATGAGGGTATTCGGCAACACTCATATCCGGCTCTCCGCCCACTCGGGCAATGATTTTTCCCAACCAGTGCATGTGCCACATTTCCTCTCGGGCTCTGGAAAGAAGACTGGCCCCCAGAGAAGTATCCTCACCCTCCAGATAACTGTGGATAAGGTAACGCACCACTGCAGCATGTTCATCCCGCAGGTCTCTGTTTAACATGGAAATCAATTCATTGTTATTCAATTGGTCACCTCTTCCCTGTTCATCTAATGATCTTTATATTTATTTTTATATTATTTCTATTCCTATAGGTCAAGTAAAATTCCCATAAAACGAAATTTTCAGGAGAAAACCTGGGAAATGGATTTAAGGGGACCGTAGACCACAATTTTATCCCCTTTTTTGATTGCTTCTTCAGCTTTCGGTATGGGAATCCACTTTTTTCCTCTTTCGATGCCTAAAATCATTAAACCCTTCTCTTTTAAATTGCATTCAGCTAGACGGCAGTTCATATAAGGGGATTTGTTTTTAATTTTCCTTCTCACTACACTGTAGCCTTCCAGAAAATGAAGGAGATCTTCGGCAGGAGCCTCTTCAAAAGCCGATGACTTTTTAAGTTTTCTCTCGATAAAATTTTCCCACTTTTGAGAAAACCGGGTGTGGGTGGCAATCATGTATATCAAAAAAATTCCCAGCCCAAAGATCACCACACTCACAGGAAGCTGAAAACCTTTACTGGTGACAAAGGAGGAGGTGGCAGTCACAATGACCGCAATAATTCCCGCATTTCCCATGATGATGGTCCAGGTGATGATCTTTCTTCTTACGGGATTATTGACCACGGATTCGGCTTCTTTAGTGGTAAAACCTGTTCCCGAAAAAGCAGAAAGGGCCTGGAACCGGGCTTTCCGTTTATCCATTCCGGTTATCATCAAAGCAATAGCAACTCCACGGATAAACATGAAGGAAATAAAAATGGCCACCAATGCCGGCAGAAGAAAATATATTCCAAACATTTCACTCTCCTCCTTGATTAATGTTTTCCTCTATAAATCACGGTATCCCGTATTTTACCCTCACTGCTTATAGCATACAAAAATGACGAATTTGACTCCCATTATCTCAAAATTACAAATAAGTTCAACTCGAGATTATTTTATAGTTAAAAGTTAAAAGGGGTCAGACCGATTTTATTTTATTGATAATAATAGAGTTATAGGCAATAAGTGCTGCTCAACAAATCTTGATTTTCGTGATGAATCCCCTATTGAAGTCGTAGAGATAGAAAAATAGACCCTGTTCGAAAAATAAGTTAATCTAATAATATCAACGAGTTATTTTCGGTCCGACCCCAAATTTTAATTTTCGGTCCGACCCCAAATTTTACAAATTTTAAAGAGTGTATTTATTCTTTTTTCTAATTTATTTAAAATAGAAATAGATTATTAAAAAAAGATTTAGGAGGTGAGAATATGTCTCTTTATTTGGTTCAACATGGTATAAATTTACCCAAGGAAAAGGATCCGGATAAAAGCCTTTCTGAACAAGGCGAATTTGAAGTCAAAAGAATGGCCTCGTTGGCCAAGGATCAGGGTTTTCCCGTCTCCCGGATTATCCACAGCGGAAAAAAAAGAGCTCAACAGACAGCTGAAATTTTTGATTCCTCCCTGAGTTCAGAGAAAGGAGTGGAGGAACAACAAGGACTAGGTCCCACCGATGATCCCAAAAAATTTGCTCAATCGCTCGATCCCAACGAAAATCTGATGGTGGTAGGACATCTTCCGTTCCTGGAAAAGCTGACTTCTTACTTGGTCACTGGTTCTCCAGACACACCTGTATTTAAATTTCAGAATTCGGGAATTTTATGTCTGGATAAAGACAAAGAAACCGATTCCTGGATTATCAAATGGTCCCTCATGCCCCGAATTGAATAGCCTCAATTCAAAGGGACACTCAGAAATAATTGGCGTATTTAGTCCAGAGATTATCCCCCAATTTCCAATAGGCCTTCACTGCCTGATTGGCAACCTGTACGCAGTACTGAGTCAAAAATTTTCGGGCCTTTTGAGGGTTCTTTTTATACAACTTCAAGGCTTTTTCTTCGATCTTTTCCTGTTTGGAAAAAGCCTCTTTTTCGATTTCTTTCCATATCTTTTCAATATCCTGGGTCATATCCTGCCAGCGGAACATGGCTAGCTTACTCACTCTCCGGAACGACCACCAAGCACAATCTCTGTTGAATCCGGAACGTCCACCGACTCTATAAGAATCAGGCATTCGGGTAATCCCGCAGTAAAAGGGAGTGTGAGGAGTTGTAGCAGGATTATCATATCCCAACCAAACCACCCCTCCAATCACATCCGGAAGCCAATCTCGGGACTGAGTAATCTGCAGATAAGTGGCATAAGGGGCACATATGGTCCGTTCTCTTTTTATGTGAAAAAGCTTTTTCCACTCGCTGTTCAAAAAAGGAGATGCTACCGGACTTTTCACCGGTTCGCCCTTTTTATTGACTTTGACTAAATTTTTGGTCATGTCAAATTCAGTCCCTTGATAGGCATCGCGGAAAATTTTGAGAACATCCCTCACCGAAACTTTTTCCTCTGGTTTAACAGAAAAAGGATAATTTTCGGAATGAGGATTGAGGTTTAAGGAAGGGGCTAACAGGCTTAATACTCTCCATTCCCGACGACGGGAGTACAGGCTTTTTCGGGTTTTGGGCGCATATGCATAACAAAATTCGAAGGGCTTTCCTTCTTCAGGGTCCCACCAACCCATTTCTTCAGCCAAAGAATAAACATTATCTGATGCCATAAACCTTTCTTCATCTTCAAGATCGATCTGGCGGATCCGGCTGGCATTGGCGGAGACTCCTATATGGTCATCAGGGATTCTCTGGGCTGCCCACACGGCTCCTACCTTCCCTTTTCCAGGACCCAATATTTCAAAATGCCAGACTTCATTGGGGTCAGCAAAAGTAAAGCACTCTCCATAATCCCTGTATCCGTATTTTTTGGTTAATTCATCGGCAATTTTGATCGCCTCTCTGGCCGTTTGGGCTCTTTCCAATATCAACCGATAAAGCTCCGGGGCGCTGATAATTCCTTCTTTACTTCGGAGTTCTCGGCGTCCTCCGAATGTGGTTTCTCCGATGGCCAACTGGTGTTCATTCATGACCGGATAAGCTGTGTTTATATAAGAATAAGTTTCCTGTACTTGAGGGATTTCTCCCAACACAAATTTATCCGGATCGTTAGGTCCTTTGGTTCTTTTGGCCCGAAAATATACTTTACACTTTTCCTCTGGCTTATGGGACTTATGGGGTACCACATTGATCCAGGTCCGGTCTGTGTGACTGTCACATGAGTGAGAGGTCATGGTAGACCCATCCACCGAGGCTTCTTTCCCCACGATGATGGAAGTGCATGAATCCACGCTGGGTTGGGGCTGAACGTTCGGATGAGAGGCGGAACCAATTATAAAAAAAACCAAAAGAACAACGGCTAAACTTCCACCCAAAACAAATTTTCTTGTCCTTGCTTTTCTATGCATAGGCTTAACTCCTTTTAAAGTTTTTTAGAATCCCTCAAGAAGTAGGGTCTTTTTTCAAATAGGTATCATACCAATCCAGCATCTTTTTGTACATGTGCTTCCGTTCCTCATTGGTTTGAGGTCCTCCATGAGCTCCGTTGTGATACCTCAACCACACAACCTTTTTTCCCAACCGTCGGAGAGCGTAGTAAATCTCCTGAGATTGAAGTTCTTCCACATTGGGATCCTGATCTCCGGTTATGCACAGAAGAGGCGTCTGGATGCGGTCTGCAAACAGGATAGCCGAATGGGCCAAATATCTCTCAGGATATTCCCATAAAGTTCCTCCGATCCGGTCTTGACTTCGCTCAGGAGCATGAATATTCCTGACTCCCAAACGGGGACTTTGTGTGTAAAAACTCACCATGTTCACTTTTCCCGAATTGTTGATGGCTGCCTTAAACCGGTCGGTTTGGGCAATGAGAAGGCCCACCGCATACCCTCCATAACTGGTCCCTTGAATGCCTAGTTTTTCTGGATCCGCCACCCCCATCTCAATCACTTTATTGATGGCTGAAAGGGCTCCTTTAGCCCAGGCTTCTCCAGGATAACCTTTATTGAAATCAACGGAGGGATGAAGCACCGCATAACCGACTGAAGTGAATATGTTGAGTTTGGGATTGAAACCATTATGGAAATATTTTTCATATACTTCGGTGATCAGAGGATATTTTTTCCCTTTTTCATAATGGGCGGGATAATAGAGAACTCCATGGAGTTTTTTCCCGTCGGCATCTCTGTAGGATATGAGACGGGTATGACTCAACGCTTTATCCTTCAGATGAGGGTTTAAATCGGTGAGTTTCTGGATACGGGAAAACTCCTTATCGGCAGAATACCAGTCGGCGGGATAATCTCCATCCGAATCGGTATACACAAAAACATTTCCGTTTTCAGACATTTCCCATCTCCGGTACCTGTGGTCACTGCGGATCAAATCGGTCATACGGTGGTTCTCCAGATTTAACTTTTTCAGTCCCCGGTCATATTTATTCGAAGCTGAATAACTGAAATAGAGACTCTCTCCATCGGGACTCCAATCCACCACATCCAGATGAGGCCTTTTTCTGGGTTCCTGGTCCAGCTCATAGATAAGACGTTTTTCTCCTGTCTGAGCATCGAAAAGCCAGTACTGCTGGGCTGAAGTCCTCCTACGGTAAGGCTGTTCCTCTTTGGGAACAGAAGGAGAGCTGGTGCATAATATTTTCTCTCCTTTAGGACTCACCCGAAGGACATTGAATTTTTGCTTTTCTTCTTCTTTCTTTTTGTCTTTTTCTTCCTTTTCTTTTTCCTTTTCCGTCAGACAATGAGGTTCCTTTTCACTCACATCCATGACATAGACATCTCCCTCTTTACTGTAAGCCAGAACTGTTTTGTCCTTGGACCATCGGATTCTCCGCCTCATGTAAGGCTCCAAAAGAGTCCGCGGGTTTCCTTCTGGAATTTGTAAGATTTTTAATTCCTTTCTTTTTCCGAAGATAACTTTGTAAGAGGTTTCTTCGGTAACATCTTTTTCATAAACAAGAAATGTCCCGTCTTTGGAGAACTGCAGAGAAACCAAAGGAATTTCAGGCAGCATTCGGTTTAGAACTCCTTCTTCTCTATCCCAAACCACCGGAACCTTAAGCAGACTCCGGCGCCTGATTTTCTCCCACATGAGAAAAGGTTTTTCTGAATCATGAATGATGATGGGCCCTTTGGTGGCGGATTGAAACATTTCTGAAGTTTTCTCTCTCCAATCCGAAGACCTTACCGCAAAATAAAGCTTCTCTCCATCGGGAGACCAGTTCAAATAAGAATCTGAAGCAATTTTGTGGGGAATATCTAGGGTTTCAAGCTCACCGGTTTCTCTTTTCCATAGAGTCAGATGATAGTTTTTCTCTTTCTTATGAAAAAAGGCCAGCTTCTTCCCATCTGGGGACCAGGTTAAACCTCTCACCTGCTTTTTCCGGTTAAAAACTTCCTGATTTTTCCCGGTTTGAGTGTTGATCACCATCACTTTCATCTGGAATGGAGCCACATAAGTGGGGTCCCCGTAGCGGTAATTATTTCGGGGCAGGCGGTCAGCTCTTGTTCTCAAGGTACAAGCCAGCCAGGTTCCATCTTCACTCATATCCGCCACCCGCATGGATCTAACCTGAAAATAATCATCGATGGTAAACAAAGATTTTTCTTTAGAGAATGCCGGGAAGTTCCAGAGAAAAATAAGCATTAGAGAAGCTAAAAACCACACACTTAATTTTTTAATTTTTTTCAAATCCGCCTCCTTATTGAAACTCACAAACTAAAAAAAGCTTATAGCATAGAAAAAACCAGCCGGTCAAACACTCCTTTCTTTTAAAGGTAAACTATCCTGAATTATTCACGAATGGAGGGGGCCGTTGGGGTTAGGTTGGGCCGGGACGAGGCACAGAGTACACAGCTGTGAAAAAAGGATCGGACCAGCTCTGGTCTGACCTCATTTCCGCCTGGAAGGGAAAAAGGCCGATTTTTAGATAAATATAGAGAAAAGATTCAGGAAACTTGCTTTCTTTACGGACGACTGGAAAAATTCTCTTAACTCTTTCATGCTCTTTGTTTTATTATAAGTAGCGGCCCTTTTATGAATACTGCAGGAATTTTATTTTGCCGCTTATTTTGTTATAAGAATAAACGAAAGAAAGGAGTTAAGAATGAAACTTCAGAAACTCTACAAAAAATGTGTGGATATAGGAATGAAAAATGATTTGAGAGGAAAAGATGAAATCAACAAAATTTTAAAAGAGGAAAAGGAAAAATACGATAATCTCAAAAAGGATGAAGTTGAGTATTATGATAAAGACAGATTGTTCAACCCTTTTTCAGACACAAGAATTCTTTATGGAAATTCAAAAACCGAAATCAAAAAGGTTATCGTGGGGATTGATATGGAAATTGGAGAAATCCTTCTGACCCATACATTAAATAAAGAAAAAGATCAACCCATCGACCTCATCATCTCCCATCATCCCGAAGGCTACGCTTTGGCTCGACTTTACGATGTAATGAAACTCCAACCAGAATTGATGGCCCAATATGGAGTGAATATCAGTGTAGCCGAACAGCTCATGGAAAAAAGAATCGGTGAAATACAGAGGCGGCTTATGCCTGTCAACCACAACCGGGCGGTTGATGCAGCCAGAACTCTAGGGATTCCCATGATGTGTGTCCATACTCCGGCTGATAACTGCGTGACAACCTACCTGAAGAAAACTTTTGAAAAGGAAAAACCGGATAAGCTTAAAGATTTAATGAAGATTCTCAAAAACTTCCCTGAATACAAGAAGCACTCTAAACTCCAGGTGCCTCCTAAAATCGTCAGCGGCTCAGAAAACAATAAATGCGGGAAAATATACGTGGATATGACTGGGGGAACTGAAGGGTCCAAAGAAATTTTTGAAAAATATGCCAACTCAGGAGTGAGCACTTTAGTGGGAATGCACCTGGGAGAGGAACATCTAAAAAACGCGAAAAAGGCAAACCTGAATGTAGTCATTGCCGGTCATGTTTCCTCCGATACCTTAGGTTTGAACCTATTATTCGATGAAATTGAAAAGGAGGAGAAACTGGAATTTGTGGGCATTTCGGGTTTTGAAAGGATAAAAAGGTAGTTTGCATTCCAAGGACATTTGTCTTCAATAAAGAACACTCGAAAAGAAAGATTCCCCAATCCCCTCAGGAAAAAATTGGCACAATATTTGCAGCTTATGGTAAAGTATTAATAGAAGAGGTGGCCGAGATTAAGTAATTTCTTGGGTTCAAAAGGAGAAAATTTTTTTTTAAATAAGAAAAAAGAAGGGGAGACCATGTAAAATATATTCAATTGAAACAAATTCAAGGGAGAAAATTTGTATCAATGAATGTAACTAAAAAGATAAAGCGCATAAAAGCTAAAAACAATTTTTAAAAGGATGGCTCAAATGAAAAAATTGGTTCTTTTTTTAGCAATCCTGGTTTTAGTTCTCACCTTGTTTTCTCAGGAAGCCGTTCAAACTAATTCCAATAACAGGGTTCAAGTCCCCGTAAGGGTTTTTAATAACAACACCTTTGTGGACAACCTAACCATCCAAGATTTCACTCTGTATGAAGAGGGTGTTCCTCAGAACATCGATGCTCTATATTTAGTAAAAGAAAATCAAATCGAAAGAATGGAAACAAAGAGTCAATACATCCCCCCTCTCTGGAGAAACTACTTTCTTTTCTTCCAGATGATTGAATACAATCCCAAGTTGGCTGAGGCCATTGATTATTTTTTCAACAACATCATGCTTCCTCAGGATACTCTCATCATCGTCACTCCCTTAAATAGCTACCGGTTAACCCGAAAGGGGTTTTTAAGCAAACCCAAGGATCTTTTATCCAAAGAAATGCAGAAAATCGTGAGAAAGGACGTTAAAAAAGGAGAATCGGAATACAGAAATATGATGAGAGACTTAAAGAGATTGGTCAGGTCTATCTCTTCCTCAGCAGGTTTTGGAGCAAAGTCCAACGTATCTCAAGGCTTTTCCTCTGACGCCACCACATCCAATTTTTCACTTGAATTTCTTCTCCCCCGTTACCGAGACACTTTACAAAAAGTCGAAAAGCTCCGGTTCACTCATAGTGAAGTCCTTATCCAGCTCTCCAAGAAACTGGAAAGCCAAAAAGGACGGAATCAAATTTATTTTTTCTATCAGAGGGAATACAGACCTGAAATCAGCCCCTCCATCCTTAATCAGATGATGACTCTTGTCCAGGATCAACCTCATATCCAGGGTTCTCTCTCGGACCTCTTTTCCTTTTACCATCGAGAGCCCAGCCTCAAAACCGATAAACTCATCAACGCTTTTGCCGATTCAGGACTCCTTTTCAATTTCATTTTTATGGAAAAAAGGCCCCAAGATATTTCTGGGGTTCAAATGAATGAACAATCGGAAGATATTTACCACACTCTGTCCAAAGCCGCTCAAATCACCGGCGGATTCATAAATACTTCCAGAAATCCCCACTTCGGATTTAAAAATGTGTTGAATAAATCACAAAACTACTACCTTCTTCTCTACTCTTCTCAAGTCCCAGAAAAAGCAGATGAATTTCGAAATATCGAAGTGGAAGTCAAAAACAAGAAATTCAAGATTACTCACCGGAAGGGTTATGTGAAAGAATAAAACCCTCTGCTTTGACTATGAAGAATCCGAGGCGGGGGCTTTCCAAGAAAAAACCAGACTAACCGCAAAAAAGAGAGCCCCAGCCAAAAGATAGATGGATCGGTAGCCGTATAATTCCGATATCCAGCCGTAAAAGGCTGATCCCAGCCCCATTCCCATATCAAAAAAAGTCAAATAAAGGCTGATGGCCAGTCCTTTATTCTTTCTTCCCAGCGTATCAATCACATAGGTGCTTAAAGCAGGAAAAATAAGCCCTTGTCCAAACCCACCAATGACTCCAGTAAGAACAAACAATCCGAAAGAATGCACTTGAGAAATCAACCCCAGGTTCAAACATATGATAATCCTTAATTTTAATAAAAGTGGAATTTCGGGTAAATGAGGAATTTAAGAAGAAGTGCTGGCTGTTGGTATGGGGAAAATAACCAAAAAGGGGATAATGAAGGAGGGTTTCGAAAACTTTGCCCAGCCAGCGCAACAAAGTTTGATTATATTATACTCAAATGATTTTAAAAATCAACCCATTTTTAAAATTTTTCTCCAGTGAGGAATGGGTTCGTGTCTTACATTATAACATTTTTCTCTGAAATTAACTTGTTAAAGGCGGCGGAGCCGCCACGGGGAATTAGCCTGAAAATAAAATTCTCTTTAGGACTGATCCTGTCAGAGAAGGATTTTATTAAGCGAGAAAACCAATAAGAGTTTATTGCGTTTGTTGCGTTACTTGCGTCTATCTAGGCTATTTAGTCTGTTTAGTCTGTTTGGTCTTTTTGGTTGATTCCATTGAATTTACTCAACCTAAACCTCAACCTTGACCTCTATTCAACTTTTGATTTTTGAATTATTTCATTTATCAATGTTTGTGTAAATCTTTATGCATCAATTTCTGGAGATTCCGGGTGCGGTCATGGTCTACCATTATCACTTCTTCCTTCTTCAGATTATCCACCACATAATCGATCACACTGGACGGAAAAACTCCTTCTTTTTCGAACATTTTTCTTTTCCTGGAAAGAATCTGACTGGACTCGCTACAGCTTTTAGGAAGAGACGGAAAAGACTCCAGCTTTTCATCATTTCCCATCTTTCCTTTGACAGAATAGTGTTTCTGTACTATATCCAATGATTCGTCATTCTTCATGGACCAGTCAGCACTCATAATGATGCCAGCTAAAAGAAAATGGGGCCATGCACTCCCATCGGGACACCTAAATTCCACGGTCTGGCCGGCAGGTGGAATTCTAGCTTCGGACTCGTCTCCCGGGTTAATAACTTTGGCGATATTTTTGATTCCAGACCAGGCTAAAGGAACTCGGATTAGGGCGTTCCTGTCCAAATCACTCCAGTAAATTTGAGTGGGCGCTTCCTGTTCGGGAACCAGACGAAAATATGATGAAGCCACTGTATTTCCGAAGGCTGTTAAAGAATCTCCATACGCACACAAGCCACCGATCAACCGCAGAGCTTGTTCGGATAGTTTTTGATCTTTTTCTAACATAACATTTTCTCCGTCTTTTTTCAGTTCAAGATGCACGTGGAGGCCGTTTCCTGCAGCCGAATTTTTGATTTTTGGGGCAAAAGTTGCCAAACATCCATGCCGGTAAGCAACATTCCGTACCAACCATCTGGCCAATACCAAGAAATCGGCCATCTCTGTGGCGGGCCGGGGTAAAAATTCTATCTCCATCTGCTCAGCTCTTTTTTCATTGATCTCATCCAATTCACTTTCGAGTGTCTCAATCGAGCCCACTTCACTGTGGGCATACTTCACCGCACCGGTAATCTGAGCCAGGTACTTCCCCATTTCGTTCAAAATCGGTCCTCCCTTTAGGAAAGGAGAGGACTCATGGTAACCTCTCTGCTCTTCCATGGGGAAAAGGGTTTTTTCCTCATCGAATACAAGGAAAAATTCCAACTCTCCCATGGAATGAAAAGTTAAACCAGAATTCCTCTGAAATAGTTGGTAGGCCCTTTGAAGGATGTTATCCGGAGCAAAAGGAGCTCTTTGGCCGTCTTTATTTAAATAACGGCAGATAAAATCCAAACTTTTTTCATCAAAGGGGTTCAGGAAAGCGGTTTTATACTCCGGCACCACATATAAATCAGACAAACCCGGCTCTACAATTCCTTTGAATAAAGAAGATCCATCCACCCTCTCCCCTTGAGCAAGGACTCTTTCGGCTTGAGCTAAATCGGAAACAGGGAGTTTGAGCTCTTTGAGTCTCCCGTCCAACGCGGTGTAATGAAAGGTAATGCGTTCAATATTTTTCTTTTTAATAACATCAAGACAATCCATTCTTCGGAAATCTTCAGGTTTTTTATCCAAAAGAACAGCCAGAGGATTGGCCAAGGAAAAGTTAGTTGAAGACATCAGATTCTTCTCCTTTTCTCATCTTTGACTTTAAATGGATGAGAAATAGAATTTTACGAAAAAAATGACCTTTATTGCAACTGAATTTAAAAATAAACTCCACCTTCAAAAGAAACACCTTTAATTATTCTGAGTTCTCTTGACAAATACAAAAAATGTATTATAATAATATTCGAATATGATAATATAAAATGGAACAGCAAATTAGAAAGCAAGCAGAGTATTTTAAAGCTCTGGCTCATCCAACCCGGATCAAAATAATCCGGAAACTGCTCTTCCAGGACCAATGTGTGGGAAACATCGAAGAATCACTGAATGTCCCTCAGGCCAATGTATCTCAACATCTCCATATACTGAGAACCTGTGGGATCGTGGATTACCGGATGGATGGAAAAAGACGGTGTTATTTCCTGGTCCAACCCAAACAAATCAAAAAAATCTTCGAATGCATCAACCTCAGGAGGTTCCAATGATTCATGTCAATGATTCCAATTTCAAAGAAACCGTTTTGGATTCACATAAACCCGTCCTGGTCGATTTCTGGGCAGAGTGGTGTATGCCCTGCCAAATGGTGGCTCCAGCCGTAGAAGAAATCGCCAAGGAAAACGACGGGAATTTCAAAGTTTGTAAACTGAATGTAGATGAAGGGCGTGAGACTGCCGGAACTTACGGTATCATGAGCATCCCTACTTTAGCTCTTTTTAAAAACGGAAACATGGTAGAGGTTATGGTGGGAGCTCTGCCCAAGGAATCCATCTTGGAAAAAATTAAACCCCATCTCAATTGAAAGAGGTGAAAAATGCCACTCTACACTTATCAATGTAAAGACTGCGGAAACACCTTCGAACAACTCACCGGAGTTGTTTCCGACAAGAAGGGAGGTAAATGTCCCCAATGCCTCAGTCAAAACATCAAGCGAATTATGTCAAGCTTCAACGTAGGTTCAAATTCTGGAAACAGCAATCCTTCCTGTCCTTCCGGTATATGCGGACTCGGATAAATCTCGATTCTCAGCTTAATTTTTCTTTTCAGGCTCCCAGTTGAGGTCCAAAGGCTCCCTTTCGGGGAACAATTCTAAATCATAGGATTCATATTTTTGAGCAAAAGCAGCCACATTTTCAGTAAAAAGTTTGTTGAATTCATCCAGAGTTTTCTTGAGTAGATCTCGAGCCCTCCTTAACTTCACCATCTCCGAAGAGGAAGGAGCATGGTAAGAAGAAGCCACACTGTAAAGGGGACGTGTAACCTTCCTCAATACGGTATCACTCCGATCCGGAATACCCTGAACATCTCTTTCTCCAAAGATTTTCTCCAGGAATGATTTTAGTTTTTTCTTCAATTTTTTCCCGTCTTTTTTCAACTGCTGGGCCTTCTCCTCTTCTTTTTCTTTAAGCTGTTCCATTACAGTGTCGATCTTTTTGTCGGCCTTCTTGACCCTGTCCACAGCCTCAGCCAGAACTTCAATTTTTTTGCCAAATTCACTCAAAGTTTCAAATTTCTCTTTTCTCTCGGTTAAAGGGATGTTTTCCTCTGGGTCTGCCTTAACCTGGAGAGTTTTTCTCTCCTCTTGATCTCCCATCTTTATCTTAACCGTATACTCACCGGGAATAACTTCGGGTCCGGAGGGTCTATACCGCCTTCTTCTCTCACGTAAAGTGGGGTAACGGAAACTATCTGTCCGCAAATTCCAGACGAAACGATTGACTCCTTCCTTCATGGGCCCTTCGGCCTCCCGAATCACCTTTCCTGATTGATCCAGAATTTTTATCTCAACCTTTTTCTTTCCCTTCTTCTTTTTCTTTTCTTCTTTTTCCTTTTTTTCGGGAGGATGGCAAACATACTTGATCACAGACCCGTAGGGTTCCTTTTCTCCGCTGAACATGGTATCCCCAGGCGAATTATAGCCTTCCGAAGCTCTGGAATGATGAATGTAGGCCGGAGGAACTTCAAAAATGTGTAAGGGTTTTTCCATCACATCTTCATCCGCATGCCTCAACGGCCGGATATCATCGATGATAAAAGCTGCCCGTCCATGAGTCCCTACCACCAGATCATATTCTCTGGGATGAATGACCAAATCCCTGACCGGCACGGTGGGAACCCCATGGGTCCATTTGGACCACTGGTTTCCTCCGTCAAAGCTTACATAAAGTCCGAATTCGGTTCCCAGGAATAACAAATCTTCATCCACAGGGTCCTGCTCAATGACATGGGCAAAACCCCAGACCTCGTTTTCCAAACCGGAAGTGGGGTCATTTTGAGCCAAATCTTCCCAGATTTTCCCCAGATCCGTGGTCTTGTACACGTAAGTGGTCCAATTGCTTCTCCTGTGGTCATCAAAAACTACCAAAGCGCTTTCTGGATCATGTTTGGAGGCTTCAATGTGAGGACACCACGTATGAGAAGGAAGTCCGGGAATGTTTTCTACGACATTGGTCCAGGTTTCCCCTCCATCTGTGGTCACTTGAACATTTCCATCATCGGTACCTACCCATATAATTCCTTTCTTAAGGGGACTGGGAGCGATTGCGATGATGGAACTATAATTTTCGGCCCCTGTTACGTCCAGAGTCAATCCTCCACTCTGGCCCTGTTTTTGCTTCTCGGGATCGTCGGTGGTGAGGTCCGGACTGATGATTTCCCAGCTTTTTCCCCGGTCCGGAGTTTTATGGAGGAACTGACTTCCGTAATAGATGGTGGATGGATCAAAAGGATCAATGGCAATCCCAGCACTCCAATTGAAACGCAGCTCCTCATCTTCAGGACCATGAGGTTGGATGTATTTCATCTCCCCTGTCTCCAGGTTAAACCGCATCAGATTTCCTCTCTGGGACATGGAGTAACCAATGGCCGGTTCTGCCGGGTCTTTCACCACATCAAAACCATCTCCGCCTCCAATTCTTTTCCAGAGATAATTCCGGATCCCTCTTCGTCTCCACACGGTGTTGGGGCCACACCAGGATCCGTTATCCTGCATACCTCCATAAAGATTGTAGGGAAGATCCTTATCCACACGAATATGGTAGAACTGGGCAAAGGGTAAATTCTTCACTGTCCTCCAGGTCTCTCCACGATCATGGCTGACAGCCAATCCCCCGTCATTTCCATTGATCAGGAACTGGGCCTTTTCAGGATGAATCCATAATTCGTGGTGGTCGCTGTGAACTCCTCGAGCAATCCGGTCGAAAGATTTTCCTCCATCCTCTGAGACAGACAAACTGGAAGCCAGTCGGTATAGGCGGTTTTCATTTTCCGGGTCCACCCGGATGTCACAGTAGTAGAAAGGCCTGGGATTCACTCCTTCTGAGTCATTTACAATTTTCCAGCTCCGGCCTCCATCTTCAGAACGGCACAGAGCGCTCTGTTTGGCTTCCACCAGAGCATAAACAATGTCTGAGTTAGAACGGGCGATGGCCAACCCGATTCGGCCTAGCTCTCCAGCAGGAAGTCCATCTTCATGAGTGATTTCTTCCCAGTTCTGGCCCCCGTCATAAGTCACATACAGGCCGCTTCCGGGACCTCCTGATTTGAAAAACCAGGGCCAGCGCCGGTACTGCCACATAGCGGCAAACAGTTTGTTGGGGTTTTGAGGGTCCATAACCAGGTCCGCACAACCGACTTTCTCATTCACATACAGGACTTTTTCCCATGTCTCTCCCCCATCGGTGGTCTTGTAAACGCCTCGTTCTGGGTTTTCTCCCCATGCGGTTCCCATAGCGGCTGCATAAGCAATATCCGGATCTTCAGGGTGAAGCACTACCCGGTGGATTCTTTCTGTCTTTTTTAACCCCATATGAGTCCAGGTTTTTCCTCCGTCCATACTTTTGAAAATCCCGTTGCCTACTCCCGCACTGTTTCGAGGATTTCCTTCTCCAGTTCCCACCCATACAATGGATGGATTGTTCTGGAAGACAGCAATCGATCCGATACCTGAGACAGGCTGATCATCAAAAATAGGTTCCCAGGTGAAACCCTTATCTACGGATTTCCACACCCCGCTGGTGGCTCCTCCCACATAGATGATTTTAGGGTTGGACTCCACACATCCAACCGCAGCCACTCGGCCGCTCATCCCAGCTGGTCCTACACTTCGCGCTTCCATCGATGAGAACCTCTCCAAATCTGTGTTATCCATAGGTTCTGCATTTAAACTCAAACAAAATACCGCTAACACCAATCCAGTAAAAATACCCAAAGGCTTTTTCATTGACTCCTCCTTGCCATTACTCTGAATTATTCATAAAAAAGGCTGATTCTTTCAATAACAAAAAGAGAATGAATGAGTTAAAAGAATTTCTCAAGTCATCACTCCAGAAGGTAAAAAAGGGTGACATGTAACATTTCTTTCAGGCAGGGTTAGAAAATCCCTCTCCATCTCCATTTTTTTGTTTATACCACAAGGGAAAATACCGGTCAATCATTTTATTCTTAGACGTTATTAAGAGGACACTCCGGCGTATTTGGTTTATTATCAGTAAAATAGCTTAACTTTTCCCCATTCTTATTCATTTTAAAATACTTTGTAACTTTATGATAATGAATAAAATAACCTGATTTTCTTTCACTGGAATATTTTATTTTTACCCCTCCTTTTTAAATTCATCGGACTGGATTCCGATGCAATCTCGAAATAACTAATATGTTTTTATATAAATGTTTCCCATGAAAAAAAGTTGGAATGTCATAGAGGCAGAAATAACAATTGAGCAGGGATTTCGAGTGTGGTATTATCAACTCTCCAATTAACCTGAATCATTACTTAGAAAATAGCCATTTCATTCATGCGATTTGTCCATGTGTCATTCCAGGGGTGAAAGAATTCAAAATTCAAAATCCAAATTTCAAAAAGATATTACTTAAGCAAATAAAATGAACGAGGAGGCTCAATTGAAAAAATTTTTAAGGAAACCTTTTTTTACATTTTTATTGATAATCTTGTTTGCATCCAACACTCTTTCATTTCCTCAAGACGATAAAAATCCTCAAGTCCTTACTACCGAAGACTATGCTCAGGCTGAAAAATTCCTTCGCTCCCACACCGAACCCCTTGTCTTGGGCGCCGATGTCCGCCCTACCTGGCTGGATGGAGATCGTTTCTGGTACCGGAATCGATTTGAAAAAGGATTCGAGTTTATCCTTGTGAATGCGAAAAAACGAACACACGAACGCGCCTTTGACCATCAGAAACTGGCCGCTGCCCTCTCTCAAACCACAGACAAAACTTATGAGCCTTTCCATCTCCCCTTTCAGAAAATCGATTTTACCGATAATAGACAATCCATCACATTTCAAATCAAAACCCAGCACTATAAATATGACATTCCCAAAGACATCTGCACGAAAACAGCTCCTCCTGTCGACCCCAAACTCGATGCGGTTGTCTCTCCCAACGGCAAATATGCGGCTTTCATCCGCAACCACAACCTGTGGGTCCGGAATCTGGAAACCAAAGAAGACACCCAGCTCACTACCGATGGAGAGAAGAACTTCGGTTACGCCACAAACAATGCGGGATGGACTAAGAGCGACCGGCCGGTTTTGAAGTGGTCCCCCGATTCCAAAAAGATAGCTACCTTCCAACACGACGGCCGCAAGGTCGAAGAAATGCACCTGACCACCACCAATGTAGGACACCCCAAATTGGAATCCTGGAAATACCCTCTTCCTGGAGACAAACACATTTTCAGGATCCACCGAGTGGTGATTCATCTTGACGGCCCCCGCGTAGTCAGACTCCAAATGCCCCCGGATCCTCACCGTTCTACAGTCTGTGATCACGTGGCCTGCCGCGGTGAAGGGTTCGCTGATGTGGAGTGGAGCCCGGATTCCTCCCAATTGGCCTTTGTTTCCAGTTCCCGCGACCACAAACACGCCCTTCTCCGGGTTTCCGATCCAGAAACCGGAGTTGTTCGAGACGTCCTGGATGAAACCGAAGAGACTTTCTTTGAATCAGGACACAACACCTTTAACTGGCGCGTCCTTCCCGATTCCAATGAAGTCATCTGGTATTCCCAGAGAGATAACTGGGGCCATCTTTACCTCTATGACCTGGAAACCGGCGATTTTAAAAACCGCATCACCCAAGGAAACTGGAATGTACTCCAGGTGCGCCGCGTAGATAGAGAGAACCGCCTTATCTACTTTACAGGAAACTGCCGGGAGTCCGGGAATCCCTATTACAAGTATTTTTACCGAATTCGTATGGACGGGACAGGCTTAAAACTTCTAACACCTGAAAAAGCCAATCACTCCATCTCCCTTTCCCCTTCTGGACACTTCTTTGTGGACAGTTCCTCTACCCCGCTGGAGCCACCCCTCACTGTAGTGCGGGATACTCAAGGACAAAAGCTCTTCCAGATTGAGAAAGCAGATATCTCCTCCCTTCGTAAGGAAGGGTGGAAACCCCCGATTCCTTTCTCAGTTAAGGCTAGAGACAAAAAAACAGACCTCTATGGTCTTATGTTCAAACCCACAGACTTTGATCCCACCAAAAAGTATCCCATCATCAACTACATCTACCCCGGACCCCAATCAGGAAGCGTGAGAACGTTTGGTTTCGCTGCATCCCGGGGCGATAAACAAGCCCTAGCCGAGCTGGGCTTTATCGTGGTGGCTCTGAATGCGATGGGAACTCCCATGAGATCCAAATCATTCCATGAGACCTACTACGGGAATATGGGAGACAACGGACTCCCCGACCAGATAACCGGAATGAAACAGCTGGCCGAACGGCATTCCTGGATCGATATTGACCGGGCTGGAATCTACGGTCATTCCGGAGGAGGATTCGCTTCTACCGATGCCATACTCCGCTATCCCGACTTCTTCAAGGTAGCCGTCAGTGGAGCCGGCAACCACGACAACCGCAATTACGAAGACGACTGGGGTGAGAAATGGCAGGGTTTGCTGAAAACCTATCCCGACGGCACCACAAACTACGACAACCAAGCCAACCAGCTTTTAGCCGAAAACCTCAAGGGCAAGCTTCTGCTGGCTCATGGAACCATGGATACTAACGTACCCTTCTACAACACCCTCCTGGTGGTTAAAGAGCTGATTGCTGCCAACAAAGACTTTGACCTCATCCTTTTTCCAAACCGCGGCCACGGCTTCGGCCGGGAATCTTATATGATCCGCCGCCGATGGGACTACTTTGTGAAACACCTGATGGGAGCCCAACCCCCCAAAGAATACAAATTCCAGATGGACGAAAAATGATTCTGAATCCTTTAAAAAAATATGCTGACCTTTGAACTCTGGAGGAAGATGGAATCGGGTCCAGAACCAGAGGGGACTTTCCTTGGATTTCGTTGATCCGGAAGATAACTGAATTTTTTCAGGTCATACCTTCGTTTAAATTCAGTTGAGAGAAACCTTACGTTTCACCGTACCCCCTTTTTGGGAGACCACTTTGATTTCAACAGAGGCCCCACTCTCTCTGGTAGTCCGGACCACCCATTCCAGATTCTCAACCGGAGAAACGGAACGAGGAGTGTTCCCTGGAAGATGACCCAGTTCCTGTTCCTTTTTCCCTCCGACCAGTTCAGCACCGTTTGATGAAAGGAAAACTTTCACCGGTTTGGCTGTTTCATTATTCACTGCATGCTGAGTGACATTGGTGGGAAGAAACCCCATGTTGCGAAGACCGGCGGTTATCCGGACAAATCCGGCATCCAAGGTCTCGGTCTTGACTTCTGTGATCTTGACCAAAGGAGACATGCGGACAAGGTAAAGATTCCATCGTGTATGATTTTCCAGAAACTCCTTGTATTTGGGTCCCGGAGTACAGAGAATGTTGGTATAGCTTTCGTATTTGGGATTGTAGAGCTTGCGCACAAAGCCTCCGATCTCCACCTTCCCCAATTCAGGATGATCATAGGGTTCCCAGTCCACAAAAATCCGACCGTCCATTTCCTTTTCATTCCAGCGCATCCGCTCCAGGTCGGTGACCCTTCCGTCATCATCATAATCGCAAAAAGGCTCCAAGGATCCCATTTCCGGAACCCAGCTGAAAATTCCCAGATGGTCATAGGCCCAACCGATCATCACTCCGAATATAGCCCCATAGGAAGGCGGTCCTCTCCGGCCCATAACTTTTCTCACCGGCTGGTCAAAGAGGATTTCACTGTATTTATCCCCAAAGGTCTGGTAGATCCTCTCATCTTGAGAGGGAATCTCCATTTTCTTTCCGGTAACCGGGTCCACCCACAGGTTCGTGGGCGGCCGGTAGAGGAAATTCCCGGCCATGTGGTGGTTGATCAACCCGGTGACATTGGGGTGGTCGAATAAAAATTCCGCCACAGCCCGGGTTTCCGGCTCAGAAAGCGGATAAGGACCCGCACCCCGTTGGATGTATTCCTGCTGCCAGCGGGAGGGCCAGTTCCGGTTGATATCCAGTCCGCCCACCCCATCCTCGTTGTAGCGGCCGTCTCCGTCATTATCCACCCCTTCTCTGTAAACTCTCCACTCCCCCTTTTCGTCTTCTTCTCTTCTTTTCATGAGACGGGAATCTTCAGGATGGGTCTTCATGGTTCCCTTCTCATCCTTGATTCTCATGGTTGTGATATAGCCATCTTCATTCAAATCTTCAGGGGGATCTTCATCCAAAGCGCCGTCTCCATCCGAATCATACGGACGCACACTGCTGCGCAGATTGAAGGGAGTTTTCAGATACAAGTCAGAACCGTCGGGGTTGAGTTTGGGCATGATATAAACCGTCCGGGTATCTACCAGCCGGGTGATTTCTGGGTCTTTCCCGTATTCTGTGACCAGTGTTTCGATGGTTTTCAAACACACAGCCGCCCCCATGACCTCGCTGGAATGTAGGTTTCCATCTATCCAGAAGCCCGGTTTATCCAAAGCATCCCCGTTTTTCTGATTGGTAACCTCCAGGACCATAAGGTCGCGTCCTTCATAGCTTTCTCCGATTTTATGGAGGCGGGTGATATCCGGATAGGACTTTATGACTTTATTCAGATAATCTACCACTTCGGAGAAAGTGTAGTTGTGATCGAAGCTCAAAGGTTCCACCTCTGCGGCTCCGGCCTCAGTCAGTACACTTCCCATTAAAAGAATCAAAACACAAACCAAAAAACTCATAATTTTTTTCATTAAAACTCTCCTTTTTCCCTATCCTATACCAATCAGTCTCCCTAAGGAATCACAAATTTGTTTTTTGTGAAGACTCTTTTGCTTTAAGGACAATCCCGTGGCCTCTTTCATAAAGGCCGGGAATGGAAACAGGGAGCCGGCCCTGAAAGCCGATTTCCCCAAACACAGCTTCCACCGCAGCTCTCTGGGCAATGGAAGCTCTCCGGTAGGCACAAACATATCCCTCCACTTCGGGAAAACTTTTGAGAAAATAAGGGCTTCCAAAGGAAATAACCAAGAGAGGAATTTCATCTTCAGCCAGCTCATTTATGAGTTCCACATGCCTTTCATCAAGCCCCACACTGCCCTTTCTGGCCCGCAGGCTGGAAAAAAGGGAAATGACCCGTAAATCAGAATCCGATGATTTCTCCACAGCTTCTTCTATGAATTTCTCTCCGGTCATAGCATCCGCATAAAATTCATGGACCGAATCGCACCGCTTCTTGACTTCTTCGATAAAAGTTCTCCCTGCATAAAAATCCCCTTTATCGCTGCTTAGAGAAAAAACAGAAATTTTCTTATCTTCACAGGAAAGAGGCAGGATATCACCTTTATTCTGCACCAGGGTTACCGAAGCCCGGAAAGCCTTTTCCGCCTTTTGGATGTGTTTTTGGGAAGCGATGACCCGGTCCAAAGCCTCTATATCCACCAGTTTCTTTTTATAAAGTCCCAGTTTGGCTTTGGCTGTTAAAATCCTTCTCACAGAGCTGTTTATGGTGGTTTCACTGATCTCACCTTTCTTCACACGGGCTGCCAGTGTCTCTATAACCTTTTCTGTTTCAGGGGGAAGAAGAAGACAATCCACTCCGGCTTTCACCGCTTTCAAAGCAGCCTCTTCGGGAGAATAAAGGCTCGTCACTCCTCCCATACCCATCGCATCGGTCACGATCAATCCATCAAAACCCAGTTTATCCCTTAAAAGACGGCCAATTATCACTGGGGAAAGGGTAGCCGGGAGATTGGGGGTAGGATCCAGGACAGGAACATGGATATGAGCGGTCATCACAGCCTGGACCCCGGCCTGGACAGCCCTTTCAAAAGGCAAAATCTCCACACTGTTCAACCTCTCCATATCTCCTTCCACCACCGGAAGCTCACTGTGGGAGTCCACATCAGTATCCCCATGTCCTGGAAAATGCTTGGCTGTGGCCATCAATCCATTTTCCTGACACCCTCGTATAAAGGCCGCGGCCAAACGAGCCACCTGTTCCGGGTCTTCTCCCAGAGAGCGGGTGCTTATAATGGGATTTTGAGGGTTGATATTCACATCCACAACCGGTGCGTAGGTCAAGTGGATTCCCACCGCTCGGGCTTCCACTGCGGTAATCTTTCCCATCTGGTAGGCCAATTCTTCAGACCGGGTCGCTCCGATGGACATCAAAGGAGGAAAAAGAGTGGCTTCTCCGATTTGATTTCCCAACCCCCTCTCCAGGTCGGAAGCGATCAATAGAGGGACATCCGCTTTCTCCTGGAGACTGTTTATCAAACGGGCGGCTTCATAGATTTCACCCCCGAACATGATCAATCCTCCGATTTTCTGCTCTTCAACCAAAGATTCTAAATCCTGAAGGTTGGGATTTTGGAAGTGGTAAAATTGTCCGGAAAAACGGCTGCACACCATCTGGCCAATTTTCTCTTCCACGGTCATTTTATTCAAGGTATGATTCACCCACTTCTCTCCCGACGGGGTCACAGCCAGAGTAGGCTTCAACTCTTCTTTGGCACAGTAAGTCAGGAATAAGAGAATGAGAATACTTATAAATAATAGGACTGCATTTTTTGATTTCATCTTTTCACCTCTAAATCTCGCCTTCTCTTGGCCAGGACTAATTTTCTGCTGAATCTATTTATTATCAAAATATTGGAGAAAAATACAGTATAAATAAAGAAACAGCAAAATAAAAATTTTTCTAATGACCTCTTTAAGAGGAATCTTAAGGCGAGCTAGAAAGAGAAAGGCTTCATCCCTTTATTCCTGAAATGATTTCGGTTTTAAAGAGATGCGGGAAGCTATCTCTCTCAGCAGAGACTGAGGTTAAACCTCTTGGATATCTCAAAGATGACCGCAGATTCCGGATCTTTAAGTTTCTGCCTGTTGTAATAATTTTCGTCCATATGGGCCTCCAGGTATCAATTGAATACTCATATTACCACCCTTCAGCCCATTAGAGCTAATAGTCAAATGGTGAGTCTTATCCTAATGAGATTTCTTCACGTCTTAATATTTATTTAAATGGAGTTCAAAACCAATTATTAAACTTGGAAAAATATGGCGTTCTTTATAGCAGGTTAAAAGGGAAAGTGAGACTATTTGGAATAAATCCAAGGTATCCTTTCAAAAGTGAATTGGAATCTTTTCTTGAAAAAACTTTACAATTTATTCCTAAAGAAGAAAAAGAAAAGTTCTATATGCCCAGGTTAAGGCCTCGACGCACCAATAAGCCTCTTTAATTAAATATACATGAACATAAAAGGTCTTTCATTAAAAGAGCTTGCTATTACTATTTCTGATTATTTGAATAAAAATGGTATTAAGACTGTTCTACTTGGGAACTGCCCTCCAAAATTTGTACCACCTATAGTGCGAGAGTCTCTTTGGTAGAATAGGTATATTGTCAGACTCAATGGACAGTAGCTGGACTACTTCCACCTTCCTAAAAGATAGACTCACTCCCCTGGCACAAATATGTAACAGTTTTGCTTAAACTCGCTTAATCCAGCTTAATGGTGCTTAAAGGAAAATCAAAGGAATATTTCGGATTTCCAGGGGAAAGGTGGTGCCGGAGGTGGGATTCGAACCCACACCCGAGTCGCCCCGGACTGGATTTTGAGTCCAGCGCGTCTACCCATTTCACCACTCCGGCACTCAGTCTATTTCTAACATTTATCCCCTTTTTG